>DASXAA010000119.1:0-31224 GCA_036407035.1 Thermoleophilaceae bacterium | reverse complement strand
AAGCAGCGCCTCGATCTCGGCCAGATAGCGCGTAATCGTCAACGCGAACAACTCCTCCTTGGAAGCGAAGTGCCGGTAGATCAGAGCCTTGTTGATCCCCACCCGGCGGGCGATACGGTCGACCTGCACCCCCTGCAACGCGCGCTCGTCCAGCAACTCGCGCGTGACATCGACAATCCTGCGCTCGCGAGCGCGACGACGTTCCGCCCGAGACTGCCTGATCGCGGCCACCATCAGAGCGTAACCCCAAGTTTAACCAATAGTTACAGTGGCGCGACGGTGGCCTGCAACGCTCGAGGGCAGCGCCATCCATTGCCCATCCGCGCTCACGTCATGGGGGCGACAACCGAGCGGCCGGCGTGGAGGCTACGTCTGGCTCCGACGCGCCGGCATCGGTTCGCCGATGCCGCTCAGAACCACGTGACTGGGCGAAACGGGCACACGGCCCGCAACCGAACGACCCGAGACCGGGCAGCGAACCGGACACCCCCCGCTTGCCTCAAAACGCCAGTGCAGTCGTCGCTAGGGGTCGTGTTGCCAGATGCCGCCGCAGAGCAGGCGGTGCTCGCGTCCGTCGACGTCGATGCCGGTGACCTCCACCTGGTCCGATCCGATGCTGACGTCGAGGTGGTCGCCGCTCGTGTTGATGCGGTCACGGTCGCTTTGCTCCACGAGTGCCGGGAAGCCGAACCCGAGCGCGATGTGGCTGGCGCGATTCTCGTCGAGCAGGATCAGGCCGAAGGTGCGCCCGAGGCTGGCGACGGCGCTGGCGCCGTCAACGAGCGCCAGTTCGCCGAGGCGTGTCGTTCCTTCATCGCGCGCCAGGTACGTACACAGGGCGTCCACGCCCTCGGATCCCGCCACCGACACCACGCGACCGCCGCGAAATGTGAGCTTCACGTCGTGTGCGAGCCGGCCGCCGACGACCGCGGGGCTCGTCAACCGCACAACGCCGTCAGCGCGGTCGCGGTCGGGCACGGTGTAGACCTCCTCGGACGGCAGGTTCCAGACATGCTCGATGCCGCCTTCGTTGACGTGAGTCGGTGGTTCCCAGCGCGCCGTCGGCGGCAGGCCGACGACGAGGTCCGTGCCCGGTCCACGCAATCGAACCGCATCGAGTCTCAGGGCGGTCAGTGCCCGAGCGCGCTCGCGCAAGTCGGCAAACCGTCGACGCCAGCTCACGACCGGGTCCGGGTCTGCAAGACGGCAGGCGACCGAGATGTCGTCCCACAACCCAGCGAGGGCTTCGGCGGCCGCGAGATCGGGGCGGAGCGCCTGCGCCCACGCCTCCGTCGGCCCCGGAATGATCGTGTTGTTGACGCGGTACTCGACCTCGCGCCAGGCGCGGCTCAGCGGCGGCTGTGCCCGGTCCACCCTCGCGGCGTCGACATCATCGTAGAGACCCGGCGGCGGCGGGCTGACGATCCTGATGCCGGCGCCATGCGCTTGTGCGAGCTCGTGGATGCGCGCCTCCGGCCAAGCCGCGACGTAGCCGAGCGTGTCATCACGCGCGTGCAGCACTCGCGAGCGGTGCACATGCGAATCGGCCAGATCCACGTCCACGAAACGCGCGCCCTGCCGGTAAGCGGCCTCGGCAACCGCTCGGACCAACGCGACGTGAGCAACATCGCCGACCACTAGCACCACCTGATCCGGCTGCACATTGGCGCCAAGCACCACCGACAGCTCGGCCAAACGCAGCAAAACGTCCACCGGCAAGGAGCTTGCCACAGCGAGCGTCGCCGCCGGCGAGCCTCCGCCGACGAACGAGTGGTGCTCCAGCCCGATCGGAGGCTTCTGGGTGGGAGTCCCTCGCTCGCGGGCGGCACCGGACGGGAGCCCGCACCCGGCGCTTTCAGCAGGGCCAGTCCTTTGTCATGGCGTAGATCTGCTCGGCGGTCGTCTCGTCGCCGGCGTCGACCGCCTGGGCGTAGTAGAAGTCGGCCGCCGCGCACGCGACGCTCAAGCCGAAGCCTGGACTGATTCCGTAATACGCCTCTGCCCGGTCGGTTGCGGGTGATGCGAAGGCGAAGCCCAGAGTAAGGGCGGGAACGGCCAGCAGTGCGAACAAACGTCGCTTCATGGTTCCTCCTAGTGGCGGGTTGACGTCAGGCACGTAGCGGATGCTGCGCGGCGAGGGAGTTCGCCTCGGTGGTCCATCAGCCACCCGATGCCGGCTCAGTTTCGATTGGGCCGTCCTCGCCGGCGCTCGCGGCCGAGGGAGTGATGGCCCCCGGGCCGAGGCTGCCGCCGCCGAAGCCGGGGTCGAAGGCGGGGTCGTCGTCGGGGTCGAGCACACCGGGGCCGACCGCCGGGTCTGTTCCCGGCTGTTGGCTCAGCAGGCCGGCGATCAAGCCGTATTCGATCGCGGTCGGCCGCAGGGCGCTGTCGCCCTGGGCCGGCGCTTGCGGCGCCCCCGGGTCGGGCTGGAGGTCGGCGTTGGCGGCGGCCGGAACGGCCGCCGCGGCGAACGCCAGCGCGGCGACGGACACGGCCAGGGCGATGCGGCGTAGGCGGGACATGGGTTCCTCCTCGGGCTGGGCGTGAGCGGCTCAGCGTCGTTGCTGGGTGCTCGTCTCTGCGACCGCAGCGCCTGGCCGGATCATCGTGGCGGAGATCCTGGCGCGCGGCGGCTCTTGCGCGGCCGCGAGCCAGCCCGGGTGAACCAAAGCGGCCGGCCGCCCGAAGGACGGGGCCAACAACCAAAGGAGCCCCGATGAGAAGCACGATCACCGTCCGTCTTGGGCTATGGCCGGGCCTGTTGGTCGCGGTCTTCGTTCTCGCGCTTTCCGGCGCGCACGCCTCCAAGGCCGCGGCGTACTACGACGGGCCGGCGCTCGACACCGGCCTCTACCTGCCCGACGACCCCGGCTTCGACGGCGGGCCCATCTACCAGCCCGGCGTGCCCGGCCCGGTGCCGCCGGCAGCCGATCCGCTCGGCCCCGACACGCCCCCACCCATCGACGCAAGCGACGCTCCGGCCGCAGGAGACGCCGAGGCCTCCGGCGACGGTCCGGGCAACCCCTACCACCAGGTGCTGCCCAAGTCCGTCGCGGACCTCGTGACCAAGATGCTCAAGGACGAGTACTCGCCCTGCTGGCGGCAGATCAGCCACCCCTACATCACCGGCGACAACTTCAGCGCGAGCGCGGTCTGGGCGGCCATGAAGATCGTCAAGTCGTCAACCCCGAACGGGGACTACATCGCCAAGGTTTCGCGGGTGGGGGACGGCGCAAACGGAACGGTGACGATCTACCCGGTATTCGACACGCTGAAGGGGAGGGAGCTCTTCGGCGACACCCAGGTGACCGGCCTGGACCGAATGCCGACCGCCGACGAGTACAAGGCGTTGGTCATCCTCCACGAGATCGCCCACCTCACCGGCGCGCTCACACACGACGTGCCCGATCCGCTGCTCTTCTCCCCGAGCGAGCTGAAGAGGATGGAACTCGACGCCATCGCCAGATTCGAGCGCAAGATCTTGACGGCTTGCCTCGGCTTCCAAATCCTCAGCGGGCCTGACGCGACCCCGCTCCCGGCCCCGCGCCAAGATGACGGCGGCGGCGGCAGTGGCGGCGGCGGCTTCGAGGATCTGCCTTCCGACACGCCGCTACCGGAGTCCGCGGAGCCGGAGATCCACTTCCCGGAGGGCGACGCCCCCGTGCTCGTGCTCCCAGACGGACAGCGCATCGAGGAAGGCCAGGTCGGCGACCCGCCCGAGGACGACCCCGGCTACTACGGCGACGACGGCCCCTACTGCGGCGACTACTGCGACGACGACGACGGCGGCTGGGACGACGGCGGCGGTGATGGCGGCGGCGGTGGCGGCGGCTGGGACGACGGCGGCTGGGACTGGGACGACGGCGGCTGGGGCGGTGAGGACGTGCCCGAGCCCGAGGCTCCCAGCGAGCGCTAGCGACGACCGCGCAAGCCGGACCGGACGCACCGAACAGAGGACGGGCGCCCGCGGGCTCCGCGGGAGCACGGCGGGCGCTCGCCCAGCCTCAGGCATCGGTCGGCGGCGCCACCCCAGACAGGGCTCACGAACGCCCTGCCCTCCTCTCGGGACTGAAGCCACGTCTCGCTGGCGAAGCTTGCGTAGTCGGATTAGGGTTGGGCATGGCCCGCGCGACCCTCGTCGCGGTCTTGGCGGCCGGTCTTGTCGCCGTTCAGCCCGCCGCCGCGATCCCGTTTGGGACGAACCTGGCCCGGCCGCCGTCGCTCGCCGCCGGCTTTTGCCCCGAGTTCGTGCCGTTCACTCCACAGGTCGGGCAGAGTTGCGCCTGGCAGTCGGTCAACCTGCAGACCGGCGAGAGCCCGTTCCCGCCCGCCGGTAACGGCGTCGTGACCCGCGTCAGCGTCCGTGTCGGCGGGTCGACCGGCCCGATGCAGATGGTCGTCCTACGCGGCCTGCGCGACCCGGACCTGATCCCGAGCGATCCGAACGTCGAAAACGGCTTCCCGGGCAGCGCCAACTACGTGTGCTGCAAGGCGGTCGCGTTCAGCCAGGTGTTCGTTCCCACCCCCGGTACCACGAGCACGTTCGCGGTCAACCTCCCGACCCGCAACGACCTCGCGCCGGACCCGGCGACGAACAAGTACGTCGGCGACTTCCTCGCACTCCAGGTCCTGGCGCCGAACGTGCGGATACCGGCCGCGGCGGACCCCGGCGCGATCGCCGGCGGGTTCTTCCCGGCGTGGCAGGCGCCGGGCGAGGAGCGCGCCAGCGTCTACGGGCAGACCGGGATGGCGGTCCTCTTCAACGGCGACTGGACGCCCGTCGCCGGCGGCGGCGACCCGGCGGGCGCTGTCCCTGGCTTCGCTCCTGGTCCGCTCGTCAACGGCGTGATGGCGATCGGGGTCCCCGGCCCCGGCATCCTGCGGATCACCGACGCGCTGCTCGGGCGCGCGGCCGCGAACGGGTCCGCCGCCGCGCGCACCAGGCGCAAGCCGCGCATCAAGCCGGTACTGCGCAACGTCACCAAGGTCGGCACCGTCCGGGTCAAGATCAAGCCGTCCAAGACCGGCGCCAAGGCTCTCAAGCGCAAACGCAAGCTCAAGGTCAAGCTGCGGATCACGTTCACGCCCGCGGGCTCGCCGTCGTCGACGATTGTCACCAAGGCGGTCACGCTAAAGCCCCGCAAGGCGAAGCGGCAGGGCTGACATGTAACGGAAGGGGGCGCGGCCTCGCATCCCCAATATGGGTGGTCTCCGCGGAAGCGCGCGCGTTCATCGGTCAGCGTCGCCCGCCCCCGGCAGCGGTGGCCGCGCCGCGGCGCCCAGCGCGGCGTTATCTCGGCAGGACATCGCGGCCGAGCAGCTTGCCCTGATAGCCGACCGACTCCTCGCGCAGCGCGCGTATGAACTAGGTCGTGCGCGACCAGGGCGGGGCGGTCGAGCTGTCAGTGCTCGGGCCGGCGGCCCCTCACCGAGTCGGTCCCAGGCGATGTCGCCCGCGTCGGTGGCGAAGCGCTCACGCAGGACCCACTCGCCCACCGAAAGGACGGTACCGGTCCTCGTTCGGCCTCGAGACCCCGCGATCAGGACGATGCCGCGCGTCCGGTCGAGTAGCGGAGCACGGTCGTCCCGCCCTCGTCGACTGACGAGATCGGTTCGAGCCTGACCGGATCTCCGCCGGCGCGCTCGAACAAGCGGACTCCGTCTCCGATCAGGACCGGGGCGACGTGGACGATGATCTCGTCCAGGAGTCCCTTCTCCAGACATTGGCGGGCGACATTCGCGCCGAGGACGACAACGTCGCCACCGTCCGCAGCCTCCTTCGCGATGGTCACGGCGTCCTCGATGCCGACGTCCACGAAACGCCCGGTCACGCCCTTGACGACTGGCGGGTGGGCCGGCGGATCGTGGCGCAATACGAAGAACGGTCCCTGGAAGGCGCCGCCGTAGAACCCCGGTTGCAGGCGATCCTCCACGTCCTGCGTTCGCCTGCCGACCAGGAGGGCCCCGGTCGAGGAGACGACCTTGTCGACGGTCTCACCCGATCCGGCGTCCGCCCCGAAGGCCCAACTCATGTCGTCGTTCGGGCCCGCGACGAAGCCGTCGAGGCTCATCATCGTATGCCAGAGGAGCTTGCCCATTATCGATCTCCCTTCTCGAACCCATCCCTCCTTCTGACCCGGATCGCGAGCCGAACTCATCGCTGTCGCCGCCGAGCGGTGATCAACCAGGAGCGCGCCTCGAGGACCACGCCCCGCTCGTCGGTGCAATGCGCCGCGAGCGTCGCCCTCAGGCGCTCGACGGTGCGGGCCGCCTCGGCGTCGCTCAGGCTCGCGAGAGCCGCGCTCGTGTCCTGAAACCCGCGGACGAACGCGAGCGCGGCATCGAGGTCGTGTCCGTAGAGGACCGGCTCCTCGACCGCCTCGAACCGCACGACGTCGAAGCCGGCGCCGTCGAGGATGCGCGCAGTGACCTCGGGATCGGCGAGCGAGAACGGGTCCGCCCCCGGCGGCGGTGGCCGCGCCGCGGCGCCCAGCGCGGCGTCGATCGCCAGCGCCCATTCGTTGTGCTCGCGTCGCTGCCAGACGAGCAGCACCAGGCGCGCGTCGGGTCTCAGCGCGGCGGCGATGTTCGCGAACGCGGCGGCCGGATCGGAGAAGAACATGGTCCCGAAGCGGCTGATCGCCACGTCGAAGGCGCCGGGGTCGAAGCGATGCACCTGGGCGTCGCCCAGCTCGTATCGGACGTTGCCGAGCCGTTCGTCCGCCGTCACCTGGCGAGCGCGCTCGAGCATGCGCTCGGACACGTCAACGCCCACTACGCTGCCCGGCGCCGCGGCACGCGCCGCCTCGCGGGTCGTCAGCCCGGTTCCGCAGCCGACGTCGACCACCTGGTCACCGGGGCGGATTCCCCAGGCGGCGCGAAGGTGCTTGTGGTGAGCGCGCAACTCGGTGTCGTAGAAGTCCGGGCTGGCCGGTGAGGACACCCTCGCGATGCTAAGGACCTACGGAAGCGCGCCATGCGAGAAACTGGAACGAGGTGTCAAGGGAGAACGTCGACCTGGTGCGCCGTCTCTACGCGGAGCTTGCGGGCGAGGGCGCCACTGAAGACTTCGTACAGCGTCTGACCGATGAAGCTCTCGGTCGTTTCCTGGACCCCGGCATCGAGTGGGTGCCGGTGACTCACTCACTGCTGGCCGTCGATAGCTACCGAGGCTTTGAAGGTGTGCGGCGGTTCTGGGGCGAGTTCCTCTCGACTTGGCAGGCCTACGAGGTTGAGCCGCAGCGCTTCCACGACGCCGGAGATCAGGTCGCGGTCGTAGTCCACATCGTGGGCCGGACACACGGACTCGCCGTCGATGAGACGCGGTCATCGCTCTTCACCGTCCGCGATGGCCGGATCGTCCGCGTCCTGTCGTTTGCCGACCCTGACGGTGCACGCGAGGCCGCCGGGTAGCGACCGTAGTCGGGCGCGCCCAGCGCTTCACCAGCCCGATCGTCCTCGTTTTGGTCCGCGCCTTTCCGCCCTTCGGGGCGAACCTGATCCTCACCCTCACGTGCGCCGCGCCGACGCGCTCCAGCCGGCCCTTCGCGCTTCGCCGCGGCCTCACCGCGAGCCTCGTGCGGCCCCTCTTGCGCATGGACTTGCTCGCGCGCTTCACGTTCCTGCCGGTGAGCGACAGCCGGCCGCGGCCCGGAACGTTCACCGCGATCGTCGCCAGGCCGCGGCGCCTGTCCCGTCGCACCGTGCCGAGTGTGAACGCGTTGGACGCGTAGACGGTCACGTCGTGCGAGACGCGGGCGGAGCCGGTGCCGTTGCAGGAGGCGGTCTGGCCGGTGAAGATCGGCTCGGCCGAGCAACCGGTGTCGTCGGTGACGGTCAGCGTGGCGGTGTAGGTGCCCGGCTCGGGGTACCCGTAGTCGAACGTCGCGCGGCTCGAGCCGGCGGTGTCACCGTTGCCGAAGTCCCACGAGTAGCGGGCGATCCTGCCGCTCGCCGCAGTCGAACCCGAGCCATCGAAGCGCGTCGCCTGACCGACGGTCACGCTCGACGCCGTGAACGCCGCTGTCGGCGCCTGCTGGGGCGTGATCGCCACGCCGAGCGGTGTGCTGCCGATCTGGATCGGCGCGCCGGTGGCGCCGGTGGCGGTGTCGATCGGGTAGACGGCCCCGGTGCCGTTGCCCGCCACGTAGGCGGTCTTCCCGTCTGGAGTGAACGCGACCCCCCACGGACCCGTGCCGACCGTGATCGCCGGTCGCGGCGCGTGCGTGGCGGTATCGAACGGGGTGACCGCGTTCGCGCCGCTGTTCGTCACGTACGCGGTCCGGCCATCGGGCGCGATCGCGATCCCATCCGGGTACCGCCCGACCGGGATCTGCGGCCCGGTCGCGCGCGTGGCCAGGTCGATCGGGGTCACGCTGTTCGAGCCCTCGTTCGTCACGTAGGCGGTGCTGCCGTCGGGAGTGATCGCGATCGCCGACGGCAGGCTGCCGACCGCGATCGGCTGGCCGGTGGTCCCGTTGGCGGTGTCGATCGGAGTCACGTTGCCGGAGCCGTGGTTCACCGCGTAGGCCGTCTCGCCGTCCGGCGTGACCGCGATGTCAACCGGACCCGTTCCCACCGCGATCGCCGGACGCGCTTTGTACGCGACCGCGTCGAACGGCGTGACGCTGTTCGACCCCGCGTTCGCGACGTAGCCGGTCTTGCCGTCCGGCGCGATGGCGACTGCCATGGGACCGCTCCCCACAGTGATCGCGCCGTCCTGGCTCCGGCGCATCGTGTTGACCACCATGACGTAGTTGGCGCCCGAGTCCGCGATGTAGGCGGTCTTCCCGTTGGGGGCGATCGCGATCCCCTGTGGAAGGAGGCCGGCCGAGATGTACTGCCCGGCGCTGTTCGTAGCGGTGTCGATCGGGAACACCCTGTTCGTCATGTGGTTGGTCACGTAGACCGTCCAGGCGGACGCGCCGGCCGGAAGCGCCAGCGTCGCGGCCAGCCCGGCCGCCGCCAGTAGACAGGTGCGTCGGGTTCGACTCGTCGGCATGAGCCGCATGCTGGCGGCCCAAGGGCGGCCCGCCCAGGGGGCGAACCCGAGGCTTTGCCCGAGCCTTTGGGTGCCCTACCGTCGGACGGTGGCGGCTCCGCGCTGCCCGGTTCCGCGACAGGGCCCCGCCGCGCCGTTCATCGGCCCGGCGGGGCACCGCGACGCCGGAGCGAGCCTGCGAGCTGCCGCAGCCGTGCGCCGACCAGCAGCGCCAACATGCCGGCCGCCGGCGCCAGCGTCGCAAGCGTCTCCTCGACGGGCATCCCGCCGACGTGGGCGACCGGGATCACTGGAAGATCTCCGTGGTGCAGTCGCCGCCCTGGAGCCGCACCTCGTGCGCGCGCGCCGGCCCGCCCGGCCGGTCGTGGAGGTCGACGAAGAAGTCGGGGTCGACCTCCATGCCGCCGTCCGGGTCGCAGTTCACCCGCAAGAGCCAGGAGCGCAGGCCGGGGTAGAACTGGTTGTCCCAGGTCGAGTAGAGCGAGTTCGTCACGTACAGGCGGCGGCCGTCCAGCGAGAGCTGGATCATCTGCGGCCCACCGTTCAGCTCGCGGCCCGCGTCGCCCGGCTTGCCGAGCAGCCCGCCCAGCCACAGCCGGCCCGTCAGCCTCGGGTTGGCGGGGTCCGAGATGTCGTACTGGCGCAGGTCGCCGTGGAGCCAGTTGGAGAAGTAGAGGTAGCGGTCCTCCATGGAGACGACGAGGTCGGTGATCAACCCCGGCACGCCGCCCGGCAGCGGCCAGCCCTCGAGCTCCTCGTTGTCGACCTCGATCACGCGCTCGGTCTGGTAGCTCCCGTTTGAGCGGTGGAAGCGGACGATGTTGCTGGCGAGCGTCGCGCCGCTGAAGCCCTGGTCGGCGTCGGGGTCGTGCAGGAAGCGCACCTCGAGCGGGACCAGGCCCTGCTCGCCGAGATCGATCGTCTGCTCCAGCGTGCGCCGCTCGAGGTTCCAGAAGTGCAGCCGCCGGCCGTACCGCCCGGCGCCGACGTCGTCGATGTCGAAACCGCCCTCGTAGGCGTTCGGCTCGCCGAACTCGGACGAGATCAGCACGTTCTTCCGCGGCTGGTACCAGAAGTCGTAGCCCAGCCCCGGCGTCTCGCCGCCGTTCTCCCAGCGCCCCTTGAGCTCGAACGTCTTCGCGTCGAGCACCGCGAAGCCGCCGGCGCCGCCGCCGTCGGCGTCGCCCAACATGCTGATCACGACGTTGTCGCCCGGCATGCAGTGCACCGTGTGCGGCCGCGTCAGGCCGGTCTCGCGCACCACCTCCTCGGGCTCGATCACCTTCTCGATCCGTGGCCGGCGAGGGTCGTCCGCCACGTCCAGCACGTGGATCCGCGACGAGCGGAAGCCCGGCACGATCAGATGCGAGCGATCCGGCCCATGACAGGCCGAGCTGCAGCGGTTCCAGCCGAAGTGGTGCAGCTCGTCGCCCACGTTCGGCATCGGCGTCTCGTGCACGATGCGCCCGTCCTCGGCATCGACCACAGCGAGGAAGTCCGGCTCCTCCACGCCGGTGCCCTGGTGCAGACAGGCCAGATAGAGAAACTCCTCCGGCGGCGCCTGAAGCGCCTCGGCCGGAGACGCGTAGAAAGACTGCGGCTGGTGTTCCACGGGGACTCCTTTCGGCTCATGCTTCGGGTCGCCAACGATCGCGCAGCCGCCTTACGCGCCTCTGCCGCGCCGCTAACGCAGGGCTAACGCGTGAGACAATCGGCCCGAGTGGAGTTCGAGCTGCTTGGTCCGTTGCGGGTTGTCGAAGGTGATCGCGATCTGACCCCGGCGCGCCCCAAGCGGCGGGCACTGCTCACGCTGCTGCTCCTGCGCCGCGGCCAGGTGGTGCCCGGGACCGAGCTGATCGAGGCGTTGTGGGGAGAGCACCCGCCGGAGACCGTGCAGACCGCGCTGCACGGCCACATCTCGGGCCTGCGCAAGCTGCTCGGCGCCGATCGGATCAGGACGCGCCCGCCCGGCTATCTACTGCAGGTCGGGCCGGGCGAGGTCGACCTGGCGCGGTTCGAGTCGCTGACCGCCGAGGCGCGGGCGCGTGACGATCCGGCGGAGCGGTCGGCGGGCCTGCGCGACGCGCTGTCGCTCTGGCGCGGCGAGCCGCTCGTCGAGCTGCGCGGTGAGCCATTCGCAGAGCGCGAGATCGCCCGGTTGGAGGAGCTGCGGCTTGCGGCGCTCGAGGATCGCATCGACGCCGAGCTGGCGCTCGGCCGCCATTTCGAACTGGTGGCGGAGCTGGAGCCGCTGGTCGACGAGCACGTGTTTCGCGAGCGTCTGCGCGGCCAGCTGATGCTCGCGCTCTACCGCTGCGGCCGGCAGGCCGACGCGCTGCACGTGTTCCAGAGCGGGCGCCGGGCGCTCGTCGAGGAGCTCGGCATCGAGCCGGGACCCGCGCTGGTGCAGCTGGAGCTGCGCGTGCTCCGCCAGGATCCGAGCCTGGACCCGCCGGCGCCCCGCCGAGCGGCGCCGAGGCAGGCGCCGGTCCGCTACGCGCGCAGCGCGAACCTCAACATCGCCTACCAGGTGACCGGTGACGGCCCGATCGACCTCGTCCTGGTCTCCGGGTTCATCTCCCACCTGGAGAAGGACTGGGAGGAGCCACGCCACGCGCGCTTCCTCGAGCGACTCGGCTCGACGGCCCGCCTGATCCGCTTCGACAAGCGCGGCACCGGGCTCTCCGACCGGCCACCGGGCGTGCCCGACCTCGAGACGCGCATGGACGACGTGCGCGCGGTGATGGATGCGGTTGACAGCCGCCAGGCGGTGGTGTTCGGCTACTCGGAGAGCGCGCCGATGGCGATCCTGTTCGCCGCCACCTACCCCGAGCGGACGCGCGCGCTCGTCCTCTACGGAGCGTACGCGAAGCGGCTCGACCCCGACGACGACTACCCGTGGGCGCCGACGCGCGAGGCGCGCGCCGCCTACGTCGACCGCCTGGAGCACGACTGGGGCTTCGAGGCGGACATGAAGATGATGTGCCCCTCGGCCGATGACGCGATGGCGCGCTGGTGGGGCGAGCGTTGCCGCGCGGCCGCCAGCCCCGGCGCCATCAGGGCGCTCAACGAGATGAACTCGCTGATCGATGTGCGCGCACTGCTGGCGGCGATCCGCGTGCCCACCCTGGTCGTCCACCGCGGCACCGACTACGACGTCCGCGTGGAGGAGGGGCGCTACATCGCCGAGCGCATCCCCGGCGCGCGCTTCGTCGAGCTGCCGGGAGCGGACCATTTCGTCGGCGTCGACCCCGATCAGGTCCTGGACGTGGTCGAACCCTTCCTCGGTGAGTGCGGCGCCACCCGGGGTGCCGTGGAGGACGACCGCGTGCTGGTCACGCTCGTCGTGACCGAGCTCGCCGGCGCCGCCACGTTTCCCGCGCCTCAGCTGGGGGACGAGCTGGTCCGCTATCGCGGCCGGCAGCTCGAGGGCGCTCGGGATGCGATGCTCGCGTCGTTCGACGGACCGGCGAGAGCCGTTCGCTACGCGACCGCGGTCACGGCGGCGGCCCGCGCGCTCGGGATCGACGTCCGCACCGGTGTGCACACCGGCGAGGTCGAGATCGCGGCGGGCCGCGCGCATGGCGTCGCGCTCGATATCGCCGCGGGCGCTGCTGCTGCCGCGGCCGCCGGCGAGGTGCTCGTGTCGCAGACCGTCACGGACCTCGTCGCCGGCTCCGGACTCGAGTTCGCCGATCGCGGGAGCCGCGCGCTGCCCGGTGTCCGCGGCGAATGGCGCTTCCTGGCCGTCGACCGCGATCCTGACGCGCCGGTGGCGAGTGGCGGTCCGTTGGTGGGGCGCGCCGAGGAGCTCGAGCGCCTGCTCCTGGCGCTCGGGCGGGCGGAGTCCCGAGACGGGTCGACGGTCCTGCTCGCGGGCGAGGCGGGCATCGGCAAGACACGGCTCGCGAGCGAGCTCGCGGCCCACGCGCGCGCCGCCGGATTCGAGGTTCTACTCGGGCGCTGCATCGATCTCGTCGGCACGGAGCTGCCCTACCAGCCGTTCGTCGAGGCGCTGCGCCCGCTCGGGCGCGAGCTTCCGTTCGTCGACGGGCGCGCGGCCGGCTCGCAGCTGCGCGTGTTCGAGGAGACGCTGGCGCTGATGGACGGCGTCGCGGCCGCCGCCCCCGTGCTGCTGGTGCTCGAGGACCTGCACTGGGCGGACATGTCGACACTCGACCTCGTCGCCTACCTCGCGCACAACCTCGACGAGCGCCCCGTGCTGCTGCTCGTCACCTACCGCGCCGACGAGCCCGCGTCAGCGGAGCGGGTCCGCCGACTCGCCGACAGCGTCGGCCGCTCGGGCGCGGCGCTCGAGCTCGAACTTGGTCCGCTCGCACCGGACGAGCTCGCGGCCATGATCGAGGCTCGGGCCGGCGCTCCCGCATCCGCGCTGGTCGACGCCGTCGTGGCTCGCTCGGAAGGGAACCCGTTCTTCGCCGAGGAGCTCCTGGCCGCCGCGAGCGACGAGGGCGGCGAGCTGCCGCGTGGCCTGCGCGAGCTGCTGCTGCGACGGGTGGCGCGACTCGACCGCCGGACGAAGGGCATTCTGCGGCTTGCGGCGACCGCCGGACGCGACGTCGGCTATGCACTGCTGCGCGTCGCGTCGGCGCTGCCGGAGCACGACGTGCAGGAAGCGCTGCGCCGGGCGGTCGAACATGGCGTCCTCGTCGCCGATCGGGGCGGCTTTCGCTTCCGCCACGCGCTCCTCGCCGAGGCGGTCTACGGCACGCTGCTGCCCGGGGAGCGCGAGGACCTGCACGCGCGGCTAGCCACCGAACTCACGCGCGGCGATCCGCCCGCGGCCGCGGCCGAGCTCGCCCCGCACTGGGCGGCGGCAGGCCGGGCTCCCGAGGCGCTCGTGGCGTCGATCGCTGCCGCACGCGAAGCGGAGGTCGTCTACGCCCTGGCCGAGGCGCTGGCGCACCTCGAGCGCGCGCTGGTGCTGTGGGCCGGCGTCCCGGACGCCGACGAGCTCGTCGGGCTCGACCTGGCCGAGGTCGCCTTCTGGGCCGCCGAGCGGGCCTTCCTGACCGGGGCGTCGCCCCGCGCCGTCGAGCTCGACCGGCGCGCCGTGGCGCTTCTCGGCGACGGCGATCCGGTGCGTGCCGGACTCCTGCACGCGGCTCTCGGCCGCCATCTGTTGTCCGCCGGTCACCGCGACGCGGGCGTCGCCGCGTTCCAGCGCGCCGTCGAGCTCGTACCGCCCGAGCCGCCGTCGGCGGAGCGCGCACAGGTGCTGGCCGCGCTCGGGCACGCGCTGATGCTGGACTTCCGGCATGAGGAGTCGTGGCAGATCTGCGAGCAGGCGATCGCGCTCGCGCGGGCGGTAGGCGCACGCGAGGCCGAGGTCCGCGCGCTGGGCGCGCTCGGCATCGACCTCACGTACCTCGGCCACCGCGATGATGGGCTCGGAGCCCTCTGGCAGGCGCTGCGATTGGCCGAGAAGGGCACGGCCCCCGAGGATCTGGACCGGTCGTACGTGTTGCTCACCGACGCGCTCACGATGCTCGGACGGCCACGAGAGTCGGCGGGTCTGGCTGCCGAGGCGGTCGAAGCCACTCGACCCTACGGCATCGAGCACGGCTCCCTCCTCGCAAACCACGTCGAGGCGCTGGTCGCGACCGGTGAATGGGACGAGGCGGACCGCGTCAGCGCCGCGGCCTTGCGCGCACTCACCGCCAACACGCCGCACCAGACGCTCCTGACGCGCGCTCAGCTCGAGGCCGGCCGGGGGGACTTCGACGCCGCGCGGTCCCACCTCGAGGCCGCCCTCGCCAGCGTGCGCGAGGACGAGCGAGGCACGCGGACCTTTGACCCGGTCGTCGTCGAGCTCGCGCTCTGGGAAGGCCGCTGGACGGACGCCGACACGGCCGTGTGCGAGGCGCTCGCACGCGTGCGCGCCCGCGATGCCGCCATCTATCGCGTCCAGCTCTGCGCGCAGGGTCTACGTGCACAGGCGGAGTTGGCGGCGCTCGCGCGCAACCGCGGCGACGCCGACGCCCTCGACGGCCACCTTGACCGGGCGCGCAAGCTCCTCACCGCCGCGCGGCGAGCCGCGACCGAGGCGGCCACCGTTACGCCGAACGCGGACGGCTGGCGGGCGCTCGCCGAGGCGGAGTACTGCCGGGCAGACGGGCAGGGGCGGCCGGACGCGTGGTCGGAGGCCGCGGCTTTGTGGGCCCGGCTCGAGCGGCCGCCGCTCGCGGCCTACTGCCGCTGGCGGCAGGCCGAGGCGCTGGCCTTCACCGGCGGCGACGTGACCGCCCCGCTGCGGGAGGCCCACGAGGTGGCGGCGCGGATCGGGGCCCGACCCATGCTGCGAGAGCTGGAGCTGATAGCGGACCGCGCGCAGCTCGAGCTCGTTCGCGGCTGATCGCGGGCTCTGCGCAACTCGCGTCGCCCGCCGGGGTTTAGCGGGCATGCGTCGCTTAACGATTACCTTCATCACCGCGGCGGCGGTCGCGCTTACGCCGGCGGCGGCCTCCGCCCAGACGGGGCAGCAGATCCCCGTGCCCGGGCCGATCCTGACCAAGCTCGGCTCCACGCCGATGGTCGAGCTCTGGGACGGCGGCGGCGGGCTGCCGTACCTGGGATCGCCGACCGCGTACAACGCCGGCGACTGGGAGAACACGCTGCGGACCTACCACGACTCGGGCGTGTACGTGCAGCAGATCGGCAAGGTCGACGACGTCGCCGAGCGCTGGCTCAGGCGCGTCGACTCGCATCCGCGCCTCAGGTTCAAGCTCAGGCGCCGCGGCCACGGTCACGCTCACGGCGTGCGGATCGTGCGCAGCGGGCGCAAGCACCCGCCGCGTCGCGGCGGCCACGGACGCCATCGCAGCCGGCCGGCGATCGTGTTCGACGTCGACGAGACGGTGCTGTCCAACTACACGGCGATCGATGCCGACAACTTCACCTTCGGCCCGCAGTCGCAGGCCGAGGCGGACAACGAGATCGGGACCGCGATCGCCCCGTCGCTCGAGCTGTATCGACTCGCCCGCGACCGCGGCATCGCCGTCTTCTTCATCACGGGACGCCGCGAGCGAGTGCGTGAGCACACGGAGAGCAATCTGCGTCGCGAGGGGTTCACGGACTACCAGCAGCTGATCCTCAAGGCGAACGACGACACGAGCTCGACCGTCGACTACAAGTCGGGCGCGCGCGCGGCGATCGAGGATCAGGGCTACAAGATCCTCGCCAGCGTCGGCGATCAGTACTCCGACCTCGCCGGCGGGCACGAGCGGGTGGCGTTCAAGCTGCCGAACCCGTTCTACTTCCTGCCGTAGCCGGCTAGACGACCGGGGCGGATGTGCCGCAGTTCGCTGCGGCACATCCACCCTGCCGTTCCTCGCTACGCGAGCGCGTCGGCCGCGGCACCGAGCACGAACTCGAGCGCGACGATCGCGGTGAGGGCGACGGCGACCGAGTAGAAGCGGCGCCGGTGCGAGGGAAGCTCGTCCCCGGTGGCGAACAGCCGCGCCGGCCACAGCCGCCATGAGACGTAGGCGAAGAGCGCGGCGGCCGCCGCGAGCAGCGCCGCCTTGAGCGCAACGAGCACCCACCAGCCCGTGCCGCGATCGTCCTCCAGGAGCACGAGCCCGAGCCCCGACGCCGCCAGCAGCGCCACGGCCGCCAGCACGGGCCGACGAGCCCCGGCCGCCAGCGCGACCGCGAAGCGCTCGCGCTCCCGCGGGCTGTCCCCGAAGAAACGGGCGGCGCGCGGCTGGACGACCGCGAGGCTGTACGCCATCGCTCCGAGCCAGACGGCGCCCACGAGCAGGTGGAGGGTGAGGACGAGGAAGGTCGCGATGCTGCTGTTCTACCCCGCATGACGCGCGCGCTCGCCCGCGGGGCGGTCAAGGGGCTCGGCCGGCTGCTCGGCGGACGGGCGCCGAAAGCCGCGCGCGAGCTGGCCCGCCGCGAGGCCGCGCCCGGGCCGCTCGCGCCGCTCGACCGCGGCCCCTGCCCGCTGCTCGTGACGGTCCGGCGCGACGGGCGAGGCACGCCAACACCCGCGGCCGCTCGACGGCGATGGGGAGCGGGAAGGGGGCCTGTTTCGGGGAGTGTTCGACAAAAACGGACTATCTGTCCGTGAACGTTGAACACCCCCGTGCGCAGCCGGCGCCCTGGGCGGTCCGCGCGCGGTTTCGGCCGGTTCCGCGGAAACACCTCGATCCGTGCTCGACGGTTCCGGCGGCCGTCGGGAGCGTCGGGGGGTGTTCGACAAAGCGGGACTATTGCTCCCGCAACGTTGAACACCCCCGCAGCGACGTGCCGGCCGGGATCAGGGCCGTGCGCCGCACGCGGGTCGACGAGCCGCCCGTGCCGCCGCGCGGCCTGCGCACCTGAGCCGAGCCCCGTGCGGGGCGGTGACCCCGCCACGGTGCGGCGAGGCCCCCGGCGGTCCCCCGGGCGAGGCCAAGGCGGCCACGCCCGACCTGATCCGTCAGGGCCCTGAACTCAGCGCAGCATCGCCTCGGCGCAGTCCAGCGCCTGCGCGTACGCGTGGTCGCGCAGCAGCGCCTGCCTGATCCCCTCGCCGAGGATGCCGGCCTCGCCGCGTGAGGCGCCAAGGACCGTCCACTCCGACTCGCTTCCGTCCCGTGTGTGGCGGTGCGCCGACAGGCCGCCGGGTCCGCGCTCGAGCGCGATCGACATGCCCGACGCCGTGCCGATCTCGATGCTGGTCAGGCCGGGCACGCTCTGCTCGGGGTCGGGCTCGAGCTTCAGGTCGACGTCGGACCGCCTGCCGGTCGCGTGGCCGTGCAGCGTGCCGTTACCCGTCGCCAGCGAGCCCGCCTTCCAGCCGAGCCGCGAGCACAGCCAGCCGCAGAAGAGCACGCCGGCGAGCCCCGAGTCCGGCCGGTGGCGCACCTTCACGCTGGTGATGCGGCCCAGCTCGGGGCGCCACTGGGGCGGGTCGAACGTCGCCGCCACGCGCTCGCGCCACGGCGTCGAGCGCAGCCAGGCGAGGTCGACGACGTACGCGCCCTCGGCCAGCTCGCGGGCGCGCTCCACCGCGGTGCGCGGGTCGGGCTCGTTGACCGAGTCGAGCAGCACCACCTGGGCCAGCCGCAGCAGCGCGTCCACCGCCTCCGGGTGGCCGTGCGGGGACCATATGAGCGTCGCGATGTCCGGCACCACGAGCGGGTCGACGATCGTGTCGAGCCGCTTCAGATGGTGCGGCCCGATGTCCAGCACGACCTGCTCGTGGCAGAGCGCGATCTCGCCCGGGCGCGGGTCGCCGGCCACGGTCATGGTCGCCCACGCGTCGATCGTCTCGCGCCCGCGCTCGACCGCGCAGAGGATCGTGCGCGACGGGTGGTAGCGGCCGACGCGCTCCAGGCGGTTCAGGATCTCGCCGCGCCACTCGCGGTCCGCGATCACCACCAGGTTCAGCACGCGCGCGGGCGCGTACGCCTCGTTCTGAGCGTGCCGGCGCTTCAGGAGGTCGCGCAGCGCCGCCTCGATCGCCGCGGGCGTCGTGTCCTGGGCGGTCCACACGCCCTCCATCCATGAGACGTCGCGGAGGTTGCTCAGGTCGGTCGCCATGGGACCCGGCTCAGATCGCCCGCCACCGGTCGCCGTGCTCGAGGATCTCGTTCGCCTCGTCCGGCCCGCTCGACCCCGCCTCGTACTTCGGCAGCGACCCGTCCATCCCGGACCACGCCTCGAGGATCGGGTCGCAGATGCGCCACTGCGCCTCCACCTCGTCGTCGCGCGTGAAGAGCGTGGCGTCGCCGCGCATCGCGTCCATGATCAGTCGCTCGTACGCCTCCGGCGACTGCGACAGGAACGCCGTGCCGTAGAGGAACTCCATGTTCACCGGCCTGATCCGCATCCGCGTGCCGGGGATCTTCGCCCCCAGCGAGAGCGAGACGCCCTCGTTCGGCTGCATGGTCATGATCAGCTGGTTCGGCTGCACCCCGACCGAGCCCTCGGCCTCGAAAGCGAGGTGCGGCACCGGCCGCAGAGTCACCGCGATCTCCGTGATCTTGCGCGCCAGCCGCTTCCCGGTGCGCAGATAGATCGGCACGCCGGCCCAGCGCCAGTTGTCCACCTCGAGCCTCAGCGCCACGTAGGTCTCGGTCGAGGAGTCGTCCGGCACGCCGTCCTCCTCCAGGTAGCCGAGCACCTCCTTCCCCTCGGCCATGCCGGCGGTGTACTGCGCGCGCACCACCATCTCCGGCACCTCCTCCGGCGTCGGCGGGTGGATCGCCTGGAGCACCTTCACCTTCTCGTCGCGCACGTGGTCCGCCGAGAACGTGACCGGCGGCTCCATGCACAGCAGCGTGAGCAACTGCAGCATGTGGTTCTGCACCAGGTCGCGCAGGGCGCCCGCGCTGTCGTAGTAGCCCGCCCGCGTGCCGATGCCGATGTCCTCGGCGGCGGTGATCTGCACGTAGTCGATGAAGTTGCGGTTCCAGATCGGCTCGAACATGCCGTTCGCGAAGCGGAACGCCAGCATGTTCTGCACGGTCTCCTTGCCGAGGTAGTGGTCGATCCGGTAGACCTGCGACTCGAGCAGCGTGTCGAGCACCGCCTTGTTCAGGTCGCGCGCCTCCGCCAGCCGCGTGCCGAACGGCTTCTCGATCACCACCCGCACCTCGGCGCCCTCCTGGTGGTCGAGCCCGTGCTCGCCGAGCTTGCCCGTGATCACCGGGAAGAACGCCGGCGCGGTCGAGAGGTAGAAGACGCGGTTGAACGTGATGCCCGCCTCGCGGTCGAACTCCTCCGCGTCCTCAACCAGCCTCGTGTAGACCGAGTCGTCGTCGAAGGTGCCCGGCACGTAGCGGACGCGCTCCAGCAGCTTGTCGAGCACCTGCTCGTCGGGCTCGCGGCGGGAGAAGCTCTTGATCGACTCCCGCGCCATCTGCTGGTAGTCGCCGTCCGGGATGTCGGAGCGCGACACCCCGATCAGGTTGAACCGCTCGGGCAGCGCCCCCTCGTGCGCCAGGTTGTACACGGCCGGCAGGAGCTTGCGCTTGGCGAGGTCGCCCGTGCCGCCGAAGATCACGAGCGTCGTCGGGTGGACCGGGAGGCGCTCGAGGCCCTCGGTCAGCGGGTTCTGCTCGACGGTGGCCATCGCGCTACTCGGCGTGCGGCTGCGCCTGAGCCGCCGGGTCGGCGGCAACGACCGCGTGACCGCCGAACTGGTTGCGCAGCGCCGCGTTCACCTTCGCCGCGAACGCGTTCTGCCCGCGCGACGAGAAGCGCTCGTAGAGCGACGTGGTGATGACCGGCGTGGGGATGCGCTTGTCGATCGCGTCCTCCACCGTCCAGCGCCCCTCGCCGGAGTCCTCCACGTACGGCGCGAGCGACTCCAGGTCGTTGCCCTCCTGCTCGAACGCGCGCGCGGCCAGCTCGCAGAGCCACGAGCGGATCACCGAGCCCTGCATCCAGAGGTGCGCGATCTTCGCGTTGTCTAGCTCGAACTCGGAGGCGTCGAACAGCGAAAAGCCCTCCGCGTACGCCTGCATGATCCCGTACTCGATGCCGTTGTGGACCATCTTCACGTAGTGGCCCGCGCCCGTCGGGCCGAAGTGCCCCCACCCCGGCCCGTGCACCTCGTCGGAGGGCGGGGCCAGCACGTCGAGGATCGGCGCCAGCCGGTCGACCGCCTCGTCGGGCCCGCCGACCATCATGCAGTAGCCGACCTGGAGCCCCCACACGCCGCCGCTCGTGCCCACGTCCACGTAGTGGATTCCCTTCGGGGCGAGCGCCTCGGCGCGCCGCTTGTCGTCGCTCCAGCGCGAGTTGCCGCCGTCGATGATCATGTCGCCCTCGCCCAGCAGGCCGGCGAGCGTCTCCACGGTCTGCTCGGTCGGGTCGCCCGACGGCACCATGATCCAGACGGCCCGCGGCGGGTCCAACTTCGAGACCAGCTCCTCGAGCGAGCCGGCGCCCGTCGCGCCGTTGCCCTCCGCCTCGCTCACCGCATCGGCGTTGAAGTCGAAGGCGACGACGGTGTGCTCCGAGTCGCGGTGGATGCGATGGACCATGTTGCCGCCCATCTTGCCCAGCCCGACGAACCCAAGCTGCATCACAGCACCTCCTTGGTCAGGGCCCGCAGGGCCTCCGCCGGATCGCCCTCCAGGCGCACCTGCACCGCCGGAAGTCCGTGGTCGCGCAGCGTCTGCAGGTCGCCGATCGCCTGCGCGTTCTTCAGGTGGCGGAACGAGTAGCCCGCCTCCGGGATCTCCGCGTCCTCGTCGCCGTCGTGGATCAGCTGCAGGAACAGCCCGTTCGGCGGACCGCCCTTGTGCATCTGCCCGGTGGAGTGCAGGAAGCGCGGCCCGTAGCCGAACGTGGTCGTGGCCTTCGTGCGGTCGCGGATCGCCGTGCGCAGCTCGGCGACCGCCGCGTCGAACTCGGACGACGGCTGCACGTAGCCCATGATCGCCACGTAGTGCGGCGGCGCCGCCTTCGAGAGCAGCTCGCGCGGGTCGCCCGCGTCGACCTCCGGCAGCTCCCCGGCGGACAGCACCTTGGCTGTGTTGTCCTTCGCCTCCTGCACGTTCGGCTGGTCGAACGGGTTGATGCCGAGCACCCAGCCCGCGACAGCGGTCGCGAACTCGGAGAAGAAGAAGATCCGCCCGAGGTCGGCGGCTCCGTGGGCTGAGAGCGTGAACGTCGGGTGGCCGGCCTTCCCGAGCGCCTCGATCTTCGCGTCCAGCTCCTCGTCCGGCTCCGCCGGGTTGCGCAGGTACGCGAAGGCGCGGTCGTCCCCGTACACGTCGGGGTCGCCGAGCGGCTCGTCGGCCACCGGCAGGATGCCCTTGCCGTGCTTGCCGGTGGACTCGGCGATCAGCTGCTCCACCCACAGGCCGAAGCTCGAGATCGGCTCGGACACGACGAAGGTCGCCTTGTCGCGCCCCATCAGCGCCAGCTGGCCCATCACGAGCCCCATCCAGAGGCCCGAGTTGGCGACGGTCTCGTCGAAGTGGGCGCAGTTCTGCTCGGCCACCTGGGCGCGGTGCAGCAGCGCCCGCACGTTCACGCCCGACACCGCCGCCGGTACCAGCCCGAAGTACGACAGCACCGAGTAGCGGCCGCCGATCTCCGGGTCGTTCTCGAACACGCGCCGGAAGCCGCGCTCGCGCGCCAGCTCCACGAGCGGGCTGCCGGGATCGGTCACGGCAGCGAAGCGGCTGCCGTCGCCGCCGGAGCGCTCGTAGAAGTAGCGCATGTGCGAGAGCGTCTCGATCGTGCCGCCGGACTTCGACGACACGATGAACAGCGTCTTCGAGAGGTCCAGCTTCCGCTCGAGGTCGAGCACCGCGCCGGCGTCCGTCGAGTCGAGCACGTGCAGCCGCAGGCCGTCGGGGATGTCGCCGAACGACTGCCGGATCACCTCCGGCCCGAGCGACGACCCGCCCATCCCGAGCAGCGCCGCGTCCGTCATGCCGGCGTCGCGGCACTCGGCCGCGAACTGCTCCAGGTCCTCGGCGTGCTCGAGCATCTTCTCGCTGATCGTGAGCCAGCCGAGCCGGTCGCCGATCTCGGGCACCCCCGGCCCTCCCCACAGCGACTCGTCGCGCCGCCACACGCGTTGCGCAACGTGCTCGCCGCTCGCCTCCTTCACGCGCTCGGCTATCGGCGGCTCGAGGTCGTCGGGCACGGACGACCCGATCGTCTTCGGGCGCTTCGTCACGATCGCCTCGCGCTGGTCGTCGATGCTCGTGACGAGCGCGTCGAACGGGTCGATGAACTTGTCGATCCCGTCGCGCAGCAGCTTGTCCGTCACGTCGGTCATGTCGATGCCGGCGTCGGCGAGCGCCTTCAGCTCCTCGCCCGGGTCCTCCTCGGCCGTCGGCCCCGTGACCTCGAGCCCCTCCGCGCACGACAGGAGCGTGGGCATCGGCATCGTGTTGACGGTGTCGGCGCCGACCAGTGTCGCGACGTACTTGGTCTCCGGGTACTGCGGGTCCTTTACGCCGGTCGACGCCCACAGGGGCCTCTGCACCGGGCAGCCGGCGTCGCGCAGCTTCGCGAAGCGGTCGCCGCGGTACACGCGCTCGAACGCCTGGTAGGCGGCGCGCGCGTTGGCGATCGCCGCGGTGCCGCGCAGGTCCTCGCGACCGAGCTCCGCCAGCCGCTTGTCCACCTCCGTGTCCACGCGCGAGACGAAGAAGCTCGCCACCGAGTGGATGTCGAGCGACTCGCCCGCCTCGAGGCGCCGCTCCATCGCGCTCAGGTGGCGCTCCATCACCTTCTCGTACGCCTCGACCGCGAACAGCAGCGTGATGTTGATGTTGATCCCCTCGAACAGGGCCTCCTCGATCGCCGGCAGCCCCTCCTCGGTGCCGGGGATCTTGATCATCAGGTTGGGCCGGTCCACGCGCTGCCAGAACTCGCGCGCCTGCTTCAGCGTCCCCTCGGTGTCGTGCGCGAGCTGCGGCTCCACCTCGAGCGACACGAAGCCGTCCACGTGGCCGGTCTCCTCCCACACGGGCCGCAGCACGTCGGCGGCGAGGCCGACGTCGGTGATCGCGATCTCCTCTGCGATCGCGGTCGCGTCCTGGCCCTCGCCCGCGAGCTGGTCGATCTGCTCGTCGTAGTCGGTCGAGCCGAGGATCGCCTTCTCGAAGATCGCCGGGTTCGAGGTCACCCCGCGCAGCGAGTCCTCGCGGATCAGCCGCTCGAGCTCGCCGCCCGTGACGAGGTTGCGCCGGATCTGGTCGAGCCAGACGCTCGTGCCCGCCTCGGTGAGAGCCGCTAGCCGCTCGTTGACACCTGCCGTGACTCCCATGTCCGTCTCCTAGTCAAGTTCGGGTTGCGAGCTTCTCGACGACGGCCCTGCCGCGCGCCATGACGCGCTCGGGCGTGAAGCCGAAATGCTCGTAGAGGGCGGGCTGCGGCGCGGATGCCCCGAAGGTGGTCATGCCGATCGTCTCGCCGTCCTCCGTCGTCCACTGCGCCCACCCGAGCGGCGACGCCGCCTCCACCGCCACGCGCGCGCGGCAGTCGGGCGGCAGCACGCTGTCGCGGTAGTCGTCGTCCTGCTCCGCGAAGCGGTCGAGGCACGGCGCCGACACCACGCGGGTGGCGATCCCGTCAGCCTCGAGCAGGTCGGCGGCGGCGGTGCACACGTGCACCTCGGAGCCGGTCCCGATCAGGATCAGGTCGGGCTCCGGGTCCTTGAACGACTCCCGCAGGACGTACGCGCCGCGGTGGATCGCGTCGGCCGGCACGGCGCTCGGGTTCCACACCGGCAGGCCCTGCCGGCTGAACACGAGCGCGACGGGTGTCTCCGTCTGCTCGATCGCGAAGCGCCAGGCGAGCGCGGTCTCGTTCGCCCCCGCCGGGCGCACCGCGTACATGTTCGGCTGCGCGCGCAGCGTCGCGAGCTGCTCGACCGGCTGGTGCGTCGGCCCGTCCTCGCCGAGCCCGATCGAGTCGTGCGTGTAGACGAAGATCGACGGCAGGCGCATCAGCGACGCCAGGCGCACCGCCGGCTTCATGTAGTCGAGGAAGTTGAAGAACGTGGAGCCGAACGCGCGCAGCCCGTGCAGGTTGAGCCCGTTCACGATCGCGCCCATCGCGTGCTCGCGCACGCCGTAGCTCACGTTGCGGCCCGAGTAGTCGCCCCTCTCCACCGTGCCGCCGTCGTCGATCAGCGTCAGCGTGGACGGCTCGAGGTCGGCCGCGCCGCTCACCAGCTGGGGTACCCGCTCGGCCGCCCACTGGATCACCTGCTGGGACGCCTTGCGCGTGGCGATCATGCCGGTGTCCGCGCGGTACTTCGGCACGTCGCGGTCCCACCCGTCCGGCAGGCGGCGCTCCATGACGAGCGCGAGCTCCTCGTACCTCTCGGGCTCGGCCTCCCGGTAGCCGTCGAGGAGCTTCTGCCACTCCGCGCTCCACTCCTTGCCGCGCTCGACGCACTCGCGGAACTTCGCGAGCGCCTCGTCGGGGATGAGGAACGCCGGCTCCGTCGGCCAGCCGTAGGCCTCCTTGGTGAGCTTCACCTCGTCCTCGCCCAGCGGCGAGCCGTGCGCCGTGTGCGTGTCCTGGTAGTTGGGCGAGCCGAAGCCGAGGTGCGTGCGGACCATGACGAGCGAGGGCCGCTCGGTCTCGGCGATCGCGCCCTCGGCCGCGCGCGTGAGCGCGTCCGGGTCGTTGGCGCCCTGCTCGTCGACCTCCTGCACGTGCCAGTGGTACGCCTCGAAGCGCGCGCCGACGTCCTCGCTGAACGACATCGACGTCTCGCCCGCCAGCTGGACGTGGTTGTTGTCATAGAAGACGATCAGCTTGCCGAGCCCGAGGTGGCCGGCGAGCGAGCACGCCTCGGAGGCCACGCCCTCCTGCATGTCGCCGTCGCTGGCGATCACAAAGGTGCGATGGTCGATCGGCTCCTGGCCCGAGCCGTTGAACCTGGCGCCGAGCATCGCCTCGGCGAGGGCGATGCCGACCGACATCGAGAGGCCCTGGCCGAGCGGCCCGGTGGTGGCCTCGATGCCGGGGGCGTGGCCGTACTCGGGATGCCCGGCGGTCGGGCTGCCGAGCTGGCGGAAGTTCTTGATGTCGTCGAGCGAGAGGCCGTAGCCGGTCAGGTGGAGCATCGAGTAGAGCAGCATCGACGCGTGCCCGGCCGAGAGCACGAACCGGTCCCGGTTGAACCAGTCGGGCTGCTCCGGGCTGTGCCGCATGACGCGCGTGTAGAGGACGTACGCGAGCGGCGCGAGCCCCATCGGCGCGCCGGGGTGGCCGGAGTTGGCCTTCTGGACCGCGTCGATCGACAGCGTGCGGATGGTGTTGATGCAGAGCTCGTCGAGTTCGCGTCCGTCCGTAGTCATGCCCTTCCCTCGGTCGATGTCGTCGCTGCCGACCTCTGAGTATCCCGACCGATCTCCTGAGCTGCGAGCAGACCCGCCCCTATTACCCCGGCGTCCGCGCCGCCGCGGGCCAGATGGACGTCCACGCGCTTCCACAGGGCGGGCAGCGCGCGGCTCTCGGCCTCCGCGATCGCGCGCTCCAGGAACAGGCCGGACGCGCGCGAGAGGCCGCCGCCGATGACGAAGATGTGCGGCTGGAACACGTTCACGTAGCCCGAGATCGCGACCCCGAGATAGCGGCCGAACCGCTCGAACAGGAGCAGCGCGTCGGTGTCGCCGTCCTCCGCCGCGGAGACCACGTCCGGGCCGCTGACCGTGCCCTTCTCGCCGTACACGTTGCCGAGGCGCGTGCGCGGCAGGTCCTTCGCGTGCTCGGTCGCGTCGCGCTCGAGGGCGGTGCCGCTGCACAGCGCCTCGACGCAGCCGCGGTTCGGGCAGTTGCCCGGGCAGAGCGGTCCCTCGGCCTCGATCGGGAAGTGGCCCAGCTCGGCGCCGAGCCCGTCGGCGCCGCGGAAGATCTTGCCGTCGATCACCACGCCGCCGCCCACGCCGGTGCCGAGGGTGAGCATCACGAGGTGGGTGGCCGGCGGGTCGTCCACGAGCTGCGCCTCCGCGAGCGCCGCGCAGTTCGCGTCGTTGTCGACGAACACCGGCACTCCGAAGCGCTTACCCAGTTCGTCGCGCAGGGGCACGCCGGTCAGCGGGATGTTCACGCTCGTCTCGACCGTGCCCCTGCCGTAGTCGATCTGCGACGGCACGCCGACGCCGATCGCCGCCGGGTCGCCCGTGGCGGTGATCGCCTCGCGCACGGTCGCCTCGATCCCGTTCAGCAGCTCGCTCGTGCTCGACACCGGGGTCGGGCGCTGCACCAGGTCGCTCGCCGTCGCGCCGTTCACGGCGGCGACCGCGACCTTGGTACCGCCCACGTCGACGCCCAGGACGACCGGCTCATCAGCCACAGGGCATTCTTTTCACGGACGCGCGCCGGGCGCAACCCCGCCCCGTGCCGCCTCAGGAGTTACCGTTTGCCCATGAGGGCCGGGCTCGACCTCGGCGGGACCAAGATCCAGGCGGTGATCGTGGACGACGATCACGAGGTTCTCGGCCAGGCGCGCGTCCCCACCCCGACCACCGGCGGGCCCGCCGACGTGGCCGCCGCGATGGTGGGCGCCACCCGCTCCGCCCTCGAGGACGGCGGGCTCGACCCGGCCGGGCTGCAGGGCATCGGCGTGGGCTCGCCCGGCATCATCGACGAGCGCCGCGGGATCGTCACGAGCGCGCGGAACCTGCCCGGCTGGGAGGAGTCGTTCGCGCTCGGGGCGGCGCTGAAGGACGAGCTCGGCGCGCGCGTGAAGATCGGCAACGACGTGCAGGTGGCCACGGACGCCGAGTTCCGGCTCGGCGCCGGGCGCGACTACGACTCGATCCTCGGCGTCTTCTGGGGCACGGGCGTGGGCGGCGGGCTCGTGCTCAAGGGCAAGCCGTGGGTCGGCCGCGGCGGGGCCGGCGAGATCGGCCACATGTGCGTGAAGGTCGACGGGGCCCGCTGCCCGTGCGGCCGGCGCGGATGCGTGGAGGCGTACGCCGGGCGCAAGGCGCTCGAGGAGCGCGCGCGCCGCGCGCACGACAAGGGCACGAAGACCGACCTGTTCAAGATCATGGAGAAGCGCGGCCGCGCCCGGCCGACGAGCGGCGTGTGGGCGCGCGCGCTGGATGCCGACGACGCGCTCGCCACGGAGCTGATCGACAAGGCCGTGGAGGCGCTCGGCGCCGGGGTGGCCTCCGCCGCGAACGTCCTCGACGTGGAGGCGATCATCATCGGTGGCGGCCTCGGAGTGCGGCTCGGCGAGCCCTATCGCGAGCGCATCGAGCAGGCGATGATGCCGCACCTCTTCTCCGACGACCCGCCGCCGGCCGTCCACCTGGCCGCTCTCGGCGACCTCGGCGGCGCGATCGGCGCGGCGCTCCTGATCCGGCCGCGGCCCACCCGCCTGCGGGCGGTCTCCTGAGCCGGGTGGGCGACTACGACGCCATCGTGATCGGGGCCGGTCCGGCCGGCGAGCACTGTGCCGGGAAGCTGGCGGACGGCGGCCTGCGCGTGGCGATCGCCGAGCGCTACCTGGTGGGTGGCGAGTGCGACTACTACGCGTGCATCCCGTCGAAGACGCTGCTGCGTCCCGGCGAGGCGCTGCAGGCGGCCCGCGAGGCGCCCGGCGCGCGCGAGGCCGTCTCCGGCGGGATCGACGCGCCCGCCGCGTTCGAGTGGCGCAACTTCATGACCGCCGACTACGAGGACGGCGGCAAGGTCGGCTGGCTCACGGACCAGGGCATCGACCTCCTGCGCGGCCCGGCGCGGCTGGCCGGCCCGGGGGTCGTCGCCGTCGGCGACACGGAGCACACGACGCGCCACGTGGTGCTCGCCACGGGCTCCGACCCGGTCTTCCCGCCGATCCCCGGCCTCGACGGGCTCGAGGGCGTCTGGACGAACCGCGAGGTGACCGCGCTGACGGAGGTGCCGCGCCGGATGCTCGTGCTCGGCGGCGGCCCGGTGGGCGTGGAGATGTCGCAGGCGGTGCACCGGATGGGCGCGTCGGTCGCGCTCGTCGAGGGGGAGCGGCACGTGCTCCCGCGCGAGCCGGCGCCGCTCGGCGAGGCGCTCAGCGACGCGCTCGCCCGCGACGGGATCGAGCTCTGCTTCGGCCAGCACGCATCGGCGGTGCGGCTCGAGGACGGCGAGTACGTGCTCGAGTTCCCCGAGCGCGACGACCTGCGCGGCGACCGGCTGCTCGTCGCGACCGGGCGCCGCCCGCGCACGGAGGGCCTCGGGCTCGACACGGTCGGGATCGAGCCCGCGCAGCGCGGCAACGTGGAGGTGGACGCGCGGATGAGCGCCGGCGACGGCGTGTGGGCGATCGGCGACGTGACCGGCATCTGGCCGCTCACCTACGTCGGCAAGTACCAGGGCCGCGTCGCCGCCGCGAACATCCTCGGCGAGCGGCGCGAGGCGAACTACGACGCCGTGCCGCGCGTGGTGTTCACCGATCCCCAGGCCGCCTCGGTCGGCGCGGCCGAGGGCGAGGTGACCGCGACCATCCAGATGTCGGGCGTGCCGCGCACCTCAACCTATACGCGCGCGTACGCGGAGCGGCCCGGCTTCATGACGCTGGTCTCGGACGGCGAGCGCCTTACCGGCGCGTACGCGCTCGGCCCCGAGGCCGGCGAGTGGCTGCAGCAGGCGACGCTCGCGATCCGCGCGGCCGTGCCGCTCGAGCTCATGGACGACGTGATCCAGCCGTTCCCGACGTTCTCCGAGGCCTTCCTGTACGGCCTGACCGAGCTGCGGGCGAAGATCCCGGCGCCGGCGTAGCCGGCGCGCTCAGTCGTCCCGGTGAACCGTGTCCGGCGAGAACGCCGGCAGGCAGACGGCCACGTACTCGGCGCCCCCCGGCGCGGAGTAGCGGACCCACTCGCCCGCGCGGGCGAGCACGCCCTGGCCGGCAAGCACCTCGAGCTCGCCGTCCGCCGTCTCCACGCGCAGCGCCCCGTCGACCACGACGGTGTACTCGTCGAACTCCGGTCGCTGGCCCGGCTCCGCCCAGCCGACCGGCGAGCGCATGCGCGCGACGCTCACGCGCTGCTCGCCGTTGCTGGCGCGGCCGGCGAACTCGTCGATCAGCTTCGGCGGCCTGCCGGCCGCCTCCACCCGGACGGGCGTGTCGATCAGCTCTGCCATCGCGGGCGGAGCCTATTCGAGGGGGAGCCCGAAGCGCGGGAAGAGCGCGAGGTCCCTGAAGCCCGCGACCGCGGTGATGCGGGGGTCGTCGAGCGTCAGCACCATCAGTCCGTAGGGGCGCCAGCCGGACGCGGGGCGATCCGACAGATAGCACGCGAGGGCGGGCTGTGTGTTCGCCCGCGTGGCGACGAGCCGCAGTCGCGCCGGGCAGTCGCCCGGGGGCAACGCCGAGAGGAAGCGCGCGAGCCCGGCCCAGGCCGCGGGGGCGAGCAGCGCGACCATCCTCTCGACCTCGCCGCGCACGAGCGCCCGGGCGAACCGGCCGACCAGCTCGCGCTCCGCCTGCGAGCCTGGCGGCGGCCGGCGCTCGCGGCCGGGCGCGCACCCGAGCCCGGCGAGCGCGGCCCGGGCGCCCCGGAGCGCGACCTCGACCGACGGCACGGTCGTGCCGAGCGCGTCGGCCACGTCGTGCGCCGCGAGGCCGAGCACCTCACTCAGCAGCACCGCCGCCCGCTGCCGCGGCGGCAGGCGCTGGAGGGCGACGACGAACGAGAGCTCCATCGACTCGCGCTCGGAGTAACGCCCCATCGGCGCGGCCAGGCCGTCCACGCCCGTAATGACCCGCCGGCGCGACCGGACTAATCGGTCCGCCTGCAACGCTTCCCCGATGCAGCCCGACCTCGACGCCTGGCTCCGCGAGCCGCAGGTCCGCACCCACCACCGCCAGTCGGCCGGCGCGGATCCCGACCGGCTCTGGGACGCGGCCGGGACGATCCTGCTGCGCGACGCGCCCACTCTCTCGCGGGTGGTGCGCTGGCGCATCCCGGGGACGCCGGCCGACCTCCCGTTTCGCGACCTCTTCGGCCGCTATCCGTTCGCCGTGCTCGATGAGGGCGAGCGCTGGTCCGTGTCCGGGCTCTGCGGGCGGGTCTGGACGCTGCGGCGCGACTACCCCCGGCTCGACACGGCGGACGAGTTCCGCGCCTGGGACGAGCCGGGCACCGTGCGCGTTCTGTTCGCGCACTGGGTCGAGCCGGACGGCGACGGCCGGGCGGCGCTCGTGAGCGAGTCGCGCGTGAAGCCCGTGGACCGGCGCGCGGGCCTGCGGCTGCGCGCGCTCTGGTCGGTGGTGGGGCGCCTCGAGCGCCTGATCGGCAGCGAGGCGCTCCGGGCGGCAGCCCGGAGCGCCGAGTCTCGCTGACGACGCGCTCCCTGCGCCGCTTCCCGGCCTAAGGCCCGCTCACAGAGCGGCCGGTCTGGACGGAGTCACCTGCCTCGTCGAGCGCAACGGCTCGTGGGTGGATAGACAGCTCGGATGAACCACGACGCCGGCGATGCGAATTCCGTCTCCCGCCACCGGTCGCCCGCATCCGGCACACGCGTCCGGGGATCGCGTCCGCTGCGCGAGGCCGCGTGACCTCATGCGAACGAGCACCTCCAACCTGTGCACCTCGTCCCACGACAGGCGGGCGCTAAGGGGCTGGGCACCGTCTTCCATCGTTCCGACCTCCCCTGTCCTATCCGCTCCGTGCGGCCAGGACCCCTACTTGGTCCGGTGCGATCTACCCGATTGGTCTTAAGGCAAAACCTTTACTCCAAAAGGGTGGGAGGTCGCTCGCAGCGGGGTAGGGCGGCGGGGGGGGGGGGGG
>DASXAA010000118.1:0-7080 GCA_036407035.1 Thermoleophilaceae bacterium | reverse complement strand
GCCCGCGCCGTGGCGGCCGGGCGAGGCGCCGCTCATCGCCGGCTGCTTCGTCTGCTTCCGCCGCGGCGTCGGCGGCACCGGCTCGCGGGGCGAGCCCGGCTGGGCCGCCGCCGCGATCGGCGCCGACGGACCGGTCGCGGTCATCCGCGGGGCGGCGGGCGCGCCGGAGCGCCTCCGGCGTGCGGCGGCCGCGGCATGCGGCCAGCACGAGTGCGACCGCCGTGTCGAGCTCGGTTCGCCAGCCGGGGTGGACGACGAGCGCCCGGGCGCCCGGCCGCGTGCGGGCCCGGCGGGCGACCTCCGTGTCCTCGATGAAGAGGGACTCCGCGCCGGTCGCCAGGAGGGGCCGGTCGGTCACGCCGACGCTCGGCAGGTCGAGCTCGGCGCCGAGATGGAGCGCGAGGCCGGCGCCGCGCGGGTGGTCGCGGCCGGTCGCGTTTGCGATCACGACATCGGGCCGCCGCGGCAGCGCGCGCAGAGCCGCCTCGAGCAGCGGGCCCTCGCGCAGCGCGAGGAGGCCGGGCTCGTAGGGGGCGCCGGCGATCCCCGTCACCGCCACGGTGGCGACGACCCGCCGGTCGCCGAGCACCAGCGCCGCGCCCGCCCACCCCGGCTCCCCGGCGCGCCCGCGGCCGGCCTGGCCGCGGGCGAAGCACGCGAAACAGCCGGCGATGGCCGGGCGCGGGCCGGCCGGGCGCCACGGCGTCGGCCGGCGTGCGGCGAGCTCGGCCTGGACGCGCTCGAGCTCCTCCGCCGCGGTCGGCCACACGGGCCCGGGGCCGGCTAACCGCCGAGCTGCTCGCGCAGCGAGCGAACGTCGTCGCGCAGCGCGCCGAGCTCGCGCTCGAGACGGGCGACGCGCTCCTCGAGGGCGCCGTCGGCGGCGGGAGCGGGCGGCGCCGGAGCGCTCGCCGGCGGATCTTCCGGCGGCGGACTCGGCGTCGCGGCCGCGGCGGGCGCCGCCGGAGCGGCCGCCGCCGGCGGCGCGCTCGGCGGCGCTTCATCGCCCTCCTCGCCGCCCAGCAGCTGCACGTACCTCTGCCCTCGCTCCCCCGGCCGCCGCGGCAGCCGCGCCACCAGCTCGCGGTCGATCAGCGCGTCCAGCGTCCCCTCCACCTCGGCGGGGCCCTCGAAGTGGTGGAGGCGGTCGCTGCGGCCGTTCAGCTCGCCCGAGGTCTGCGGGCCGCGCAGCATCAGCAGGCAGAGCAGCGCCATCTGCGGAGCGGAGAGGTCGAGCGCCTCGTCGAGCATGTGCCGGTACTTCATGGCGCGCCTGTTCGACCAGCTCGCGAGCCGGGTCCATCCGCGGCGCCCGAGCCGCTCGAGCGCGGCCCGGATCAGCACCTCGTCGTAGTCGACGACGGGGTCGCGGTTGGTCGACTGGTTGCAGGCGAGCCGCAGCGAGTTGAGCGTCAGCGGGTACGCGTCCGGGGTCGTCCGCTGCTTCTCGATCAGGCAGCCGAGGACGCGCATCTCGACGGAATCGGGCTCGCCTGGCATCGAGCGGGAGACTAGCCGCCGGCTTGGGCCGTCCGCGGCGCCACGGCGGACTCGGTGCGGCGCCTGCCCGGCACCGCCACGGCGGCGCCGAACGCCACCACCAGCGCGATGGCGCCCATGGCGAATGCCTCGGTGTATCCGGCCTCGGACGCGTACTGGCTCCCGGCCGCGATGTGGCCCGACACGATGGCCGCCGCGATCTGGCCGCCCAGCGCGCCGCCGACCGTACGCATGATCGTGTTCATGCCGGTGGCCTCGCCGGTCTGGCGCTGAGGCACGGCCTCGACGATCAGGTTCGCCATCGACGCGAACGACAGCCCGATCCCGAGTCCCATCAGCACGACCGCCGCGATCAGCTGCCACTCGTGCTCGTGTGCGACCGCCAGCCACCCGAAGCTGACCGCCGAGACAGCGGTGCCGAACATCAGCGGGACCTTCGACCCGACGCGCGTGCCGAGCGTGCCCGCGAGCGGCCCGGCGATCAGCATGATCAGCGCCGAGGGCAGCAGGAACAGCCCCGCCCCGGTCACGTCCGCGCCGAAGCCGTAGCCGGTCGACTCGGGCGCCTGAACGAACTGCGGGATCAGGATGAACGAACCGAACATGCCGAAGCCGAGCAGCAGGCCGGTGAGATTGACCGTCCAGACACCGCGCAGGCGCAGCAGGTCGATGTCGATCAGTGGCTCGGGCACGCGCCGCTCGAGCCAGAGCCACGCGGCGAACAGCACGCCGGCCGCGACGAAGAGGCCGATGATGCCCGGTGAGCCCCAGCCCCAGTTGTCGCCCTCGCTGACGCCGAGCAGCATGCTGACGAGGCCGGCGGAGAGCAATGCCGCGCCGCCCCAGTCGATCTTCGCGGGCGTCTTGATCGGCGACTCGGGCACGAACAGGTACGTGGCGACCATCGCGATCAGCACGACGATCAGCCCGAACCAGAAGATCCACTCGTAGGAGAGGTGGTCCACGATCACACCGCTCAACACGAGGCCGCCGCCACCACCGATGCCGAAGGTGGCCGAGATCAGGCCGATGCCGGAGGCCACGCGCTCGGGCGGGAACTCGTCGCGGATGATCCCGAACGCGAGCGGGAACACGGCGCCGGCCGCGCCCTGCACGGCGCGCCCGAGAACCAGCAGCGCGAGGCTGTGCGACAGGGCGGAGATCAGCGAGCCGATCGCGAATACCCCGAGCACCGCCACGAGCGTGCGCTCCTTGCCGAACATGTCGCCGAAGCGGCCGAGCACGGGCGTCGCGACAGACGCGGTGAGCAGGTAGACGGTGAGGACCCAGGTGACCGAGGTCGTCGACGCGCCGAGGTCGCGCTGGATCGCCGGGAGCGCCGGCGCCACCATCGTCTGGAGCAGCGCATAGGAGAGCGCCGCCAAAGCGAGGACCGCGAGCGTGACCGCGTAGTGCTGCCGGACCGGCTCGGTGGTGCTCACAGCTCTTCGATCACTTCTGCCATTCGCCGCAGCAGGTTAGCCGCGCGGCGCTGCTCGTCCTCGTCGAAGACGTCGGCGATCCGCGCCTGTGCGGCGTCGGCCTCGCGACGCTTGGCAAGCGTGGCGCGCCTGCCGAGCGGCGTGAGCGACACCAGCACGGCGCGCCTGTCGGAGGGGTCACCGGCCCGCTCCACATAGCCGCGCGCCACGAGCCCGTCGAGAACCCGCGTGGCCGTCGGGGACGCCACGCCCGCCGCGACCGCCGCCTGCCCGGTCGTGAGCGGACCGTCGAGGAGCGGCTCGAGCACCTGGTACTGGGCGAGCGAGATGCCCTTCCCGTGCGCCTGGCTGGCGCGCCCGCGGGCGCGGCGAGCCGCGCGGATGAACGCCCCGAACGCGGACTGGAACTCGGTGACGGCGTCGGGCGCGCCCTGGAGCTCGGCGGTTCCGGCCGCCCGCGCCGGCGTTTCTGCCTCTGGGATCGCTCGGGACACGGCCGAGGACTATAGCCATGCATTAAGTAGTTGCCTACATATTTTGCTCAAAGGCTTGCACAGACCTCATTGCTTTAGGTATGCTCAGCATTCGAGCGGATAGGGGACCTCGCGATGTTCGTTTTGGGGTAATGCACCGGCCCCGGCGACTCCCGCTCGTAGCTCCCAGGTGGCGCGGCCGTCCCCAGGCCGCGCCACCCCTCCCCTTTGGGCACTCTGCGTCGCGGGGAACGGCTCAGGCCGACTCGCGGAGCACGTCCCAGGCCCGCCGCACGTCCGCCTCCGTCGTGCGCTCCTGCCCGACCGCCAGCCGCAGCACGTAGCGATCGTGCAGCCGCGTGTGGGAGATGAAGATCTCGCCGCCGCGGTTCACGCGCTCGAGCAGCGCCTCGTTCTCCTCGTCGCTCCCGTCGCGCCGGAAGCAGACGAGCGAGAAGTGCCGCGGCGCGCACACCTCCCAGCCGGGCTCGTCGCGGACCCAGCCCTCGAACAGCTCGGCGAGCGACACCGCGCGGCGGATCCGCTCCTGCAGCCCGGCCCGGCCGTAGCAGCGGAGCACCGCCCACAGCTTGAGCGCGCGGAAGCGGCGGCCGAGCACCGGGCCGTACTCGCTGAGGGCGAGCGCGTCCTCCGAGGCGGGCGTGCGCAGGTACTCGGGGATCAGGCTGAAGGCGGCGCGGAAGTCGTCCGGGCGGCGGGTCCAGAGCAGCGAGCAGTCCATCGGAGTGAACATCCACTTGTGGGCGTTCACGACGAGCGAGTCGGCGCGGTCGACGCCCGCGAAGGCCCAGCGGAGCTCGGGGCAGACCATCGCCGAGCCCGCGTAGGCGGCGTCGACGTGCATCCACACGCCGGCCTCGCGGCAGGCGTCCGCGACCGCGGGCACCGGGTCGACCGACGCCGTCGACGTGGTCCCGACCGTGGCGACCACCGCCGCCGCGTCGCTCAGGTCGAGCGCCTCCGGCCTCATCCGGAAGGCGTCGTCGCACGGGACCTTGCGCAGCTCCATGTCGAGCATCCGAGCGGCCTTGTCGACCGACGAGTGCGCCTGCTCCGAGCAGACGACCACGCGCCCGCCGGTCGCCTCGCGCGCGGCGATCAGCGCGGTGAGCGTTGACGTGGACGCCGCGTCCTCGATGTGCCCGTGCCAGCCCTCGGGCAGGCCGAGCAGCTGGGCCGCCCAGTCGAGCACGAGCCCCTCGAGCTCGGTCGCCGCGGGCGAGGCCCGCCACAGGAGCAGGACCGGGTTGAGCGCCGCCGTGAGCAGCTCGCCGAGTATCCCCGGGTCCGAGGAGCTGATCGCGAACCAGGCGAAGAAGCGGGGGTGCTGCCAGTGGGTCATGCCCGGCATCAGCACCTCGTCGAGGTCGCGCAGCACCGCCGAGAACTCCTCGCCCTCCTCGGGCGGCGAGGCCGGCAGCCGCGAGCGGATGTCGCCCGGCTCCACCTGCGCGAGCACGGGAAGCTCGCCGACACGCTCCAGATAGCGGGCGACCCACTCGATCGCCTCGTGGCCGTCGTCGCGGAAGCTCACAGCCCGCAAGCGTCGCACGAACGCGCGCGGGGCCGGGCCGTCAGCCGCCAGGGCCGGCGGCGAGCACGTCCTCGCCCGCGCCGCCGCGCAGACGGTCGCGGCCGTCGTCGCCGTAGAGGCTGTCGTCGCCGCGCTCGCCGTCGAGCCGGTCGTCGCCCGCGTCGCCGAACACCGCGTCGTCGCCGCCGCCCGCCGAGACGCGGTCGTCGCCGGCGCCGGCGCAGATCACGTCGTCGCCGCGGGTCCCGCGCAGGCGGTCGTCGCGGGCGCTGCCGCGGATCGTGCAGCCGCGCGGGTCGGCGCCGAACTCCTCCATGCCGATCACCGGGCGCAGCGCCCGCTCGAAGCCGCGCGAGGCGAAGGCGCGCCGCAGCATGTCGCCCGCGAGCTCGTTGCCGATCGCCGCCATGATCATCCCCTGGTCGAGCGACAGGTACGAGTCCGAGACGGCGCCGCTGTCCACGTTCACGCTGTCGCGGAAGCCCCACTTCCCGTAGACGTCGAAGTCGCGGCGCAGATTCGCGAGGTTCGCCAGCGCCGCCCGCGGCGCCCAGCGCAGCGCCAGGAAGGACGCGTGCGGCGTGACCACGCCGTTCGTGTACGCCGCCGGCGGAGGCTCCGGCTGCGGGTCTCGTCCGGGGCAACCGGGGAAGCCCGCGTCCACGAGCGTCGCGTCCTCGTTCGAGGGATAGCCGGTCGGGTTCATGCCGATCGCGTCGACGCCGTACGCCTCGTACCCGCCCTCGGGCACGTTCGCGGGCGAGAAGCCCCAGTAGCCGTACCGCGCCTGCTCGAGGCCGTGGTGGATCTGGGCGTTCACGGTCAGCGGGTGGTTGACCCTCCAGCTGCCCGGCGCCCAGCGGTCCTCCGGCACGAACAGCGGCGGCATCAGCGCCTCGAACATGCTGCCGCCCCACGAGGGCGTCACGCGCGTGCCCGCGTACCTGTAGGCGCCCTCGAACACGGGCACGCCCAGGTACGTGCGCTCCACGCCGACGGGCTTCGTCTCCTGCCAGCTCCAGTCGCACGTGTCCGGGAACGACCGCCACTGGCCGAAGTACTCGCGCGGCGGGATCTCGCCCTTGGCGATGCCGATGTAGCCCGCGATGCGACTCTCGCTGACGGCCGTGTCGTAGCAGCACGCCTCCTCGCCCGTGCTCGGCACCTGGTGGAAGAGGATCCGGTTGACGTCGGGGCGGTAGTAGAAGCCGAAGTCCATCGAGTCGAAGAGCGCGCCGGCGCGGGCGCGCAGCTGCGGAACGCTGCGCTCCACGAGCCACAGCGCGGTCGCGAGCCAGCCGTTGTCGACGGACGAGAGGATCGGCGTGAGCGGGTCACCCGTCGGCGGCCAGGCGGTGAGCTTCTCGCCGCTGCGGTGGTCGTACCAGTTGAAGTACTGGTCGGCGGCGCCGCGCTCCATGGTCTCGAGCGAGCCGAGCGTGTGGCCGAGCCGGTCGACCGCCTGGCGGTGCGAGACGATCCCGAGCCGGTCGGCCACCAGCGTGCTCCACATGTACGCGCCGATGTTCGTCGGCGAGGTCTGGACGCTGCGGGTGCCGTCGGCCGACAGGCTGTCAGCCGGCAGGCCCGAGGCCGGATCGGTCATGGCGTCGAACGACGCCCAGGTGTCGCGGGCGTAGCGCTCCAGCACCGAGCGGCCGCCGGGATCGGCCGCGGCGCTCGCCGGCAGGGCGAACAGGACCGCGGCTGCGGCGAGGACGGCTGAGAGGCGCAGCTTCCCCACGAGGACCTCATTCCGGGGTCCTGGGGGTGACTAACCCGTCTCGATCGGATCGAGCAGTTTGCGGGGGGTCCGCAGGGCGAGCGCCACCGGGTCGTCGCGCATGGCCGGGCGGCCGCGGCGGGGGGCGCCCACGATGTCCTCGGGCGCGGGCGTCGTGTGGCACGCGGGGCATTCGCCGCGCTCATCCAGCCGCGTGCCGCATGGCGCGTGGCTGAAGACGCGGCTGTTCGGGTAGCGGTGGCGCCCGCCCCAGACCAGCAGCGAGTACAACACCGGCCAGAGGTCCCGGCCCACAGCGGTCAGCTCGTAGACGTGCCGTCCGCGATGATCGGGGTCGGCGCTGCGGGTCAGGATCCCGTCCTCCAC
>DASXAA010000117.1:0-3262 GCA_036407035.1 Thermoleophilaceae bacterium | reverse complement strand
GCGTAGAGCACGCCGTGGAACGGCGTCCCGCGGCGCCTGAGCTCGTCGATCACCGGCTGGTGCACCGTGCGGGCGAGCTCCCGGGCCCGCTCGCCGTCGATGCCGGGCACCGGCGAGTAGCTGCCCATGCCGCCGGTGTTGGGGCCCCTGTCGCCGTCGAAGATCCGCTTGTAGTCCTGCGCCGGCGCGAGCGGGACCGCGCGCTCGCCGTCGCAGAGGGCGAGCAGCGACAGCTCCTCGCCGTCGAGGAACTCCTCGATCACGACCTCGGTGTCGCCGAAGCGCTTCTCGGCGAAGAACACCTCGAGGGCGTCGCGCGCCTCGCGCTCGTCCGCCGCGATGATCACGCCCTTGCCGGCGGCGAGCACGTCGGCCTTCAGCACCGCCGGGTAGGACGCTTGCGCGAGGTGGGCGGCGGCCTCGTCGTGGTCGCGGAAGAGCGCGTGCGACGCGGTCGGCACGCCGACGTCCTCCATCAGCTCCTTGGCGTACGCCTTCGAGCCCTCGATGCGGGCGGGCTCGCGGCGCGGGCCGAAGGCGGCGACGCCCGCGTCCTCGAGGGCGTCGACAGCGCCCGCCACGAGGGGCGCCTCGGGGCCGACCACCACGAGGTCCACCTCCCGCTCGCGCGCGGCCCGGACCACCCCGTCCACGTCCTCGGCCGCGACCGGCAGGCACTCGGCCCCGTCGTCGGCGATCCCCACGTTGCCGGGCGCGCAGAGGATCTCCGGCGCCTGCGGGCTGCGCCCCAGCGCGCGGACGAGCGCGTGCTCGCGGCCGCCGCCGCCGACGACGAGCACGCGGGTCAAAGCGCGGCGATGAAGTCGTCGACCGGGATGGCCGACAGCGTCTCGTAGTGGGCCGTGCCGCGCGAACCGAGCTCCATCGACACGCGCGCGATCGTGTTCTCGTCCGGCGCCTCGATGATGTTCACGAAGTCGAAGCGGCCGAGGACCGCCCACTGGGCCTTCACCGTCGCGCCCAGCTGCTCGACCTCCTTGTTGACCTCGAGGATCCGCTGCGGGTTGCTCTTTAGGGTCTGCACACCCTCGGGCGTCAACGTGCTCAGCATCACGAAGGTAGGCATCGAGCTTCCTTCCGGTCGGGGATCCGTGCGCGGAATGTAGCCGGGGCAGCCGCCTCGGCGCTTCCACGGGGCGGAGTGGCCAGAAGCGCGATGCCGCGCTAACTTCGGCTCATGGGAGGACGCTTGAAGCTTCATCACGCCGCCGTCGTCGCCGGGGCCCTTGCGCTCGCGGGGCCCGCACAGGCGGCGGCCGAGCCGACGCTGACGGCAACACCGGAGAAGAAGTGCTACCGGGACAAGGAGAAGATCACCCTCGATGGCGCGGGCTTCGGCGCCGGTGCGCAGGTGAACGTCTTCCGCGACGACACGCGCCTCAACGACGACCCGATCGTGACAAGCGACCTCGGGACGTTCTCGGGCAAGCTCACGCTCGCCCAGACCACCGGCGTGCTCGAGCGAACGTACACGGCCACCGACATGGCGAACAGCTCGATGACCGCCTCCCTGAACATCACGGTCAGCGCGGTGGAGGTCAAGGTCAGCCCGGAGTCGGCGCCGCCGGGGACCCTGCGGAAGCTGTCCGCGCGCGGCTTCACGAACGGAGAGCGACTCTTTGCGCACATCGTGCGGCGCAAGAGCGGCAAGACGCGCACGTTGAGGCTCGGGCGCCTCACCGGCGCGTGTGGGAAGCTCAAGGCGCGCGCGCGGCTCGTGCCGAAGGACATCGGCCCCGGCGTCTACATGATCCAGTTCGACACGAAGCGCAGGTACTCGAGCCACACCGGCGTCAGGGACAGGTGGCACCTGAGCGTGGTCATGGCGCGCGCCGGCGCCTCGGCCTCGGCTAGCCGGGGTAGCTGACCTTCAGCGCGAACCGGCCGGCGCCCGCGCGACGCTCGACCGAGACGGTCATGACGTCCGTGGCCCGGCGGCGGCACCACTCGATCCCGAACGAGCGGCCGGGGCGCAGGCGGCGGCCGGCGGCCCAGTCGGAGGTCCGCGTCACGACCCGGAACCGCGAGCCGCGGCGGGCGCGCACGCGCACCCGCACGTCGCCGTCGAGGTGCAGCCGGATGCGCATCGTGCGGGCGCGGCGGCCGCGGAGCGTCCTCGTCCGCGGACCGTGCCAGGGGTGCAGCACGTCGCGGCGGATCGCCCCGAAGGCGCCGGTGTCCGGGCGCATCAGCGGGTTGTAGCGCCAGGCCGCTGCCGGGTAGTACAGGTGCGCGTAGCTGTCGGCGAAGCCCTCGCCCGGGTCGTCGAAGTAGTGGCTGCCCTGGTCGCCGGGGAAGAGCACGCGGTGGCGCACACCGGCGCAGACCCGCTGCTCGCTGGCCCAGTACTTCGGACCCCAGTCGAGCGCGCTCCACGGGCGGTTCGACCGCCAGCTGGCCAGGTGGTGGCCGTACTCGTGCGTGATCGCGTACTCCATGGGGACGCCGGCGCTCTCCTCCCCCGGCACGTACATGCGCTCCTCGTCCGGGGCGTAGCAGGCGATCGCGCCGCCCCCGCCGCACAGCGCACTGACCTCGGCCGGCTTGCCGACGAACAGCCGCAGCCGACCGAGCTCGCTGCCATGCAGGCGGCCCGCCAGGAAGTTCACGAGCGCCTGGTCGGCGGCGGCGTCGGGCGGGTACGAGCGAGACACTGCGACCTCGACGCGGCCGCCGTCGGGAGTCGCGTACAGGTGCCTGTGGGCGCTGGCGAGCGGACCGGCGACGGAGGCTGCCCGAGGGCCGGTGATCACGCGGTCGGGGAAGTCCGCGGGCACGACCGGCAGCGGGCCGGGGCTCGGGATCTGGCGTCCGGCCGCCCTCGCCGCCGCCGCCGGCGCGAGAAGCAAAAGGGCCGCGATGAGGACGAATGCTGCTCCCCGGCGGCCGTGCGCGACGCTCTGCAACACGCCCTAACAACGGGCGAGGGGGGCGCGCCCGTTCGCGCGGCGCGGCGCGGCGCGGCGCGGGGCACTAGGGGCGGCGCGGGGCGCTAGATGGTTGATTTCACGCTGGCGGCGGGTTGAAAGGTCAGGGTGACCGACGCGGAGGTCGTGACGCTCTGCATCGCGCAGGCAGTGATGAATACCCGGCCGCCCCACCCGCACCTCCGCCGACCTCGGCGCCCAACAACGGCGTGGAATCAACCAGCTAGCCCCGTCGGCCCCCTCGCTTCTCGCTGGGTGGCGCTCGGCCGGGGGCCGCTCCGCGCGGCGCCTACGGCGGCCAACCAGGGTGGGCT
>DASXAA010000116.1:0-9393 GCA_036407035.1 Thermoleophilaceae bacterium | reverse complement strand
ACGGCTATGCGCATGTCTCGCGTCGCGCGCGGACCGCTGCCGCCAGGCCGTCCAGCACCGACACGGTCTGCTCCCACGACATGCAGGCGTCGGTGATCGACTGGCCGAAGGTGAGCGGGCTCCCGGAGCCCAGGTCCTGGCGCCCGGCCGCGATGAAGGACTCGAGCATCACGCCCACGATCGCCGCGTTGCCGGCGGCCAGCTGCGCCGCGACGTCGGCGGCGACCAGCGGCTGGCGGTCGGCGTCCTTGCCGCTGTTGTCGTGCGACGCGTCGATCACGAGCCGCTCCGGCAGTCCGGCCGCGCGCAGCTGCGCGAGCGCGCCCTCCACGCCGTCGGCCGTGTAGTTCGGCGCCGTGCGGCCGCCGCGCAGGATCAGGTGACCGTCCGCGTTCCCGCTCGTGTAGAGGATCGCCGGCGTGCCGGTCACGTCGACGCCCGCGAACGCGTGCGGTACCGCCGCCGCCCTGACTGCGTCGACCGCGACCTGCACGTTGCCGTCCGTGCGGTTCTTGAACCCGACCGGCATCGAGAGGCCCGACCCCAGCTGCCGGTGGATCTGGCTCTCGGTGGTGCGCGCGCCGATCGCGCCCCACGAGACGAGGTCGGAGATGTACTGCGGCGTGATCGGGTCGAGGAACTCGCAGCCCACGGGCAGCCCGAGGGCGAGCACCTCGAGCAGCAGCTTGCGGGCCATGCGCAGCCCTGCGTTCACGTCGCCCGAGCCGTCGAGGTGCGGGTCGTTGATCAGGCCCTTCCACCCGGTCGTGGTGCGCGGCTTCTCGAAGTACACGCGCATCGCGACGCAGAGGTCGTCACGCAGCTCGGCGGCCTTGCCCGCCAGGCGCCGCGCGTACTCCTCCCCCGCCCCCACGTCGTGCACGCTGCACGGGCCGACGACCACCACCAGCCGATCGTCGGCGCCGTCGAGCACCGCCGCGATCTCGGAGCGGCCGCCGAGCACCACCTCGGCCTGCTCGTGGGCGAGCGGAAGCTCGTGCAGCATCAGCGCAGGCGTGACGAGCGGCACGACGCGCTCGATCCGCCGGTCGCGGACGCGATCGAGATCCCGGGGGCCGCTGAGCGTCATGTCAGGCGACGGATGCGAGCTCCTTGCCGCTGAGCTCGGCGACCGCCTCCAGCCGGCGCAGGTAGTCGGCGAACTCGTCGGTGCGGAGCGACTGCGGGCCGTCGCAGACCGCCTCCTCGGGGCACGGGTGGACCTCGACGATGACCCCGTCGGCGCCCGCGGCCGCCGCCGCGAGCGAAAGCGGCTCCACTAGCTCGCGCCTGCCGGCCGCGTGCGACGGGTCCACGAGCACGGGCAGATGGGTCAGCTCGCGCAGCACGGGCACGGCCATGAGGTCGAGCGTGAAGCGGTAGCTCGTCTCGAACGTGCGGATCCCGCGCTCGCAGAGGAGCACCTGGTCGTTGCCCTCCTTCAGCACGTACTCGGCCGCCATCAGGAGCTCCTCGAGCGTCGCCGACAGGCCGCGCTTCAGCAGCACCGGCCTCCCGGCCCGCCCGGCCTCCGTCAGCAGCGCGTAGTTCTGCATGTTGCGGGCGCCGACCTGCAGGACGTCGGCCACCTCGAGTACCGGCTCCAGGTCGCGCGGGTCGATCACCTCGGTCACGACCGGCAGCCCGGTCTCGGCCTTCGCCTCGGCCAGCAGCCCGAGCCCCTCGTCGCCGAGCCCCTGGAAGGCGTACGGCGAGCTGCGCGGCTTGTAGGCGCCGCCGCGCAGGAGGCCTGCGCCGGCGTCCTTCACCGCGCGGGCGGTCTCGAGGATCAGCTCGCGCGACTCGACCGTGCACGGCCCCGCGATCGTCGCGAAGTGGCTGCCTCCGATCCTGCGCCCGTCCACCTCCACCACCGTCCGCTCGCCCGGCCTGTGCCGCGCCGAGGCGAGCCTGTACTGGGCCTCCACGACCCGCTCTTCGATCCCGATGCTCATGTGAGTCCTCTTTAAGCCTGTCAGATGTCCTGTACGTGGATACGGCGAAATCGGGAAGGCGTCCGGTGGCGGTGTTGCCTCTGCGCGGTGCGGCCGTGTCGTCGGCCGCGGAGCCGGACGCCTAGATAAATCGCGGGTACCAGTACGAACGCCGACCGGCGCCGGTGGGGGCGCTGAGCGAGGAGGTCGGCGTGGCGCTACTGGACATCTGAGAGGACTTGTAGCAGCCGAACGCCCCCGGGGGCAAGTCCCGGGCGCGCTCAGGAGAGCGCGAGCAGCACCAGCGCCTGGTTGTGGAAGCCCGCCGAGCCATTCGTGCGAGCGATCCCGCCGTAGGTGTAGAACCCCGCCAGCGGGGCGCCGCCGCCGCACCTCGCGATGCGGTCGAGCTCCTCTGACACGCCGGTCTTGCCGAGCACGGCGCGCCGGCCCACACCGTCGAACGCCACCATCGCGAGCGGCCGCTCGCCGTCGATGCCGGCGTGCGCGCCCTCGCAGGCCGCGTCGGTCGCGGCGAGCACGGCGCCGGGCTCGCCGTCCATCATCCACGCGCGCTCCCCCTCCGGGATCGCCGCGATGCTCCTGATCGAGCGCTCGTCGAAGTCGGCAGCGGCGATCGTGCGCGCGGCGGGCGTCCCGTCGCGCCGCAGAAGCCCCAGCGGGCGCGTGGCGGCGAAGCGGGCGAACGCGGCTGCGTCGGTGCGGGCGTCCTCGGGCGCGCCCGCGCGCTCGAGGTACACGTCGAGCGCGGGCCTGCCGTCCAGGCCGAGCACGCTCCTGCCGCGCGCGCTCGTGACCAGCATCGGCTCGCCGCGGGGCACGCACGCGTGGCCCACGCCGATGCCGATCGGCGCGTCCGATGCGAGCGCCACCGCCACGACGTGGCCGGTCAGCGCCCGGCCGTCGTGGATCTGTCCGGTCGGGCGCATACCCACCGTGTCGCCGGTGCAGCCGCCGACCAGCGGCACTTCGGCGCCCACGACCGCGTAGGCGCCGCGCACGAGCTCGGCCGGATCGCCCTCGAGGCCGTCGCTCAGGAGCAGCACGGCCCTGTGAGGGCCGGGCTCGAGGTCGTAGACGCAGTCGGCGGCGACGGCGGCCGCCTCGTGCGGGCCGTGCTGGGCGATCGACGCGGCGGCGGTCGCCACCGCGAACCCCGGACCGCCGAGCGCCAGGGCCGTCACGTGCGCCTCGCTGGGAGCGCTGGTGGCCAGCTCGGCGGCGGTGGAGCAGCCCACCACGCGCGCCCGGGGGGCCTGCTCCTGGGCGGCGGCCGCGAGCGCGCCAAGGTCGTAGTGCGCCGACGCGAACAGGAGCACCAGGCGGGCGTCCTTGCCCCCGGTGGCCGCGCCCACGGCCTCGCGCCCCGCTCGGGCGGGGTCGCGCTCAAGGCTGTGGCCGGCCCCGACCCATCGGGTCGCGCCGGCCCGATGGGCATCCAGGCTGATTCCGTGCACTGCGGGTCCCGCGGCCAGTATCGGGCCGCCCGGGCGATCGCGCCTTCCCCGATTCGAGGTAGTCGCTCACGCGGTCGCGCGCGCGATGCGCTCGCTCACCTCGCGCAGTCGCTCGATCAGCTCCGGCGGCTCGTGCACCTGGAACTCGCAGCCGAGCATCGCCACGCGCATGGCGAGCCAGTCGAGGTTGTCGTCGCTCGTGCGGTACTCGCAGCGGTCGTCACCGAGCGCCTCGACGCTGCCGCCCAGCCAGCGCCGCCTGCGAATCTCGCTCGCGGGCGCGTGAAGGGTGACGCGGGCGTCGTAGCGGGACGGCGCCGTCGCGAGGCTGCGCTGCACGAACGCCGCCGCGTCCTTCGCCGGCAGCTCGCGCGGCGTGAAGCGCACGCCGGTCGAGGCGGCCTTGGTCAGCCGGTCCACCCTGAACGTGCGCCAGTCGGAGCGGCTCGGGTCCCACGCCACGAGGTACCAGCGCCGCCCGGCGTGGACGAGCGAGTGCGGCTCCACCTCGCGGCGCGTGTCCGCCTGGTCGCGCGCGGTGTAGGCGAAGCGCACGCGCTCGCGGTCGCGGCACGCCGCCGCGATCACGGTCAGCGCGGCGGGGTCCACGGTCGGCCCGCCGCCGGTGACGAGCGTCTCGGTGGAGGTCTGGAGCGCGCGCACGCGGCGGCGAAGATGGGCGGGCAGCACCTGCTCGAGCTTCACGAGCGCCCGGATCGAGGTCTCCTCGATGCCGTCCACGAACGCGCTCGCCGCCGTGCGCAGGCCGACCGCGATCGCGATCGCCTCGTCGTCGTCGAGCAGCAGCGGCGGCATGGCCGCCCCGGCGCGCAGCCGGTAGCCGCCGGCCGGCCCGGTCGTCGACTCGACCGGGTAGCCGAGCTCCCGCAGCCGGTCCACGTCGCGCCGGATCGTCCGCGGCGAGACCTCCAGGCGATCGGCCAGCTCCGTGCCGGGCCAGTCGCGGCGGCCCTGGAGCAGCGACAGCATCGTCAGTAGGCGGCTCGACGTCGTCTCGCTCATCGCCTCGCGATCTTCCCGCGGATCGAGGACAGATGCTGGCCTGAATGCGCTACTCGCCGGCCGATCTGGGTCTCGGCGCTTACGGCGGGCAACCAGGGGTTAGGACGGCCTAGATGGTTGATTCCACGCCGTGGCGGGCGTGAGAGGGGTTTAGCGAGCAAGGGTCGAAGTCGGCGGTGCCTAATCGCGCCGTCGACCCAAAGGGGGCCACGATGCTCGCCGACCTCGACCTGTGGCTCGTTGCGGTGTTATGCACCGCCGACGATCTCCTGCCTGAACGGCCAAAGAACGCCCGTCGCAGGGTGACCGACGCGGAGGTCGTCACGCTTTGTGTTGCGCAGGCGGTTATGGACATCTCCTCCGACCGCGAGTTCCTGGCGGTCGCCGCGAAGCGGCTCGCGCACCTGTTCCCCGAGCTGCCTGCCCAGCCCGGCTATCTGAAGCGCCGCCGGCGGCTGGCGGAGGCGATCGACTGGTTGACGGCCGTGTTCGCCTCTGACTGCCCCGGCAGCCGCGACCCGATCGTGCTGCTCGACTCGACCCCGGTGGAGTGCGGGCGCTCGCTCGAGACCGCGCGCCGCTCCGAGCTGGCCGACGCCTGCGGCTACGGCTACTGCCGCTCTCACTCGCGCTGGTTCTGGGGCATGCGGCTGCACCTCGCCTGCGCCCCCGACGGCACCCCGCGGGCGGCGATCCTCGCACCCGCCGACCAGAAAGAGCGCGAGGTGGCGCTGCGGCTGCTGCCGATCGCGCTACGCGGCGGCGAAGCGCTCGTCTGCGACAAGGGCTACGCGGGACAGGACTTCGAGCTCACGGTGGCAGAACGCTTCGGAGCCCAGCTGCTGCGTCCCAACCGCGCCGACGAGCCCGACAACGACCTTCACCTCTCCAGCATCCGCCAGCTCATCGAGTCGGTCTTCTGGACGCTCAAAGACAGACTCGGGCTCGAGCGCCACCGGGCACGAACCCTGACCGGCATCCGCGCCCGCGTGGCCAGCAAACTACTCGCACTGGCAGCCGGCATCTGGCTCAACCACCTACTCGGCCGCCCCACCCGAGCCTTCGCCGACCTCGCCGCCTAACGACCAGACGAGGAATCAACCATCTAGGCGGTGGGCCCTGGGGGGTGGGCCGGTTTCCGTCCGGCATTTCGTCGGAATCCAGCCCACCCCCTCCCGGACCCCCTTTGTTGCCGCCGTTCTCGGCCCGGACCCCTCGGAATGCCCGGGGCTAGCCCGCCAGGACCTCGTCGAGCGCCGCCAGGAAGCGGTCGTTCTCCTGGCGGCTGCCGTAGGTCACCCGCAGCCGCCCCTCCTGGCCGAGGGCCTTGCCGGCCCTGACGATCACCCCGCGCTGCGCCAGCCCGCGCACCACCTCGTCCTCGTCGTGCTCGCCGAGCGAGATCCACGAGAAGTTCGCCTGGCTGTCGGTGGACTCGAGGCCGCGCTCCGCCAGCTCGGACTCCACGTGGAGGCGCTCGATGGCGGTCTGCTCGACGCGGCGCGCCACCTCGTCCTGGTGGGCGAGCGCCTCGGTCGCCGCCGCCAGCGCGAGCGCGTTGACCGAGAACGGCTGGCGCACGCGGTCGACGGCGAGCCGGAACTCCTCTGAGCCGAGCGAGTACCCGACGCGCAGCCCGCAGAGCCCGTAAACCTTCGAGAACGTGCGCAGCAGCACCAGGTTCGGGTGCCGATCGAGTAGGTCGAGCGACTCGTCCGGGTCCTGGAGCGTCGAGAACTCGATGTAGGCCTCGTCGACGATCAGGCACACGTGCCGCGGCAGCTCGGCGGCGAACGCGCCGATCGCCTCCGTCGGCAGCGCGGTGGCCGTCGGATTGTTCGGATTGCAGACGATCACGATGCGCGTGGCGTGCGTGACCTCACGGGCCATCGCCTCGAGGTCGTGGAGCCCGTCGTCGTCCACCGGCACGCGGATCGCGCGCGCACCCGACATCCCCTCCATGTGCGGGTAGATCGAGAACGACGGCCACGCGTACACGACCTCCGCGCCCGGCTCGAGCATTGCGTCGGCGGCGGCCAGGAGCAGCTCGCAGGAGCCGTTCCCGATCGCGATGCGGCCCGCCGGCACGCCGGTCCGCTCCGAGATCCGGTTGCGCAGCACGGACTTCGCGGGGTCCGGATAGCGGTTCAGCGTGCGCAGCTGCGCCTCCACCGCCTCCAGCACCTGCGGGTGCGGGGCCCAGGGTGTCTCGTTCGAGGCGAGCTTCACGAGCTCGCCGCCGAACTCGTAGGTCTCGGCCGCCGGGTAGACCGGGATCGCGTCGATCCTGCGGTTGAACTCGATCGTCACTGGGCGCCCTCGAGGTCGCGCCGCAGGGACACCGCCTCGCGCAGGTACACGTGGCGCGGCTGCGACTCGGGGTCCGCGTAGCAGTGCAGCAGCAGCCGGATCACGCGCGGCAGCGCGCCCGGCACGTCGATCTCGCGCGTGCACAGGAGCGGCACCGTGCTGAGACCGAGGCGGCGGGCGGCGACCGCGGGGAACTCGGCGTCGAGGTCGTCGGTGCAGGTGAAGATGCAGCTGACCATGTCCTCCGGGCTCAGCTCGTTGCGCGCCATCACCTCGCGCACGAGCTCCTCGGTGGCGTCGAGGATCGCCTCGCCGTCGTTGTCGTCCACCGTGATCGCGCCCCTGAGCGCACGTAGCTTCACGGCGGCGGATTGTGTCAGGCGAACGTTGCGCGCCCGGCGCCCGGCAGGTACCCTCGCCGGTGATGACCTCCGGTCGCCGAGTAGCCGGCGCCACCGCGCCCCAGTAGCCCGCCGCCAGGCGGGTGCGGCGGTGGCACCCGGTAAAGCTCGACCGGAAGGAACCTCGATGGACAGCTTCGACGCGCGCACCGTGATGGCCGCGCGGATCGTGAGGGAGTGCGAGCCGGGCGCCGCGCCGCGGCCGGCGCCGCCGCCGGAGGAGCCGCGCGCGACCGCCGCGCCTCCGCCTATCGCCGCCGCGGCCGCCGCGGCTCCGTCGCCCGCCGCAGGCGCTCCACCTCCGCGTCCTTGAGCCGCCGGCTCTTGCCGGGCTCGAGCCCGCGCAGCCCGAGCGGGCCGAACGCGACGCGCTCGAGCCCGGTCACGCGGTGGCCCACGGCCTCGAGCATCCGCCGCACCTGGCGCTTGCGCCCCTCGCGGATGGCGATCTCGAGCACGCCCGGCGCGACCTGGCGCACGCGCGCCGGCGCGGTGCGGCCGTCCTCGAGCTCGACCCCCTCGCGCAGGGCCCGCAGCGCGTCGGGGCTCACGCGCGGCGGCCGGACCTTCGCCCGGTAGACCTTCTGCAGCCCGTAGCGGGGATGCGTCAGGCGCTCGGCCAGCTCGCCGTCGTTCGTGAGCAGGAGCAGGCCGGTCGTGTCCACGTCCAGGCGCCCGACCGGGTACAGGCGGCGCCGCGAGCGCACCAGCTCCACCACCGTCGGCCGCCCGTGCGTGTCGCGCGCTGTCGAAACCACGCCCGGCGGCTTGTTGAGCGCGTAGACCTCGCGCGGCTCCGGCTGCACCGCTCGGCCGTCCACGGCCACGCCGCTGCGCTCGTCCACGTCGCGCGCCGGATCGGTCACGGTCTCGCCCGCCACGGTCACGTGGCCGTCGGCGATCAACCGCTCCGCGGACCGGCGCGATGCCACGCCGGCGTGGGCGAGGAACTTGGCGAGGCGCATTCCCGGCAGCGTCGCACGCCGGGGGCGTCAGGCACACTGGGGGCGTGGACCTGTCGCTTCTGGAAGAGAACCTCGCCACTCGCGGCGAGCCGCGCTTCCGCGCCCGCCAGGTATGGGACTGGGCGGCGCGCGGCGCCGGCTCGTACGGCGAGATGACGAACCTGCCGCTCGCCCTGCGCGAGTCGCTCGCCGACGAGGTGCCCTTCTCGTCGCTCACGGTGGCGGGCGAGGCGCGCTCGTCCGACGGCACCGAGAAGGCGCTGTTCGAGACGCGCGACGGGCGCCCCGTCGAGGCGGTCCTGATGCGCTACCGCGACGGCCGCCGCTCGCTCTGCCTCTCGAGCCAGTCGGGATGCCCGCTCACCTGCACGTTCTGCGCCACCGGCGCGATGAGGTTCGGCCGCAACCTCACGGCCTCCGAGATCCTCGACCAGGCGCTCCACTTCCGCCGCACGGAGGCCGTGGACCACGCGGTCTTCATGGGGATGGGCGAGCCGCTGATGAACTTGGACGCCGTGCTCGAGGCGTGCCGTCGGCTGCCGGACCTGGGCATCGCCACGTCGCACACCGCCGTGTCCACGGTCGGTTGGATCCCCGGCATCGAGCGCATGACGGAGGAGGGGCCCGCCGTCCGTCTCGCGCTCTCCCTCCACGCGGCCGACGAGGCGCTCCGCTCCGAGCTGATGCCCGTGAACGACCGCTACCCGCTGCGCGACGTGCTCGCCGCGTGCCTGCGCTGGCACGAGCACCGCCGCCGGCCGGTGTTCGTGGAGTACCTGATGCTGGACGGGGTGAACGACCGCTACGAGCAGGCGGTTGCGTTGGCGCGCGTGCTCGAGCCGCGCCGGGCCTTCAAGGTCAACCTGATCCCGTACAACCCGACCGACGCGAGCTATCGCGGCTCGACCCGCGAGGCGATCGCGGCGTTCAAGGCCGCGCTCGCCGAGCGCGGGGTGCCGGCCACGGTGAGGCTCACGCGCGGCCGGGACATCGCGGCCGCCTGCGGGCAGCTGGCGGCCAAGCGGTAGCGCGCTACCCGCCCGCCCTCGCGGGGTCGTGCTCGCCCCGGTCGACCCGGCCGTTGTGGTTGCGGTCCTCGGCGCCGTCGGGAACGCCGCCGCCGTCCGTGTCCGCGCGCAGCGGGTTGGTCCTCGTGTGCGGCCCGAGATCGCGCCGGAACCGCCTGCCGCTCCCCCTCACCGGGCCGCGCGGGTCGGGCACCCGCACGCGCACACCCAGCTCGAGGCCGTCCGAGAGCCCGTCGCGGTCGGTGTCGAACCGG
>DASXAA010000115.1:0-11082 GCA_036407035.1 Thermoleophilaceae bacterium | reverse complement strand
GCCAGGACCTGGGCTCCGGGAGCCCGCTCACCTTCGGCCAGTCGATCACCGACGCCTGCATGTCGTGGGAGCAGACCGTGTCGGTGCTGGACGGCCTGGCGGCAGCGGTCCGCGCGCGACGCGAGACATGCGCATAGCCGTACTCGGCGTGGGCCTGATCGGCGGCTCGATCGGACTCGCGGCGAGGGAGTACGCGGGCGGCGCCGAGGTCGTGGGCTACGGGCGCGACAGCGGCCGGCTGGAACTGGCCCGCTCGCTCGGCGCGATCGACCGCCCCGCGCGGTCGATCGCCGAGGCGGTCGAGGGCGCCGACGTCTGCTTCGCCTGCGCGCCGGTCGGCGTGCTGCCGGAGATGGTCGGGGCCGCGCTCGAGGCGGCGGGGCCGGACACGCTCGTCACGGACGTCGGCTCGACCAAGCAGGGGTTGCTGGGCGCGATCGACGACGCGCGCTTCGTCGGCGGCCACCCGATCGCCGGCGCCGAGACCGCGGGCGTGGAGCACGCGCGGGCCGATCTCTTCCAGGGCGCGGTCTGGTACCTGACCCCGCTGGAGCACTCGTCGGGACTGCTGTACGAGCGGCTGCACCGGTTCGTCGTGGACGTCGGCGCTCGCCCGGTGGCGATCGACCCCGAGACGCACGACCGCCTCGTGGCGGTGTTCAGCCATCTGCCGCACGTGCTCGCCAACGTGCTCGTCTCGCAGGCCGCGGACCGGCTGCTGCAGCACGGCGAGGCGCTGCGGCAGGTCGGCCCGAGCTTCCGCGACGCGAGCCGCGTGGCGGGTGCCAACACGGACATGTGGGCCGACATCTACCTCGCCAACAGGGCGGCGATAGTGGGCGAGCTGCGTGACTTCGCCGGCCGCCTCGAGCGGGTGGTCGAGACGCTCGAGCGGGGCGACGTCGGCTCTTGGAACGACCGCGCCCGCGAGGACCGCCGGGCGCTGCTCGAGTCCGAGCTGACCGGGGGGGCGGTGCGCGAGCTGCGGCTGACCGTGCCGAACCGCCCGGGTATCGTCGCGCAGGTGGCGGTGGCGCTCGGCAAGGCTGGGGTGAACATCGTGGACATGGCGCTGGCGCCCGCGCCGGACATGCGCTCGGGCTCGATGACGCTTTGGATCGCGGGCGACGACCAGGCCCGGCGGGCCGGCGAGCTGATCGGGGAGCTCGGCTTCCCGGTGGCGGTCGAGTGACCACCCGCTTCGAGCCATCCGGGCCGCTGCGGGGCGAGTACACCCCTCCGGCCGACAAGTCGATCTCGCACCGCGCCGCGCTGTTCGGGGCGATGTGCGACGAGCCCGTCGCCGTCCACAACTACCTGGACGCCGCCGACACTCGCTCCACCCTGACCGCGCTGCTCTCGCTCGGGGCGGGCGTGGAGGAGGGGCCGGACGGCCGCGTGGTGGTGCGCGGGGTCGGGCTGCGCGCCCCCGGCGAGGCCACCGGCGGCCTGCTCGACGTGGGCAACTCGGGCACGCTGATGCGGCTGCTGCCGGGCTGGCTCGCCGGGCAGCCCGGCGGCGTGTGGACGCTCGACGGCGACGCCTCGATCCGCCGCCGGCCGGTGGACAGGATCGCCGGGCCGCTGGCCGAGATGGGCGCGGAGGTCGACGCGCGCGAGGGCCGCTTCCCGCCGTTCACGGTGCACGGCGCCGAGCTGGCCGGGATCGAGTACGAGCTGCCGGTGGCGAGCGCCCAGGTCAAGTCGTGCCTGCTGATCGCCGGCATGCTCGCCGGCGGCTCCACGACGCTGACCGAGCCCGCCCCGAGTCGCGACCACACGGAGCGCCTGCTGCGCCGCGCGCGCGTGCCGTTCGAGCGGGGCGGCGGCACGCTGACCGTGTCGCAGGTGGACGAGCTGGAGCTCGACGAGATCGTGGTCCCGGGCGACCCGTCCTCGGCCGCGTTCCTGGTCGCCGCCGCCGCACTCGTTCCCGGCTCGCGCATCGTGGTCCGCGGCGTGGCGCTCAACTGGACCCGCACCGCCTTCTTCCGCATCGCCGAGCGCATGGGCGCAGTCGTCGTCGGGGAGCTGGAGGAGCCGGGCGCCGACTCGTCCGAGGAGCCGGCCGGGGAGCTGGACGTGGCCAACGCGCCGCTCGAGGGGACCGAGGTCGGCCCAGACGAGGTGCCGCTCGCGATCGACGAGCTGACGCTGGTCGCGCTGCTCGGCGCGTTCGCGGACGGCGAGACCGTCGTGCGGGGCGCCGGGGAGATGCGCGTGAAGGAGTCGGACCGCCTGGCGGGCGTGGTCGAGGGGCTGCGCGGCCTGGGGGCCGACATCGAGGCGACCGACGACGGGTTCGTCGTGCGCGGCGACGGCTCGCCGCTCCCCGGCGGCGCGATCGACGCGCGGGGCGACCACCGAATGGCCATGCTCGGCGCGGTGGCGGGAGTGGCGTGCACGGGCGGCGTGGAGGTGACCGGGATGGACGTCGCCGCGGTCTCGTATCCGGGGTTCGAGGAGGACCTGCGACGGCTCGCCGGCGGTCGGTAGCCTGCCGCGGATGAGCACAACCTCCATGAGCGGGAGCGAGCAGGCGCTGCTGGAGGCGGCCCGCGGCGGCGACGAGGACGCGTTCCAGCGGCTCGTAGAGCCCTATCGCCGCGAGCTCCACGCGCACTGCTACCGGATGATGGGCTCGGTCCAGGACGCCGAGGACGCGCTCCAGGACTCCCTCCTGCGCGCCTGGCGCGGCCTCAGCGGGTTCGAGGGCCGCAGCTCGCTGCGGTCCTGGCTCTACAAGATCGCCACCAACGCCAGCCTGAACGCGATCGAGCGTAGGCCGAAGCGCGTGCTGCCGGTGGACTGGGACTCGTCGCTGGACGAGTACGCGCTCGGCCTGCCGCCGGCCGAGGCGGCGTGGGTGGAGCCCTACCCGGACGAGCAGAACAGCCTGGTGGAGGGCTACGTCTCGCCCGACGCGCGCTACGAGCTGCGCGAGAGCGTGGAGCTGGCGTTCGTCGCCGCGCTCCAGCACCTGCCGGCGAACCAGCGCGCCGCGCTGATCCTGCGCGAGGTGCTCGGCTTTTCGGCCCGCGAGGCGGCCGAGTCGCTCGACACGAGCGTCGCCTCGGTGAACAGCGCCCTGCAGCGGGCGCGGGCGGCGGTGGACGAGCGGCTACCCGAGCAGAGCCAGCAGGAGACGGTGCGCGCGCTCGGCGACGAGCGCCTGCGCGAGCTGGTCGAGAGCTACTCGGACGCGATGATGAGGGGCGACGTGGACGCCGTGGTGGAGATGCTCGCCGAGGACGCGGCGTGGTCGATGCCGCCGCTGCCTGCCTGGTTCAAGGGCCGCGAGGCGCTCACCGACTTCCTCGCGAACGGGCCGCTGTCCGGCGACTGGCGCTGGCGCCACGTGCCGGTGTGGGCCAACTGCCAGGCGGCCAGAGGCGTCTACGCCTGGTACGAGCCGGACCGCTGCTACCGCCCGTTCGCGCTCGAGGTGCTGACGCTCGAGGGCGACAAGATCAAGGACGTGGTCTCGTTCATAACGCGCTCGGACCAGAGCCCCGACCCGGACTTCTACCTGCGATATCCGGAGCAGCCCCAGGACGAGGAGCGCTTCGTGGCGTTCCAGCGGTTCGGGCTGCCGGAACGGTTGGACTGAGGCGCGCCGCCGGCGCGGCGCTTTCCGCCGGCGCCGCGGCGTCGCCGGCGCCTACTGCGGGCAACCAGGGGTGGCTCGGAGCGAGGTGATGTCGACTTATGGGTGCTATAGCACCCACAAAGCGACATCACCCCCGCCGGAGCCCACCAACAGTTCGACAGTTCTCGTACTGTTGTACGATACGTCGGCACCGCAGGCCTATCCCGAGGAGAGAGCATGGACGAGCGCCGCCCGCCCACGGACGCCGACACGAGAAGACTGCGACTCGAGCGCCGCGCGCGGCGTGGTCTGATCGCCGACTACATCCACGAGCTCTCCGAGCGGCACGGTTCCGCGGACGGCTCGGAGGCCGAGGCCGCCGACCTCGACGGCGAGGGCCGGCGCGCCGACTGAGCCGCGTAGCCTTCCCGCGATGATCGTCGCCATCGACGGTCCCGCGGGAGCGGGCAAGAGCACGGTTGCGCGCGCGGTCGCGGACGCGCTCGGCTTCACCTATCTCGACTCGGGCTCGATGTACCGCGCCGTCGGGCTGATGGTGCTGCGGCATGGCGGCGCCGCCTCCGAGCGCGCCGAGGAGCTCGAGCTGCGGCTCGGCGAGCGCGTGATGGTGGGCGGCGAGGACGTGACCGAGGCGATCCGGGCGCCGGAGGTGTCCGAGGCGGCCTCGCGGGTGGCCACCAACGAGCGCGTGCGCGCCGTGATGGCCCGCAAGCAGAAGGAGCTCTTCGCGGACGGCGACTGGGTCGCTGAGGGGCGCGACATCGGCACGGTGGTCGCGCCCGACGCCGAGGTCAAGGTGTACCTCACCGCCAGCGCGCAGGAGCGCGCCCGCCGCCGTGCGAGCCAGATCGGCGCCGACGTGGAGACGGTCATGCGCGAGCAGGCCCTCCGCGACCAGCAGGACTCCACGCGCGAGCACTCGCCGCTCCAGCGGGCGGCCGGCGCCGTGGAGCTCGATACGACGGACCTGACCTTCGACGAGGTGGTCGCGCGCATCGTCGAGCTCGTCGGCGCGGCGCGATCCCGCGGGCGATGAAGGCCGCGGCGCGATGAAGCGCGCCAAGGTCGCGGTCGTCGGCTATCCGAACGTCGGCAAGTCGACGCTCGTGAATCGCCTGTCGGGCACGCGGGAGGCCGTCGTGCACGAGCAGGCGGGCGTCACCCGCGACCGCAAGGAGGTGGACGCCGACTGGAATGGCGTGGGCTTCACGCTCGTCGACACCGGCGGCGTGGACCTGGCCGAGGAGGACGAGATGTCCGAGGCGGTGCGGCGCCAGGCGCGCGCCGCGATCGCGGAGGCCGACCTGGCGCTCCTGATCGTGGACGCCCGCGCCGGTCTGCGACCTGGGGACGCCGAGCTGGCCGGCGAGCTGCGCGGCGGCCCGGTGCCGGTGATCGTGGCCGCGAACAAGGTCGACGACTTCGGCCAGGCCGGCCTCGCGGCGGAGTTCTACGGCCTCGGCCTCGGTGACCCGGTGGCGGTCTCGGCCACGCAGGGCCTCGGCACCGGCGACCTGCTCGACCTCGTCGTCGAGCGCCTGCCGGCCGCGCAGGAGACGGAAGAGGAGACCTCCCGCCTCGCGTTCATCGGGCGCCCGAACGTCGGTAAGTCGTCGCTCGTCAACCGGCTCTTGGGAGAGGAGCGCGTGATCGTCACGCCGGTGGCCGGCACCACGCGCGACGCCATCGACACGCGGATCGAGTTCGCCGGCCGGCCGGTCACGCTGGTCGACACCGCCGGCCTGCGGCGGCGCACGAAGGTGGCGGGCACGGTCGACTACTACGCGCAGCTGCGCTCGGAGCGCGCGGCGGAGCGGGCGGCCGTGGCGGTCGTGGTCTGTGACGCCGCCGAGGGCGTCACGAGCGAGGACTTCCGGATCGCGGAGATGGCGATGAAGAAGAAGTGCGCCACGGTGGTCGCGCTCAACAAGTGGGACGTCACGCGGACCGACCTCGAGGACGCCAAGGCGCGGGTCACGAAGAAACTGCGCCAGCGCCCGCAGGTGATGGCGGTGTCCGCGAAGACCGGCCGCGGCATCAAGCGGCTGGTCGCCGAGGCGCTCCGGCTCGCGGACCGCTCGGCCCAGTGGATCCAGACCGCCGACTTGAACCGCTTCCTGGGCGACCTCCAGTCGGAGCGCGAGCCGCCCGCGGTTCGCGCCAAGCGGCTGCGCATGTACTACATGGCCCAGTACGAGACCGCGCCGCCGCGCTTCGCTATCCAGGTGAACAACCGCGGCCTGATCACGCGCCACTACGCGTACTTCCTCGAGAACCGCCTGCGCGAGCGCTACGGGCTGCACGGCGTCCCGCTCGTGATCGACTTCAAGGGCCGCGAGCGGCGATGACCGAAGCGGTGGTCTTCGACCTCGACGGCGTGCTGCTCGACTCGGAGCAGGTGTGGAACGCGGCCAAGGAGGAGCTGGTGCGCGAGCGCGGCGGCCGCTGGCTCGAGCGCGCGCCGCGCGACATGATGGGGATGAGCTCGCTCGAGTGGTCGCGGTACCTGCGCGACGAGCTGAAGGTGGAGATGGACCCGGGGGAGATCTCGGACGCCGTGGTCGCCCACCTCGAGGACATCTACCGCGAGCGGCTCCCGTACATCGACGGCGCAGCGGAGGCGGTCGAGCGGCTCGCCCGCCACTGGCCGCTCGGCCTCGCGAGCTCCTCGAACCGGGAGATCATCGACCTCTTCCTGGAGCTGTCGGGACTGGCCGACCGCTTCGCCGTCACGCTCTCCTCCGAGCAGGTCGCGCGCGGCAAGCCCGCGCCCGACGTGTACCTGGAGGTGGCGCGGCGCATCGGCGCCGACCCGCGCCGGTCCGTCGCGATCGAGGACTCCGAGAACGGCATCAGGGCCGCCAAGGCGGCGGGCATGCGCGTGATCGCGCTGCCCAACCCGCACTACCCGCCCGACGAGGGGGCGCTGGCCCAGGCGGACGACGTGATCGAGCACCTCGCGGACCTGACGCCCGAGCGGATACCCTTCCCGGCCTCATGACGACAGAGCAGCTTTCAGACAACGAGTTCCTGTTCACCTCGGAGTCGGTCACCGAGGGGCATCCGGACAAGATGGCCGACCAGATCTCCGACGGCGTGCTCGACGCCGTGCTGCGCGAGGACCCGGCCGGCCGCGTGGCCTGCGAGACGCTGGTGAACACGGGGCTCGTGGTGGTGTCGGGGGAGATCACCACCGACACCTACGTGGACATCCCGAAGATCGCGCGCGAGACGATCCGCAGGATCGGATACACGGACGCGAGCTACGGCTTCGACTGCAACACGTGCGCGGTGATCACCGCGATCGACGAGCAGTCGCCGGACATCGCCCAGGGCGTGGACCAGGCGTACGAGATGCGCCACGACCCCGGCGACGAGGACGAGCACGACGTGGCCGGCGCCGGCGACCAGGGGATGATGTTCGGTTATGCCACGCGCGAGACGCGCGAGCTGATGCCGATGCCGATCTCGCTCGCGCACCGCATTGCCCACCGGCTCGCGGAGGTGCGCCGGGGCGACGTGCTGCCCTACCTGCGCCCGGACGGCAAGACGCAGGTGACGATCCGCTACGAGAACGGCCGCCCGATCGAGGTCGAGAAGATCCTGATCTCCACGCAGCACAAGCCGGGCGTGGACTCGGAGGCACTGATCCGGCCGGACCTCTGGGAGCACGTTGTGCACCCGATCCTCCCTCCCGAGATGTTCGACGAGAAGAAGCTCTTCCACGACTCGGCGTTCCTCGTCAACCCGACCGGCAAGTTCGAGATCGGCGGCCCGATGGGCGACTGCGGCCTGACCGGGCGCAAGATCATCATCGACACCTACGGCGGCATGGCGCGTCACGGCGGCGGCGCCTTCTCGGGCAAGGACCCGTCGAAGGTCGACCGCTCGGCGGCGTACGCGGCGCGCTACGTGGCGAAGAACGTGGTCGCCGCGGGGCTGGCGGACCGCTGCGAGATCCAGGTCGCCTACGCGATCGGCGTGGCGCACCCGGTGTCCGTGATGGTGGAGACGTTCGGGACCGAGCGGATCTCGCGCGGGCAGATCCTGCAGCTCGTGCGCGACCACTTCGACCTGCGCCCGGGCGCCTTCCGCAAGTACCTCGACCTGCACCGGCCGATCTACCAGAAGACGGCCGCCTACGGCCACTTCGGCCGCGAGGACCACGACTTCACCTGGGAGAAGACCGACAAGGCCGCGGCGCTGCGCGAGGCCGCCGGGCTCGGCGAGCGCGAGAGCCAGCCGGCGAGCGCCTAGGGTCGCTCGGGCGCCTCGCGCCGTACGCGGAACAGGGGGGCGGGCTCGCGGACGCCGCGCAGGCGGCGCCTTCCCACCGTGGACCACGCCCAGTCGCGGGCGGATGCCTCGCGCGCCGCGGCGGACACAACCACGCTGCCCGGCAGGGCGAAGTCCGTGATGCGGCTGGCGAGGTTCACGGGCGAGCCGTAGAAGTCGCCGGCGCGCGGGAGCACCGGCCCGGCGTCGAGCCCGGCGTGCACGCGCGGGAAGCTCGCGCCCGCGCCCTCGGCCAGCTCGAGCAGCCGCAGCGCCGCGTCGATCAGCGGGTCCACCTCGGGCGCGACGAGCATCGCCGCGTCGCCGATCGTCTTCACGAGCCGCACGGGGGCCTCGGCGACCTCGAGCGCCATGACCGCGAAGCGCTCGGCGAGGTCGCCGAGCTCGTCCGCCGCGATGTCCTCGCCGAGCTTGGTGAAGCCGACCAGGTCGGCGAAGCAGATCGCCATCTCCAGCGCGCCGGGCAGCCGCCCGCTCCGCAGCTCCGCGCTGCCGACCGCCGCCTGGCGCAGGTTGGCGCGCTCGTGCGCCCGCAGCGCATGCAGCACGGCCTCGGCGAGCAGCGGCTCGAGCGCGCGCGTCTGCTCGGCGTAGCGCAGGCCGAGGTCGCGCTCGGTGTCGCCCGGCTGCAGGAAGGTCTCCGCGAACACCCTGGAGGTGGCGGCGGCCACGCGCGCCATGCTCTGGCCGAGGAGCCGCCCGATCTCGAGCACCGCCTCGTCCGGCATGCCGGCCTGGCGGAAGCGGCGCACGTTCGCGGCCGCCTCCACGTCGTCCTCGCTGAAGGTCGGCTCGTCGGGCCGGGGCACGGCGAACCCGAGCGCGCGCCAGAGCCGCGAGAAGAAGTCGGCGTCGAGCCCGGACCGCTCGACCACCTCGGTCAGGGTCAGGCGCTCGTCGCCCCCGAGTGTGAGCTCCGCCGGGAGCAGGACGAGCCGGTTCTCCCGCACCGCGCTCCGCAGCTCGTCGAGACGGACGCCGTCGCGCTCCAGCTCGCGGAGCAGCTCGAGCCTGGCCTCGCGCTGGCGGTCCTCCTCGAGCCCGTCGAGCAGCCCCTCCGCCTCGAAGTCGATTCCCACCGCGCACATGCAAACACGTGAGACCCTTGGGGTGCGCCTCGGCGGCGCCGATACACCTCCCGAATGGATTCGAAATGAGGGCCCCTGCCCGCATCACGGTCGCGGCGCTGTGCGCGCTCGCGGCGCTCGCCACTCCCGCCAGGGCGGATGTGACGACGAGCGACATAACGATCCCGGCGCACGGGACGCGCGTCGTGTTCGACAACTCCGAGCCCACGATCACCGTCTCCGGCACGAGCGACGGCAAGGGCGGCGACAGCGTCGACATCGTCTGCTTCGAGCGCACCGGGCAGGCGCCGTTGTTCGAGACCGTGCCGGTGGCCGCCGACGGCAGCTTCACGGCTACCGCGAAGCCCGACAACCTCGTCGGGGCATGCCGGCTGCGGGCGCTGCCGCACGACCCGCCGGCCGGTCTGGTCGTCACGCCCTTCGCCGGGCCGGGGGTGGTCGTGGAGCACCGCACCACCGACCGCATCATGAGCGGCCCGAACACGGACCGCCCGTTCGACTACTTCGTTCTGAACCAGCAGGACCGCGGGGTGGCCGACTACGACTCCGTCGGCGAGTGCGGCCTCTGCGACATGCGCCTGACGGACTTCTCGCGCTGGACGAACAGCCAGCGGCTGTTCATCGGCGCGGCCGCGCTCTACCGCTACAACGCGCCGGACGGACGTAACTCGGTGAACGTCGGCGGCAGGCCGGCGTACGCGCCGGCGGCGGCGCGGGTGGTCAACCCGGACGCGCCCGGACTGCCCGCGCTGGAGCACACCGTCAGCGTGGACCCCGTGACGCACGACCTGCGGATCGACGAGTCCGAGGCGCTGGTCCACTGCCCCGGCGACCCCGTGCCGGCGACGGCCACCAACTGCACGGCCTTCCAGGCGGCGGCGGTCCGGCTGGAGCGGACGATCTTGCAGAGCGAGGCGGGCGTGCTCGTCCGGATCACGGACCGGTGGGTGAACACGTCCGGGTCGGCCCAGCGCGTGGACCTGCGCTACGACCAGCTGCTCCGCGACCCCGGGGACGGCAGGCACCCGAGCTATGACCTGAGCTGGGAGCCGGCCGGATACGCCGTGCGGGCGGGCGGCCAGTCGGTCGCGGGGCCGGGCTGGGGCCCGGGGACGATCTTCGTGCGGGCCGCGAGCGACGCGCCGGACGGCGGCTTCGACCTGCCGCAGGGCGCCATCACGGCGTTCCCGCCGCCGTCGGCGATCCGGTTCCTGGCGCCGACGGACTTCATCGCCGACTACTCCATGAGCCTGCCGCCGGGGGGATCGGAAACGGTCGTGCACGTGTTCCGGATGGCCACGAACCGGGCCGAGCTCAACGCCGGGGCCCGGCGCGCCGAGGACGAGCTGGGCGGCCCGAGCGTGAGCTTCTCGACGCCGGCCGGCGGCGCGACCGTCAGGCCGGCCGTGACGGTCACCGGCGCCGCTTCGGACAACGGCGGCCTGGACGCCCTGCAGGTCGCCGGCCGGCCGGTCGCGCCCGGTCCCGGCGGGCGCTGGAGCGTGAGGTTGCGGCTGCGGGAGGGTCCGGCGACGATCGAGGCGGTCGCGCGCGACCACTTCGGCAACTCGGCCACGGCGAACCGGCGGCTGCTGGTGGACGGGACGCCGCCGAGCGTGCGCCGGCTGCGGCTGTCGGCACGCCGGTTCGCGGTGGGACGGCGGGCGACGCCGCGGTCGGCGGCGCAGCGGGGCACGCACGCGGGCGCGGCGGTCCGCCGCGGCACCGTCGCGGGCGCAGCCCCCCGGCGCGGCGCGCGCGCGCGCCGGGCGCCCCGCCGCGGCACCGTCTTCCGCTACCGCCTGTCCGAGCCGGCGGTGGTCTCGCTCGCCATCGAGCATCCCGCCCGGGGCGTGCGCCTCGCGGGTCGCGGGTGCGTGTCGGCCACCGCCCGCAACCGCCGCGCGCTGGCCCGGCGGCTCGCGAAGCGGGTGCGCCGCATGCCGCGCGACCGCCGCGCCCGGGCCCTCCGGCGGCTCCGGCGCGCCGCCCGCTGCACGGTCTACGTGAGGGACGGCGCGCTGAGGCGCGCGGTCCCCAAGTCCGGCGGCGTGAGCACCCCGTTCACCGGCCGGATCGGCCGCAGGC
>DASXAA010000114.1:0-12864 GCA_036407035.1 Thermoleophilaceae bacterium | reverse complement strand
CTGCTTCTACGTGCGCGACCTCGAGACACCCTTCGGCGGCGCCCGCGAGTCCGGCATCGGCCGCGAGGGCGGCCACCACTCGTTCGACTTCTACTGCGACGTGAAGACGGTCTGCGAGCGGACGTCGCTGTTCGGGTAGGGCGGCCCGGCGCGTGGGCGGAGAGCCGGAACTACAGCAATAAGAGGTGGCCGACGCGCCACGGCGCCGGGGCGCCACCGCGGCACGGGCCATCGCCCGGGTCGAGTGTCGAGCTAATCCCGCTCAGGCGGACTAACTCGACAGTGGACGGGCTGCGGGCGGAATTCGCGAGGGTGGGCCCCCTTCCGGGCGGCCTTGTTAGCCGCAGTTCCAGGCGACGGCGCTGCCAGCCTCGCATCCGCCACCCGCACCCGCCCACCGCCCCACCAACGCGCGCATAATGTATGCAGCCTGTGACGCTTCGTGGCTACACGGCCCCGCTGTCTCCGGACGGGCGCGCCGGCCTCGTGCCGCCGCCGCCCTGGCACTACTCCGGCGACTTCCTGATCGTCGAGTACCGCACCGACCCTGTCGCCGCCGCCGCGCTCCTTCCGGCCGAGCTCGAGCCCGCCGAGGATCCCGGCGCCGTGGCGGCGATCTTCGCCGACTGGCAGTCGTGCTCCGCGGACCTGCACGAGCTGGACGATCCGATCCAGGCGCAGTACCGCGAGTTCTTCCTCGTCGTGGGCGCGAGGTTCCAGGGCGAGCCGGTCAGCCGGTGTGTGTACATCTGGGTCGACAAGGACTTCGCGATGTTCCGCGGCTGGATCCAGGGCTTCCCGAAGAAGCTCGGCTCGATCCACCTCACCCGCCTGTTCGCGGCCGGCAAGGCCACGCCGCGGCTCGAGCCCGGCGCGCGCTTCGGCGCGACCTGCACGGCCAACGGCCGCCAGATCGCACGCGCGCTCGTGACGCTCGAGCACGTGAGCGAGACCGGGCCGACCGTGAACGACCCGCCCATGCACAACACGCGTCACTTCCCCGCCGCGGCGGGCGCGAAGCCCGCTGTGTTCGAGCTCGTGCGCGCCGGCGGCTACGACCGCGACGCGACCGAGGTCTGGGAGGGCAGCGCCGAGCTGCGCCTCTTCGACGACACGCTCGAGGACCTCCAGGCGATCGCGCCGCGGGAGATCATGCGCGGCTACCGCTTCTCGTTCGGCTACACGGTCGACGGGGTGGAGGTCGTGGCCCAGCACGAGGCGAGCGCATGAAGCACGTGCGGATCGAGCAGGGCGGCCGCACCCTCGAGGGCGAGCTGCGCGGCGACACCGTCCACGCGGGCGAGGCGGAGATCCCCGTGGCGGAGGTCGAGCGCTGGCTGCCGCCGGTCCTGCCGACCAAGATCCTCGCGACCCACCTCACCTACCGCTCGCGCGCCGAGGAGTACCGGATGGCCCGCCTGCCGCAGGTCCCCTCCTATTTCATGAAGCCGCCCTCGTCGCTGTCGGCGCACCTCGCTCCGGTCGTGCGCCCGCGCGGCTGCCGCTTCCTGAACTACGAGGGCGAGGTCGCGGTCGTGATCGGCCGCCGCTGCCACGGGGTGTCCGTCGACGAGGCGCTCGATCACGTGCGCGGCTACACGGTCGCCAACGACTGGGGCGTGCACGACTTCCGCCACGCCGACCGCGGGTCGATGCTGCGCGTGAAGGGGCAGGACGGGTTCTGCCCGCTCGGCCCCGCGCTCGTGGACGCGGCCGACGTGGATCCCGAGGACCTGACACTGCGCACCTTCGTCAACGGCGAGCTGGTGCAGGAGGGAAACACCGGCAGCGACCTGATGTTCTCGTTCGCCTACCAGGTCGCCGACCTGGCGCGGCTCGTGACGCTCGAGCCGGGCGACGTGCTCCTCACCGGTACCCCGGCGAACTCGCGGCCGGTCGAGCCGGGTGACGTCGTGGCCGTGGAGGTGGACGGCATCGGCCGGCTCGAGAATCGGGTCGAGGAGTCCGATCGCGAGCTCGAGCCGGTCGGCGAGCAGCCGGCGGTGACCGCGCAGACGCTCCACGTCGCGCTGACGATGCCGGAGGACGAGGCCGAGCGGGAGGTGGGGGCGGCGGGATGAGCGAGACGAACTCCGCCGGGCTCCACATCTCGAGCGTCGTCGACCAGGTGTACGCGGCCATCCGCGAGCGGATCCTCTCCGGCGCACTCGCCCGCGGCGCGCGCGTGCACCAGGAGGACATCGCCGCGGACCTCGGCGTGTCGCGCACGCCCGTGCGCGAGGCGCTCAGGCGGCTGGCCGCCGAGGGCCTGATCGAGATGCGGACGAACCGCGGCGCGCGGGTCGCCGACCTGGAGCCCTCCGACATGCGCGAGCCGTACGAGGCCCGTCTCGTCGTGGAGCCGGGTGCGGCGCGGCTCGCGGCCCGGCGCGGCGTGAGCCCGCAGACGCGCATGCGCCGCGCGCTCGCGGCCCAGCGCGCCGCCATCCCCGACGTGGCGCGCAGCTTCGCTGCGAACCGCGACTTCCACATCGCGCTCGTCGAGGCCGCCGGCAACGCGTTCCTGCTCCAGTTCGTGGAGCACCTCTGGGTGGCCCGGATCGGCGCGGCGATCTACGAGCACCAGGCCGAGACGCCCGAGCGCATGAGGCTGGACGCGGACGAGCACGAGCAGATCATCGAGGCGATCGAGGCGGGCGACGCCCGTCGCGCCGAGTCGCTCACGCGCCGGCACATCGCCGACGCCATGAAGCGCGTGCCGCACGACGGGTAGAAAACCCGGACCCCGGCAGGGGGTGTACCCCCGAGGTCGCTCGGGCGCACAACATCGATCCTCCATCTGCAAGCGAGCTATGCGAAAGGAGCGGGACGTGCGCAACTTCGAGCGATGGGGCGGCATCGCCGCCAGCGTGATCCTGATCGCCTTCGGGATCGGCGCGGTGGTGATGGGCATCAACGGACGGGACCGCGTCCGAGACGATCTCGCCCGCGAGAAGATCGTCGGCACCGAGGACTCGACCATTCCCGGGCAGAAGGTCGACACCGGCAAGGAGGCCGAGGCCTTCGCCAACGTGATGCGCAAGCACACGCTCGAGGCCACCGGTGGGCAGACCTACGCCGAGATGGGCCGTTTCCTTGACGAGAACGGCAAGCCCACGAACGACGAGAACGCCGCTCAGAAGGACCCGAAGAGCGGCCAGCCCGTGGAGAACCCGCTCCGGAACCTGTGGGTGACGGAGACGGCGCTGACCACCGCGCTCAACACCGCGTACTTCGCGGAGTCGGTCGCGACGTTCGCGATCGTCATGGGGCTCGCGCTCCTGTTGAGCGGCATCGGCTTCCTCGTGCTCACGCTGCGACTGCTGCCGAGGGCGGCAGAGCGCACGAAGCCCACCGACGCCGTGCCGTCAACCGCGTAGCCGGGTGCGGCGCGGGCCCGCTCAGGGCTCGCGCCGCACGCCGTTCCGGAGCGTGCCGACGCCGCTGACGGTGACCTCCACCACGTCGCCCTCCGTCAGGTAGCGCTTCGGGTCGCGCGAGTCGCCGACGCCGCCCGGCGTGCCGGTCGCGATCACGTCGCCGGGCTCGAGCGTCATGCCGGCCGAGAGGTACTCGACCAGCTCCTCGACGCCGAAGATCAGGTCGCGCGTGTTCGCGTCCTGCATCACCTCACCGGACACGGTCGTGGTCACGCCGACGTCCGCGAGGTCGATCCCGTCGAGCGATGCGATGCACGGGCCGAACGGCGCGAACGTGTCGAAGCTCTTGCCGAGCGTGAACTGGCGCAGCGGCGTCTCGAGCTGCGCGCGCCGGCCGGAGACGTCGTTCATCGCCGAGATCCCGCCGATCGCCGCGCGCGCAGCGGCGCGGTCCGCGCGGTAGGTGCGGCGCCCTATGACGAGCGCGAGCTCGCCCTCGTAGTCGGGGCGGGTCTCCTCGCGCGGGACGACGATGTCGTCGCCGTGGCCGATCAGGGCCGACGACCATTTGGCGAACACCACCGGCACATCCGGCACGGCGAGCTCCGACTCCTCGGCGTGCGAGCGGTAGTTGAGGCCGATGGCGGCGATCTTGCGCGGCGTCACCGGCGGCAGAAGCCTCACCGACTCCAGCTCGTACTCGGCGCCCGACGCGCTCGCGACCGCCGCCCACCCCTGCTCGGAGGGCACGAATCCCTCCGGGCCGGCGGGACCCGCGTCGCGGATCGTTGAGTCCTCGAGCGCGCCGATGCGGGCCTCGCCGTCCGCGCCGATGAAGTGCACCGCCCTCACGCCGCCACCTCCTGCTCGTCGCGCAGGACCTTCATCGCGTTGATGGCGCGCGGGACGCCCGCGTAGGGGGCGGTCTGGAGGATCGTCTCCTCGATGTGCTCCCACGGCACGTCGATCGCGCGCAGCGCGCGGATGTGCGCGCGCACCTGGGGGTCGCTCGAGCCGAGCGTGGTCAGGACGGCGACGATGATCAGCTCGCGCTCGCGCGCGTCGAGCCCGGGGCGGGTGTGCACGTCGCCGAACGCGAAGTCCACGACCCAATCGCCGAGCGTGCCCATCCGGGCGAGGAATTCGTCGCCGCCGGGCTCGTCGCCGAGCTCCGCCAGGCGGGCGAGGCCGCGCTGGCGCCGGTCGCCGGTCGAGGGCTCGCCGCGGTCGCCGGCCGGTTGCCGGCGCCGGTCGCCGGTTATTTGCTCACGCCCCTCGCTCATCGGCCTCTCCTTGACGCTCCCTGGTCCGGCGCGGATACTGTATACAAAGTCGGGCTGTCGGCCCGGGGCCGGGACCGCGCGGCTTGGCCGGGTCCTCCGCGCGAGCCGGCCGGCACGGTTGATGATCGTATTGCGCCGAATCCACCACGTCTGCCTGCGAGTCGCGGACCTCGACGACGCGGCGCGGCGCTGGTCGATCCAGTTCGGCCTCGCCGAGCGCGAGCGGCGGTCCGGCCGGGCCTACCTCGCGTGCGCGTACGAGCCGTACTCGCTCGAGCTGGTGGAGGCGCCGGCGCCAGGTGCCGACCACACGGGCTTCGAGCTCGCGCGCCACGTCACGCTCGATGACGCCGCCCGCCACCTCGACTCGCTCGGCGTGCCCCACCGCCGAGACGACGCAGCGCTGCACCTGGCCGACCCCGACGGCCACGGCGTGGAGCTGCTGCCCGCCCGCGACGACGACGAGCCCTGGCCGGCGGTGGCGCGCTCGTCCGACACGCTGGCGGGCCTCCACCCGCGCAAGCTCGGCCACGTGAACACGCTCACGGCCGACCTGCCCGAGATGCGCGACTTCTACTGCCACGCGCTCGGCATGCGCGTGAGCGACCGGCTCGGCGAGGAGGGCGTCTGGCTCCGCATGAACGCCGACCACCACACGGTCGCGCTCGTGGACAAGGGCTTCGCCCACTTCCACCACCTGGCGTTCGAGATGACGGACTGGGGCGAGCTGCGCGTGGCGTTCGACCACCTCGCGCAGCACGGGCGCTGGCTCGCCTGGGGTCCGCTGCGCCACGGGCTCGGTCAGAACCTGTGCGGGTACGTGCGGATCCCGGAGGAGGAGTGCTTCGTGGAGCTGTTCTGCGACATGGAGCAGCTCGAGCCGGACCACGAGCCGCGCGACTGGCCCGACGACGTGCACTCGTCGAACGTCTGGGGCACCCTGCCGCCGCGCTCGTACTTCCGCTTCGACGCGGCGGCGGTCGAGGCCGAGCGACAGGGCCTCGAGGCACTCGGGCAGCCGTTGCCGGCGGGGGGAGAGTGATGGCGCAGGTCGAGGTCCACCCCGGCGCCCGCACCGGCGAGCAGTTCCTCGAGGGACTCGGGAGGGGCGGCCGTGAGATCTGGCTGCGCGGCGAGAAGATCACCCACCCGCTCGACCATCCCGAGCTGCGGGAGGCCGCGCTCTCGCTCGCGCGCGTGTTCGACCTGCAGCACGAGCACGCCGGCGAGATGCTCGCCCCCTCGCCCGACGAGCCCAGCCGGCTCGTGAACGTCACGCACCTGATCCCGCGCACGCGCGAGGACCTCGAGCGGCGGCGACGGGCGTTCGAGCTCGTCGCGGCGATCTCCGGGGGCACGATGGGCCGCACGCCCGACTACCTGAACGTGACGTTCGCCTGCTTCGCAGGACGCGCTGACGTCTGGGAGCGGCGCGGCAACGAGCAGCACGCCGCGAACCTCGTCGCCTATCAGGCGCTGATGCGCGACGCCGACCTGTCCACGACGCACGCGCTGATGAACCCGCAGGTGGACCGCACCAAGCCCGAGGCCGAGCAGGCGATGGGCCAGGTGTCGCTGCACAAGGTGGCCGAGACCGGCGACGCGATCGTCGTCCGCGGGGCGCGCATGCTCGCCACGCTGGCGCCCTTCGCAGACGAGCTGCTCATCTACCCGGGCTCGGACATCCGCCCGCAGGACGAGCGCTACGCGCTCAGCTTCGCGATCCCGATTGCCACGCCCGGCCTGCGCTTCATCTGCCGCGACAGCTACTCGAAGCAGCGCGACCCGTTCGACTACCCGCTCTCGTCGCGCTTCGACGAGATGGACGCCGTGGTGATCTTCGACGACGTGGAGGTCCCGAAGGAGCGGGTGTTCCTCGACGGCGACACGGTCGGCTACAGCGAGGTGATCACCGACACCGGCTGGCGCGGCCACATCATGCACCAGGCCTTCACGCGCGCGTACGTGAAGCTGTGCTTCGCCCTCGGGCTCGGCCACCTGATCGCGAACACGACCGGCGTCGTGCGATTCGACCACATCCAGGAGAAGCTCGGCCAGATCTGGGCGATGAGCGAGCTCGCTCGGTCCGCGATCGTCGCCGCCGAGGCCGGCGCGGCGCCCGACGAGGGCGGCGTGTTCTACCCCGACGACCGGCCGTTCATCGCGCTGCGCGGCGAGATGCCGAAGTGGCTGCCGCGGGTGAACGAGCTGCTCCAGCTGATCGGCGGCGGCGGCTTCATGGCCACGCCGTCGAAGGCCGACATCGACGGCCCGCTGCGCGAGCAGATCGAGACCTACTACCAGGCGGCCGGCGCCGACGCGGTTCGCCGCATCAGGCTGTTCCGGCTCGCGTGGGACTACCTCGGGTCGGAGCTCGGCGGCCGCGGCGAGCTGTACGAGCGCTTCTACCTGTCGGACTCCTGGCGGATGACCGCGCTCGCCTACAAGATCGCCGACAAGTCCTTCCCGGAGTCTCTCGTCGAGCAGTTCCTGACGGAGTGACCGCACCGCCCGCCGTGCTGATCACGGGTGGCGGCTCCGGCATCGGCGCCGCGACCGCCCGCAGGATGGCGGCTGCCGGCTACGGCGTGTGCGTGAGCGGTCGCCGTCGCGAGCCGCTCGAGCGCGTGGCGAGCGAGACCGGGGGCGAGCCGGTGGTGGCGGACACGAGCCGGCCGGGCGACGCCCGCCGTGCGGTGGAGGCAGCTGTCGAGCGCTTCGGGCGCCTGGACGCGCTCGTGTGCAGCGCGGGCACCGGCGCCTCCGGCAACGTGAGCGAGCAGACGCCCGAGCGCTGGGACGCGGTCGTCGCCACGAACCTCACCGGCGCCTTCCTGGCCTGCAACGCGGCCCTTCCGCACCTGCTCGAGTCGGGTGGCGCGGTGGTCACCGTCGCCTCGCTCGCCGGGCTGCGCGCGAGCCCGCGCTCGGCCGCGTACGCGTCGTCGAAGGCCGGGCTCGTCATGCTCACCCAGTGCATCGCCCTCGACTACGGGCCGCGCGGCGTGCGCGCCAACTGCGTCTGCCCAGGCTGGATACGCACGCCGATGGCCGACGGCGAGATGGACGAGCTGGCCGCGCGCGAGGGCACCGACCGCGAGGGCGCCTACCGGCTGGCGAACGAGCGCGTGCCGGCGCGCCGGGCGGGCACGCCGGAGGAGGCCGCGGAGGCGATCGCCTGGCTGGCGTCGCCGGCCGCGTCCTACGTGAACGGAGCGGTGCTCCCGGTTGACGGCGGCAGCGCGATCGTGGACGTTGCGAGCATGGCGTTCGGCGCCGAGCGAGCGAGAGGAGGAGCGGAGTGACTGAGGAGTCGAGGCCGGGCACCGCGGAGACGGGCAGCCATGCCCACCTCGCCGAGATGGGGATCCGCGCGGTGAGGGTGCAGTACCCGGACCTGCACGGCATCTGCCGCGGCAAGGACATCCCGACGATCGCGTTCCCGGATGCCGTCGAGGAGGGCATCCCGTTCGTCGAGGCGATCATGACGGTGGACCTGCGCCACAATGTGGTCGGGGGCTTCGAGAAGGGCTTCCCCGACCTGCACGCCAGCCCCGACCTCGACACGCTCGTCCCGCTGCCCTGGCAGCCCGACGTGGCCATCTGCATCGGCGACCTGGTGGATCCCAAGTCCCACGAGCCCCACGCGCTCTGCTCGCGCGGCGCGCTCAAGCGGGTGCTGGCGGGCTACGAGGAGCTCGGCCTCTCGCCGGTCGTCGGCCCCGAGCTCGAGTTCTACCTGTGCGAGCCGGACCCGGAGTCGCCGACCGGCTTCCGCCCCTACGCCAACCAGGACAGCCCGGTGTACACGGTCGGCGACGTGGCCGACCCGCGCGGCGTGCTCACGCGCATGCTGGACGCCGCGGTCGGGCTCGGGCTGGGGGCGATCGCGGCCTCGCACGAGTACGGACGCAGCCAGTTCGAGATCAATCTGCGCCACTCGGCGGCGCTCGACTCGGCCGATCGCGCGTTCCGCTTCAAGTCGCTCGTCAAGGAGCTCGCGGCGCAGGAGGGGCTGCGCGCCACGTTCATGGGCAAGCCGTGGAACGACGACGAGGGCTCCGGCTTCCACCTCCACGTCTCGCTCGCGAACGCGGAGGGCGACAACACCTGTGCCGACCCGGATGACGCTGAGGGGCTCGCCACGGTCAGCCGCCACTTCATCGCGGGCGTGCTCGAGCACGCCCCGGCGATGATGGTGTTCTTCAACCCGACGGTGAACTCGTACCGCCGGCTCAACGCGGAGGCGCTCGTGCCCACGCGGATCAACTGGGGCCACGACAACCGCTTCACGCTCGTGCGCGTGCCGCAGGAGCGCGGCGAGGCCACGCGCATCGAGGTCCGCCTCGGCGACGGGACGGCGAACCCGTACCTGGCCTTCACCGCCGCGCTCGCCGCCGGCCTCGACGGCATCCGCCGCGAGCTCGAGCCGCCGGCCCCGCTCGAGGGGCTGATCTACGAGCTGCCGGAGAGGCAGCAGGGCACGCCGCTGCCGACGAGCTTCGAGGAGGCGCTCGAGGCGCTGGCCGCCGACGACGTGATCGGTGACGCGATCGGCGCGGAGCTGATCGAGACCTTCCAGACGATCAAGGGCCCGGAGCTCGACCGGTTCCGCGCGTGGGTGACCGACTGGGAGTTCGCCGAGTACACCCCGCGGCTCTGATCCGCCCTTGCGCAACTCGCCAGGTGTGACAGGGTTGAGTCAGCGATGTCGGGGTGTTCGCGCGCGTGGCGACGGGCTCTGGCCGGGCTCACGGTCGCCTGCGCGCTCGGCCTCGCCGGCGCCCCGCCGGCGTCGGCCGCCTGGCACTTCGGGCTCGGGATCGGCGAGCAGGGCACGACCATGTTCTCCGACCCCCGCTTCGCCGCCATCGGGTTCCAGCACGTGCGCTTCGTGGCGCCCTACGACGTGGCCTGCCGGCCCGGCTGGCAGACCGCCTACCTGAGCGACTGGCTGTCCGGCGCCGAGCGGCTCGGCGTGCGCCCGCTGATCGGGTTCGGCTCGAGCTGGCGCCCGCCACTCCGCTGGCGGCTGCCCAGCTACAAGACGTTCATGCGCTGCTTCAAGGCGTTCCGCAAGCGCTTCCCGGAGGTGCGCGACTTCAATCCGTGGAACGAGGCCAACCACTCGGCCCAGCCCACGTTCCGCCACCCGAAGAAGGCCGCCGGCTTCTACAACGCGATGAGGCGCGTGTGCCGGCGCTGCAACATCGCCGCAGGCGACCTGCTCGACTGGCACAACCTCGAGCGCTGGTACAAGCGCTATCGCCCGCACCTGCGCGGGCGTCCGCGGCTCTGGTCGATGCACAACTACCTGGACGTGAACCGCAGGAAGGGCTGGCGGCGCACGGGTACGCGGCACATGCTTCGCCTGACGCGCGGAAAGCTGTGGATCACGGAGACCGCCGGGGTCGTGTTCTCGCGCCACTCATATGGCTTCGACGAGGAGAGCGCCGCTGACGCGACCCACCGGATGTTCGCGCTCGCGAACCGGTCGCGTCGCATCACCAGGCTCTACACCTACCAGTGGCAGGCCCCCTGCTACACGGAGACCTGGGACTCCGCGTGGTTCAGGTCCGACGGCTCGCCGCGGCCCGCCTACCACGTGTTCGTCGACGAGCTCGCCCGCGCCCGGCACCTCGACTCGGATGCCGTTGCGGCGCTCGACCCGCCGATCGGGCCGGCGTTCCGCGACACGTGCGACGGGTGAGCGGGTCATATATCGCTTGACAGCTATATAGCTGTTTGGTTATTCTGGCTCGCGTGACCACCGCGTTCGAGGTGCTCGCGGAGCCGAACCGGCGCCGCATCCTTGACCTGCTGAGGACGGCCGAGCGCCCCGTCGGCGATCTGGTGCGGGAGCTCTCGGTGAGCCAGCCGGCCGTCTCGAAGCACCTGCGGGTGCTGCGGGAGGCCGGCCTGGTCGACGTCAGGTCCGAGCGGCAGCTGCGCATCTATCGCGTGCGCGCCGAGCCGCTCAGGGGCGTCGCCGAATGGCTCGAGCCGTACCGCCGGCTCTGGTCCGGGCGGCTCGACGACCTGGACCGCCACCTCGACGAGATGCCGGACGACTGACTAGGGAGGCGACGACATGGACGGACATCTCGAACGGGCGGAGGGCCGCTGGCGGCTGCGCTTCATCCGCAGGCTTCCCCACCCACCCGAGAAGGTGTGGCGCGCCCTCACCGAGCCGGAGCACCTCGCCGCGTGGTTCCCGACCGACATCGAGGGCGACCGCGCCGCCGGCGCGCGGCTGAGCTTTCCGTTCCGCGAGGGCGAGGGCGAGACGACGGAGGGCGAGATGCTGACCTACGAGCCGCCCTCGGCGCTCGAGTTCACGTGGGGCGACGACGAGACTCTGCGCTTCGACCTCGAGCCCGACGGCGACGGCACCGTGCTGACGTTCGTCAACACCTTCGGCGAGCTCGGCAAGGCGGCGCGGGACGGCGCGGGCTGGCACGCTTGCCTCGACCTGCTCGGCTACCACCTCGACGGCCAGGAGCCGCCGTGGAAGCCCGGCGAGCGCTGGGGCCAGGTGCACCCCGGCTACGTCGAGGAGTTCGGACCGGAGGCGGCGACGATCGGGCCGCCGGGCTAGCCGGTTGATTCGCTTCCGCTCGCCGAAGCGGAGCCGCGGTGCGGGAACGGCGGCAACCAAGGCGTCCCGGCGGCGGGCAACGCCCGTGCGGCGCGAACGCCATAGGTCGGCGGGTGTGTGGCTGCTCTCGGTCAACCAGGGGTTGACCTAGACAGGCCACACTCGTGGGTCGCCGGCGAAATCCCCGAGGGGTGGGCCGGAAAGCGTCCACCATTTGGACGGAAACCAGCCCACCCCCCGACCCACCCTTGGTTGCCCGCCGTAAGCGCCGGACCCGCCACGGCGCCCACCCCCGCAGGGGAGGCCGTCCCGGCCTCAGGAGGTCGTCCCCAGCTCAGCGCATCGCCTCGAGCGGCGTCGCCGGCTCGTTCACGCGCACCCCGCGCTCGCGCCGCGCCACCCCCGAGTCCACGGCCGCCTTCGCGACCGCCTCGGCCACCGACTCCACCACGCGGCGGTTGAACACGCTCGGCACGATGTAGTCGGGCTGCAGCTCGTCCTCCGGGATCACGCGCGCGATCGCGTGGGCGGCGGCGAGCTTCATCTCCTCGTTCACCGTCCGCGCGCGCACGTCGAGCGCGCCGCGGAAGACGCCCGGGAACGCCAGCACGTTGTTGATCTGGTTCGGGTAGTCGGAGCGGCCCGTGGCCATGATCGCCACGTCGTTCGCGATCTCCTCCGGCTGCACCTCCGGGACCGGGTTCGCCATCGCGAAGACGATCGCGTCATTCGCCATCGCGCGCACGCCGGCGACGGTGACCGCGCCCGGGGTCGCCAGGCCGAGCATCACGTCCGCGCCCGCGAGGACCTCGTCCGGGCTGCCGCGCACGCCCTCCTTGTTTGTCCGCTCGGCGAGCGCCGCGCGCGACGCGTCGAGCCCCTCCTCGCCGGCGTACAGCGCGCCGTGCCGGTTGCAGACGATCACGTCGCCGACGCCCTGCGCCAGCAGGATGTCCGTGCACGCCAGCCCCGCCGCCCCGGCGCCGACGACCACCACACGCACGTCCTCGGCCCGCTTGCCGATGATCCGCAACGCGTTCAGCAGCGCAGCGAGCACGACGATCGCGGTCCCGTGCTGGTCGTCGTGGAACACCGGGATGTCCAGCTCCGCCCGCAGCCGCTCCTCGATCTCGAAGCAGCGGGGCGCCGAGATGTCCTCGAGGTTGACGCCGCCGAAGGTCGGCGCCACGGCCTTCACGAACGCGACGATCTCGTCGACGTCCTTCGTGTCGAGGCAGAGCGGGAACGCGTCCACGCCGGCGAACTCCTTGAAGAGCATCGCCTTGCCCTCCATGACGGGCATCGCCGCCTCCGGGCCGATGTCGCCCAGGCCGAGCACCGCCGTGCCGTCGGAGACGACTGCGACGCAGTTGCCCTTGATGGTCAGCGCCCAGGCCGCGCTCGGGTCGTCGTGGATCGCGGAGGAGACGCGCGCGACGCCCGGCGTGTAGGCCATGCTGAGGTCGTTGCGGGTCTTGAGCGGCAGCTTCGAGCGGACCTCGATCTTGCCGCTCTTGTGCATCAGGAACGTGCGGTCGGAGACGCTGTCGACGTGCACGCCCTCGAGCGCGCGCACGGACCGCACCACGGCCTCGGCGTGCCC
>DASXAA010000113.1:0-49885 GCA_036407035.1 Thermoleophilaceae bacterium | reverse complement strand
GCTCAGCACCAGCTGGAGGAGGAGCACGATCGCGACGTACGCCGCCGCAAGGGTGGCCGTCAGCGCGCCGTAGACGAGCGCGCGGTTGATCACCACGTCCAGGTCGTAGAGGCGGTAGCGGAGCATCGCGACCACGACCGCTGCCGCCAGGCAGACGAACCCGACCAGGAGGCAGGCGAAGCCGGCCAGCTCGCTGACCGTCGCCGTGACCACGGCGGCAGTGACGGCGCCCAGCAGCATCAGGGACCCGCCGGCGGTCACCCACTTCAGCTGCTGGCGCTCGATTCCGTGCGAGCGCCGGTAGCGGACCACCAGCGACGCCATACCCGCGAGCGCGGCGGCGAGGCCGACGACGAAGGAGACCTCCGCCACAGTGCCGAGGCCGAGCCCGCGGATCGCGATCGGGTTCTCCACCCACCCGAAGCCCTGGAGCGGCCCCGGCGTGAAGGCCGTCGCGAGGAGGGTGATGGTGCCCGCCCCGGCGGCCGTCCAGACGAGGAAGCGCCAACGTGGGCTCGGCGGCGCGCCGGTCGGGAAGAGCAGCGGGAACAGGGTGAACAGCGCGACGAGCGCCGGGATCCAGGACCAGTTCTCGACCCAGAGGGCGAGCTCGGCGGTCGGGTGCGGTCCGGGCTCCCCGAACGCGGCGTGCCAGTAGGTCGCGTCGGCGAGCGTCGTCACCGCCATGAAGAAGCCGGCCGCGCAGAACAGCCAGCCGACCGGATTGCGCGGGCGTCTCGCCGCCATGACCGCGCCGGCGGCGGCGAACGCCGTGAAGAGAATGGCCACGAACAGGGAGAAGACCGCGCCCCCGCTTGCCGTCTCGTCGCCGAGGGACGGACCGGCCGCGCTTGGGTTGGACGGGCCGCCGGCGCCCGGGTCGACGGCCACCAGGACGATCCCTGCGGCGAGCAGCGCGACGGTCAGGCCGCACCAGCACCACGCCAGACGGGCTCCTGGGCGCGTGTTCATCGCCCGAGTCTCCGCGCCCGGCGTCCGGGAATCGTTACGGCTCACCAGCTCACCAGCTTCCAGACCTCCGGCAGGCGCGTGCTCTCGTCCGCGCCGATCTCCGAGAAGATCGTCACCGCGCGCTTCAGGTGCGACATCGATTCGTCGGGGCGCCCGGCGGCGTGGTGGAGGTCGGCGAGGTTGTTCTCGAGCGCTGCCTCGCGGTGGCGATCGCCGCCCTCGGCGCAGAGGGCCAGCGCCTCCTCGGTGAGCTCGAGCGCGCGGTCCAGGTCCGCCTCGTCGCGCGCGAGCAGCGCCAGGTTGTTGAGCGCGGCGGCGCGCGCCGCCGGATCGCTCAGGTCCTCGGCCAGCGCGAGACTGCGCTCCAGCTCCGCGCGCGCGTCGGCCGTGCGGCCCTCCGCGCGCGCGAGCACGCCGAGCAGGTTGTGGGCCTGCGCCTGCGCGTGCTCGTCGGCCGCCGACTCGGCGAGCGCCCGCGCCTCGGCGGCCGTCGTCAGCGCGCGCTCGGCCTCGCCCGCGTGCTGGAGGGTGAGGCTCAGGTCGGCGAGGATCCGCGCGCGCAATCCGGGGTCGACCTCCGAGCCGAGCGCCTCGAGCGCGACGGCGAACCGCGCCTCGGCCCGCGCCCACTCCCCGCGGCGCTGATGGACTCCCCCGAGCTTGTGCTCGAGCCCCGCCAGCGCCGCACCCTCGCTCCCCGCCGCCGCGATCTCGTAGCTCGCCAGCGCGCCGGCGTAGTCGCCCACCAGCGTGCGCAGATCGCCCATCAGCTCGCGCAGCTCGGCGCCGTCCGGGTACCCGAGCGCGAGCGCCGACTCGAGGTGCTCGATCGCGTCCTTGTGCGCGAGCACGAAGGCGGCGTGGTCAGCCGCCCGGCGATGCTGCTCCGCGGCGGCCCCGTCGTCGCCCGCCAGCCGCAGGTGCTGCGCGAGGAGCGACGCGCTCTCGGCGCCGGGCGCGGCTCGCAGCAGCGCCTCCGCGACGCGGCGGTGGAGCAGGCGGCGGCGCGCGAGGCCGACGTCCTGGTACACGAGCTCGCGCAGCTTCTCGTGGGTGAAGTCGTAGCCGCTCACGAGCTCGCGCACGAGTCCGCGGCGCACCAGCTCCTCCATGCCGTCCGCGGTCTCCTCGTCGCTGCGGCCGCTGGCCGCGCGAAGGCCGTCGAGATCGAACGAGCGGCCGGCGACCGCCGCCGCCTCGAGCAGCTGGCGGGCGATCGGGCCGAGGCCGGTCAGGCGCGTCTCGAGCAGGTCGCGCATCTCGCGCGGGAGCGCCCCCTCCTCCGGCTCCCCGCCCGCGGCGATCGCGGCCAGGTACTCCGCGACGAACAGCGGCAGGCCCTCGCTCTCCACGAACACCCGGCGCTCGAGACCTGGCGCGACCTCTCGCACCAGCTCCGACACCTGCGGCTCGTCGAGGCGCGCGAGTCGCACGAGCGTGGCGGTCCCGGCGCGGTTCATCTCGGTCGCGAGCCGCCTGAGCCTGTGGCCCGGCGGCACGCCCTCGGTGCGCCACGCGAGCAGGAGGACGAGCGGTCGCCCGCGCAGGCGCCGCCCGAGGTAGGCGATCGCGTCGAGCGTGGCCTCGTCGGCGCCGTGGAGGTCGTCGATGAACACGACGCCGGGGCCCGTCGCGGCCGCTGCGAGCACGGAGGCGACGGCCTCGAGCAGGCGCGCCTGCGCCGCCGGGCCGGTCAGCCCGGTGGTGGCGGGCAGGTCCTGCCTCAGCGTCGCGAGCTCGGGCAGAAGCAGCGACGCGTCCGCGAGCCGCTCGGGCAGGACCTCGTCCGCGATCGTGGCTGCGGATCGCCGCAGCGCCTCGCGGAGCAGCTCGAGCACGGGCCCGTACGGCAACGCGACCTCGTCGTCGTGGCAGCGCGCCGCGAGCACCGTGCCGCCGCGCGCTTCCACCGCGGTGGCGAGCTCCCGCGCGAGCCGCGTCTTGCCGATGCCCGCCTCGCCCTCGATCACCGCCAGGCGGCCGTCGGGGCTCGCCGCGCGATGTGTTTCGACAAGCGCGGCCAGCTCGGCCGCCCGGCCGACGAGCGGCAGCTCGCCGGGCCGCGCCGCGGGCGCGGCCGCGGGCGCCGCGGCCGCCTCGGGCGGGGCGGCGAGCGGCGCGCCCTCGCTGATCGACTCGAACAGCGCGGCCGTCTCCTCGGTGGGCGGGACCCCGAGCTCCTGGGTCAGCGTGCGTACGCACTCCCGGTACTGGCCGAGCGCGGCCGCGCGGTCGCCGGTGAGCGCGTACAGGCGGATCAGCTCGCGGTGCGCGGGCTCGTGCAGGGGGTCGAGCGCGAGCCAGCGCCGCGCATGCCCGATCGCGGCCTCGTTCTCCTCCCGCTCGACGAGCAGCCGGACGAGGCGGCCAAGGGCGCCCGACAGCTCCCGCTGGAGCGCGTCGGCCTCGTACGCGTACCAGGCGTCGAACTCCGGGCTGTCGCGCACGGAGAATCCCTCGAGCAGGTCGCCGCGGAAGAGGTCCACCGCCCGCTCGAGCTCCTCGAGGTCCGCGCCCGGCGAGGCGAGCGCGCGGAAGCGGCGGGCGTCAACCGCCACGCCGTCGCGCAGGGCGACGCTGTCCCCCGCCGTGTCGATCGGCCCGTCCCCGATCGCCTTGCGGAGCGCGGAGAGCGTGCGCCGGAGCGCCCCACGGGCGTGCTCGGTGTCCTGCCCGGGCCACAGCAGCTCGCACAGTGCCTCGCGCGAGCGCGGGCGGTCGGCGAGGGCGAGGTGCGCGAGCAGGGCCAGCGCCTTGCGGGTGTCGAAGGAGACCGGCCGGCCGTCGCGGTGCACGCGCGGCGGCCCGAGCAGGTTGATCTCCACTGCAGGAGCGGCGGGCGGGCGTCCGGCCGGCTCCGCCTCCCCGCGGTCGAGCGCGGGGTCCTGCTCGAGGATGCGGCGCTCGAGCTCGCGCAGCGCCGGGCCAGGCTCGATGCCGAGCTCCGCCACCAGCGTCCGGCGGGCGCGCTGGTACGCGTCCAGCGCGTCGGCCTGGCGCCCCGCTCGGTAGAGCGACAGCATCAGCTGGCCCCACAGCCGCTCGCGCAACGGGTCGGCGGCGACCAGCCGCTCCAGCTCCGCGACCAGCTCGCCGCCGCGGCCGAGGGCGAGATCGGCCTCGATGCGCTCCTCGATCGCGGCCAGACGCAGGTCCTCGAGCGCGGCCGCCTCGCCCTGAACCGCAGGCTCGGACGCGATGTCGGCCAGCGCGTCACCGCGCCAGAGCGCGAGCGCCTCGCGCAGCCTGTCCGCGGCCACGGCCGGTTCGCCGGCGTCGGCGGCGGCCCGGGCCTCGCCCCGCAGGCGCTCGAACGTGCGCAGGTCGATCTCGGCGGAGTCGGGGTCGAGCGCGTATCCGGGCGTGCGGGTGACGATCGCCCCCGGGCCGAGCGCCTTGCGCAGGCGCGAGACGTGGCCCTGCAGCGCCGTCGCGGCCGTCGGCGGCGGCCGCTCGCCCCAGAGCACATCGATCAGGCGCTCGCTGGACACGACCCGGTTCGCGTTCAGCACGAGCAGCGCGAGGACGGCCCGCTGTTTCCGACCCCCCAGAGGAACCGCGCGCCCGTTCTCGAGGACCTCGACCGGGCCAAGAATGCGGAAGTCCATGACCGCTCCTGTCCGACGCTAAAGCGCCTGGGCGTGACGGGCAAGACCCCATTTGCGATCCGTTAGCCAACTTTTTGCCACGCGTTAGCCCGCTCCCGGAGGCTCCGCAGCGAAGACCGCCCCGCGGTCCAGACCACAAGGAGCACGAGAATGAACCGCAACTCCCTCCGCACCGCCGCCGTCGTCGGGCTCGCCGTCGCCGCCGTCGCGGCCCCGGCCGCCGCCGCCCAGCAGGACCTGCGCTCCCCCGACACGCGCGACGCGGCAGCGGCCACACAGCAGAGCGACCGAGCCGCCGCCAGGTGGCTCGCCTACCGGAACGCCGTCAACGCGGCCTCGCCGGGCGAGCTCGCCGCCGGCCTCGGCCACGACTACCACCTTCGCGCCGCGATCGACTCGGCCCAGGACCTGCGCTCCCCGGACACGCGGGACGCGGCGGCCGGGCGCGTGAAGCCCGACGCTCCGATCGTGGAGGTCGTGCGGGCGCCGGCCGGCGCGGACGACGGCATCCACTGGGAGGACGTCGGCATCGGGGCCGGCGGCCTGCTCGCCCTGATGCTGATCGCGGGCGCCGGCGCCTACGCCGTGGTCCAGCGCCGCCGCGGCGTGGCCGCGGGCGGGATGGCCGTCAGCCACTGAACCACGCGAACAACGAGTCGAGTGTCGACTTTGTCGGCGTCAGCCCGACGAACTCGACACTCGACCCACACAGAGCGCCGTCCCTGCCGGCAGGCACGGGCGGCGCTTTTGCGTCCGCGCGGCACCCGCGTGCGTAGTTCGGGTTGACGAGCGCACGACGGCGGCGCGAGAGTTCGGAGCGAGGGTTTCGGTGCAGATATCAGCCCTTGTGGGGCGGGCGGCCGAGGATTCGAGTCAGGAGGTGCCAAGCTGATGGTCACTTCGACCCAGGAGGTGTTGGGATGCCTACCGTGATCGGTGCCTCCACGGGCTGGTGGATCGGCCTCGTGCTCGGCATCGTCGTGATCGCCGTGGCGGCGGTCATCGTCATCACGATCGTCGGGCTGGCCCGGAGGATCGCGGGCCAGGCGCGCGGCGCGGTCGACGGCGTGGAGGTCGTGCGCGCGCAGACCGACGAGCTCGCGGGCATCGCGCGGATCAACGACTCCGGTGTGCGCATCCTGCACTCGGCGCGCGCGCTGCGGAAGGCGGCGGTGGGCAAATGACGACGCTCGCAATCTCGAACAACGGCCTCTGGGCGGTCTCGCTCGGGATCGGCCTCGTGGCGGCCCTCGTTGTCGCGGCGCTCCTGGCCGTCCTCGTCAAGGCCGTGACCGACATCGACAGGTCCGCCGGCGAGCTGCTCGGCGTGGCGGGGAGGGTCGCAGGCAACACGGCCAACATCCCCCAGCTCCAGGCCACCGCGCCGGTGCTGGGCCAGATCGTGGAGGAAGCCCTGGTGCAAGACCGCTACATGAACGCCCTGACCGACGGGTACGGCGAGTCATGAGCGACACCGACCTGCTCATCCTGCTGAGCGTCGTGCTCGCCGTGGTGGTCGTGGCGGTGCTCGCCGCTGCGCTGATCGTCGTGCGCAGGAGGCTCGAGTCGACCTCGGAGAAGCTCGCCACGCTGGCGGGCGCGCTCGAGACCGTCGAGTCCGAGCACCTGCGCCCGCTCGAGCCGGCCGTCAAGGCGATCAATGCCCAGTTCGACGTCATCGTCGGCGCGTTCCCGGGCATCGCCTCGAAGGCCGCGGTCGTCGCGGAGAGGAGGCCCCGATGACCCTCTGGTGGATCGGCGACGTACTACTGCTCGTGGCGGTGCTGCCGGTGGTCGTGTACCTGCTGAAGGGCGTGCTCGACGCCGCCCGCGGCATCGTGCCGAGCGTGCGGCGGATCGCGGCGGCGGCGGACGCCGGGTCGAGGGACCTGGACGCGGTGCCGCTGCTGCTCACGACGCAGGACCAGGTAAGGCAGACGGTCGAGGTGGTCGCGAACTACGGCGGCTCCCTCGACGTGATCGTCGACGACGCGGAATAGGAGGAGGAGCGATGCCGGCAGCAGGCGTGGTGATGATCGTCGCGGTCGTCCTGATCGTGCTCGCGCTCGTGTACTACCTCGTGTCGACGATCGTCGCGCTCAGGCAGATCACCGCCGGGCTCGACGAGGCGATCGAGGGCGTCAAGGGGATCATCGAGAAGAGCGCCCCGGTCGAGGGCGTCGTCAAGGACATCAACGGGAACCTCGACGCGGGCGTGGACCTGCTCGAGGGGCTGCTCGTGAAGAAGGCCGGGCTGACCGACGCGATGGGCCTGATCGAGGGGCTGTACCCGGGCGCCGCGGCCGACGGGCTGCGGAACTTCCCCGACAGCAAGGAGGTCAAGCCGCCGCGGATCTCGGAGGTCTACACGAAGGGGACGCTCACGCTCGCGCGGCTCGGCCGCGAGGCGCCGATCGCCGCGGCGAGCCCGAACGGCCCGGTGCTCCGCAACGTGGAGGGCGGCAGCCTCGACGCGCGGGAGCTCTACCCGGAGATCCGGCAGAAGCGGCCCGAGCGGATGCCGCGGTCGCCGGTGATCGGGACGGACTCCCCCGTGCAGTACGAGCCGGCGACGAAGGAGGACGAGTGATGCAGACCCCGGCGCCGTTCGGATACGAGCGCGCCACGAGCGTGGACGGCGCGCTCGAGGCGCTGCAGCGGCTCGGCTCCGAGGCGCGGCTGATCGCCGGCGGGCACAGCCTGCTGCCGATGATGAAGCTGCGGCTCGCGAGCCCCGAGCATCTGATCGACATCAACCCGCTTGCGGACCAGCTCGGCTACATCCGCGAGGAGGGCGCCGAGGTCCGGATCGGCGCGCTGACGCGCCACGTGGAGCTGCTGAAGTCGGACGTCCTTGCGCGGCAATTCCCGATCTTCCGCGACGCCGAGCAGGTGATCGCGGACCCGGTGGTGCGCAACCGCGGCACGATCGGCGGCTCGCTCTGCCAGGCCGACGCGGCGGAGGACCTGTCCGCGGTCTGCTCGGCGCTCAAGGCCAAGGCCGTGATCCGCGGCCAGGGCGGCGAGCGCATCGTCGCGCTCGACGAGTTCTACCTCGGGCCGTTCACCACGGCCGTCGGCGAGGGCGAGATGCTGACCGAGGTGCTGCTGCCCGTCCGGCCCGGCGCCGGGAGCGCCCACGAGAAGGTCGAGCGGCGCGCCGGCGACTGGGCGATCGCCGCGGCCTCCGCCGCGCTCTGGATAGAGGGCGGCACGATCGCCGACGCGGGCCTGGCACTGAGCGCCGTCGGCCCGACGACGATGCACGTCTCACGCGCGGAGGAGCTGCTGCGCGGGAGGGCGCCGTCCGACGAGCTGTTCGCGCAGGCAGGTGAGGTCGCGTCGGAGGACTGCACGCCCTTCCCCGACGGCCGCGGGCCGGTGGACTACAAGCGCCATCTCGCGGGCGTGCTGACGAAGCGCGCCCTCCATCGCGCCGCGGCCCGCGCGCAGGGACAGGAGGCGTGACATGCAGGTGACGATCAACATCAACGGCGAGCAGGTCTCCCGCGACGTGGAGCCGCGCCAGCTGCTGGTGCACTTCATCCGCGACACGCCGGGCCTGACCGGCACGCACTGGGGCTGCGACACGTCGAACTGCGGCGCCTGCGTGGTGCTGATGGACGGTCAGCCGGTCAAGTCCTGCACGACGCTCGCGGTGATGTGCGAGGGGCACGAGATCCGCACGGTCGAGTCGCTCGAGAGGGACGGCGAGCTCGACCCGGTGCAGCAGGGCTTCCACGAGAAGCACGCGCTCCAGTGCGGCTTCTGCACCCCCGGGATGCTGATGACGAGCCGCGCGCTGCTGGACGAGAACCCGAACCCGACGGAGCAGGAGATTCGCACCGCCATCTCCGGCGCGATCTGCCGCTGCACGGGCTACAAGAACATCGTCGCCGCGGTGCAGTGGGCGGCGGAGCACGAGTCCGCGACGAGGCAGGAGGCACGGACATGACGACGGTGGAGAACCTTCCGAGCGCGACGCAGGAGCGCCCGATCGGCTTCGGCCGGCTGAAGCGCAAGGAGGACGAGCGCTTCATCCGCGGCAAGGGCAACTACCTGGACGACATCCGGCTGCCGGGCATGGTGCACGGGGCGATCCTCCGCAGCCCGTACGCACACGCGAAGATCGTCTCGATCGACACCTCGCGCGCGCTGGCGCATCCGGGCGTGGCGGCGGTGGTCACCGCGAAGGACCTGGAGACGCTCGGCCTCGCCTGGATGCCGACGATCTCGTACGACACGCAGGCGGTGCTCGCCGGCGACAAGGTCCGCTTTCAGGGCCAGGAGGTCGCGTTCGTGGTCGCGACCGACCCCTACATCGCGCGCGACGCGCTCGCGCTGATCGACGTGGAGTACGAGCCGCTGCCCGCGGTCGTCAACGCGCGCAAGGCGCTCGACCCCGACGCGCCGCTGATCCGCGACGACAAGGAGGGCGCGGTCGACAACCTTGCGAGCCCGACCTGGGAGGCGGGCGACGAGGAGGCGACCGACCGCGCGTTCGCCGAGGCCGACACGATCGTGGAGCGGGACATCATCTACCCCCGCTGCCACCCGGCGCCGCTCGAGACGTGCGGCATGATCGCCGACTTCAACCCGGAGACGGGCCAGCTCGACATCTACAACGGCAACCAGGCGCCCCACGCGCACCGCACGATCTACGCTCACGTGGCCGGGCTCGCGGAGCACATGATCCGGATCATGACGGGCGACATCGGCGGGGGCTTCGGCAACAAGGTGCCGATCTACCCGGGCTACGTGTGCGCGATCGCCGCCTCGATCGTCGCCGGTGCACCGGTCAAGTGGATCGAGGACCGCTCGGAGAACCTGATGTCGACCGGGTTCGCGCGCGACTACCTGATGCACGCCGAGATCTGCTCGAAGGAGGGCAAGATCACCGGCCTGCGCGTGGACGCGATCGCCGACCACGGCGCGTTCGACAGCACGGCGCAGCCGACCAAGTTCCCGGCCGGCTTCTTCCACATCTGCTGCGGCTCGTACGACCTCGAGGCCTCGCACGTGAAGATCAAGGCCGTGTACACGAACAAGGCGCCGGGCGGAGTGGCATACCGCTGCTCGTTCCGGATCACCGAGGCCGTGTACCTGGTCGAGCGGATGGTCGACGCGCTCGCGCTCGAGATGGAAGTGGACCCGATCGAGCTGCGGATGCGGAGCTTCATCCAGCCGGAGCAGTTCCCGTACGAGACGACCACCGGCTGGACGTACGACTCGGGCAACTACGCGAAGACGATGCAGGTGGCGATGGACATCGCCGGCTACGACGACCTGCGCCGCGAGCAGGCGGAGAAGCGGGCGCGCGGCGAGCTGATGGGGATCGGCGCGACGTTCTTCACCGAGGGCGTCGGCGCCGGGCCGCGCAAGCACATGGACATCCTCGGGCTGTCGATGAACGACGGCGCCGACCTGCGCGTGCACCCGTCCGGCAAGGCGGTGGTGAGCCTCAGCGCGCAGACGCAGGGCCAGGGCCACGAGACGACGTTCGCGCAGATCGTGGCCGAGGAGCTGGGCATCCCGCCCGAGGACGTGCAGGTGCGCCACGGCGACACCGACAAGTCCCCGTACGGGCTCGGCACCTACGGCAGCCGCTCGACGCCGGTGTCGGGCGCCGCGGTGGCGGTCGTGTCGCGCAAGGTGCGCGACAAGGCGCGCGCGATCGCGGCGACGATGCTCGAGACGCGGCCCGAGGACCTCGCCTGGGAGAAGGGCCGCTGGTACGTGAAGGGCGACCCCGAGCAGGGCGTGCCGATCGCCGACATCGCGCAGCGCGCGTACGACGGCGAGGCGCTGCCCGAGGGCATGGAGGGCGGCCTCGACGCGCAGGTGATCTACGACCCGCCGAACCTCACATATCCCTACGGCGCCTACATCGCGGTGGTGGACATCGACCCGGAGACGGCCGAGGTCAAGGTGCGCCGCTTCATCGCGGTGGACGACTGCGGCGTGCGCATCAACCCGATGATCGTGGACGGCCAGATCCACGGCGGGCTCGCCGAGGGCATCGGCATCGCGCTGATGGAGGTGATCACCTTCGACGAGGAGGGCAACTGCCTCAACGGGTCGTTCATGGACTACCTGATCCCGACCGCGCTCGAGTGCCCCGACTTCGAGCTCGGCGAGACGGTCACGCCGTGCCCGCACCACCCGCTCGGCGCGAAGGGGGTCGGCGAGTCGCCGAACGTCGGTTCGCCCCCGGCTATCGTCAATGCCGTGATCGACGCGCTCCACGAGTCGCACGGCGTGAAGCACATCGACATGCCGTGCACCCCCGCGCGCGTGTGGGCCGCGATGCAGGGCCGTCCCGAGCCGCCGCAGTGATCGGCGACGCGCTCACCCGCAGGGCGCAGGAGCTGGCGGCCGAGGGCTCGCCGTTCGTGATCGCAACCGTGGTGCGCGTGCAGCGGCCCGCCAGCGTCGAGCCGGGCAGCGTCGGGCTCGTTCAGGCCGACGGGACGATCGAGGGGTTCATCGGCGGCGTGTGCGCCCAGCACAGCGTGCGGCTCTACTCGCTCGAGGCGATCGAGAGCGGGTCGCCGCTGCTGCTGCGGATCCTGCCGGACGGCCCCGACGACGTGTCGCACGAGGAGGGGCGCGTGACCGTGCGGAACCCGTGCCTCTCCGGCGGCGCGATCGAGGTCTTCCTCGAGCCGGTGCTGCCGGCGCCGCGAGTGCTCGTGGCGGGCGACTCGCCGATCGCGGCGGCGCTCGGCGAGCTCGCGCCGCGGCTGGGCCTCGACGTGGTGGCGGCGCACGACCTGAAGGACGCCGTGCTCACCCCGTCCGCCGGCGACCTCGCGCTCGTCGTTGCAGCCCACGGGCAGGACGAGGTCGCGATCCTGCGTGCCGGGCTCGAGGCGGGCGTGCCGTACGTCGGCCTCGTGGCCAGCCGCAGGCGCGGCGCGGCCGTGCTCGACGAGCTGCGCGCCGACGGCGTGGCGGAGGAGCTGCTGGAAGCGATCGAGACCCCGGCCGGGATCGACATCGGCGCGCGCACGCCCGCGGAGGTGGCGCTCTCGATCGCCGCCCGGATCGTGGCGGTGCGGCGCCGGGAGCGGGCCGCGCCGGCCGAGGCGCCGGCCATGGCGGTCGATCCGGTGTGCGGCATGACCGTCGTGATCGGCCCCGACACGCCCTCCCTCGAGCACGACGGCCAGACCGTCCACTTCTGCTGCGAGGGTTGCCGGCGAACGTTCGAGGAGAGGCGTGAGCCCGCACGAAGCGACGGGTGAGGCGGCGGGCGAGCTCCGCCACCTCGTCCCGGACGTGGAGACGCTCGCGCAGCGGCTGGCGAGCGTGGACTACCTGGTCGACGAGGGCCTCGCCACCTCGATGTACCTGAGCCTGCGGCTGCCGCAGCCGCTGCTGCTCGAGGGCGAGGCCGGCGTCGGCAAGACGGAGGCCGGCAAGGCGCTCGCCGCGATCCTCGACACGCCCCTGATCCGGCTGCAGTGCTACGACGGCATCGACGCCGCCGAGGCGCTGTACGAGTGGAACTACCCGCGCCAGCTGCTCAGCATCCGGCTCGCCGACGCCAGCGGCGAGAGGCTGAGCGAGGAGGACCTGTTCGGCCGCGACTACCTCATCCGGCGTCCGCTGCTGCGCGCGCTCGAGCATCCCGGGCCGCGGCCGGCCGTGCTTCTGATCGACGAGATCGACCGCGCCGACGACGACTTCGAGGCGTTCCTGCTCGAGCTGCTCGCGGACGCCGCCGTGACGATCCCCGAGATCGGCACGATCCGCGCCACCCACCCGCCCGTGATCGTGCTGACCTCGAACCGGACGCGCGACCTGCACGACGCGGTCAAGCGCCGCTGCCTCTACCAGTGGATCGACTACCCGACGCCGCAGCGCGAGGTGGAGATCGTGCGCCGGCGGGTGAAGGGCGCCTCCGAGTCGCTCGCGGTGCAGGTGGCCGACGCGGTCGCGCGCATCCGCGAGGGCGACGTTCAGAAGCCGCCGGGCGTGGCCGAGGCGATCGACTGGGTCGCCGCGCTCGAGCTGCTCGGCGTCGAGGAGCTGGACGAGGCAGCGGTGGACCGCACGCTCGGCACCGTGCTGAAGTACAGCGAGGACCAGGAGGTCGTCCGCGCGGCGGGGCTCGAGCAGCTGGTGGGGCGATGAGCGAGCCCTTCACGGTGCGCACGCTGCACCTCGACCTGCCCGCGCTCACGGGCGCGTTCGGCCGGCGCCTGCACGACGCCGGCGTGCCGGTCACCGCCGAGCGCGCCGCGCGCTTCGCCGAGGCGCTGACGCTGGTGCGGCCGGTCGCGCGGCGGCGCCTGTACTGGACGGCGCGCGCGGTGTTCGTCTCGGACCAGTCGCAGCTGAAGGCGTTCGACTCCGCCTTCGCGGCGGTGTTCGGCACGCGCGCCGCGCCGGCGGAGCTCTTCGAGCCCGACGAGGTCCAGACCGCGCCCGCGTCCGCAGACGAGGCCCCGGCCGCGCAGCACCAGGCGGTGGCGGGCGAGACCGGGCTCAGCGCCGGCCACTCGTCGCCCGCGCCGGCGGGCCGGCAGATGGAGGAGGACGCGCCGGAGGTCCCGGTGCCGATGGCCGCGAGCGACGAGGAGCGGCTGCGCGAGCGGCGCTTCGACGCGCTCGAGCCGCGTGAGCTCGCCCAGCTCTACCGGCTGATGGCGCGCCTCGAGGTGGCGACGCCGCGGCGCCGGACGCGCCGCTCGGAGAGGGACCGCCGCGGCGAGCGCATCGACATGCGGCGCACGCTCCGGGGCAGCATGCGCACGGCGGGCGATCCGATCCGCCTTGCGCGCCGCCGCCGCCGCGTCGCGCGCCGGCGGATGGTCCTGCTCTGCGACATCTCCGGCTCGATGGAGCCCTACGCGCGCGCGTACCTCCAGTTCCTCACGTCCGCCGCCGGCAGCGGGCCGAACGCCGAGGCGTTCGCGTTCGCCACCCGCTTGACCCGGTTGACGCGGGCGCTCCGCTCGCGCAGCCCCGAGCGCGCGATCCAGCGCGCCGCGGCCGCCGCGCCGGACTGGTCGAGCGGCACGCGCATCGGCGACGCCCTCAAGGCCTTCAACGACCGCCACGGCAGGCGCGGCATGGCGCGCGGCGCGGTCGTGGTGATCCTCTCCGACGGCTGGGAGCGCGGCGACCCCGCGCTGGTCGCGCGCGAGATGGAGCGGCTCTCGCGCCTGGCCTACCGGATCGTGTGGGTCAACCCGCGCGCGAGCGCGCGCGGCTTCTCGCCCCGCGCCGGCGGGATGGCCGCGGCGCTGCCGCACTGCGACGCGCTCGTGAGCGGCCACAGCCTGGACGCGCTGGGCGAGGTGGCCGATGCGATCGCGGCCGAGCGGGGCGCGTGGGAGCGACCGTCGCCGGGACCGGAGCCGGAGGAAGCCGACGAGCCGTGGGCGAGCGCGACGCCCGTGCAGGGCAGCTCGGTCGCGATGCCGAGCGGCTACGGGCCGAGCAGGGGCCGGACGACGCCGGGATGGGGGCCGCATGGAGGCGAGTGACCGCAGCGGCAAGAAGTGCATCTACCCCGGCTGCGAGCGCCCGGCGGTCCCGCCGCACGCGCTCGGCGGCCCGCAGCCGAGCTTCTGCGACCTGGAGGAGCACAACGCCCTGACCGCCCATCAGGAGCGGCAGCGCCTGGAGCGCGAGAAGCCCGACAAAGGAGGTTGAGCCGTGGCCGACGAGGCATACCGAGCAGTCTTCCTGCGCGTTCACCCGACGGGGAAGATGGTGCTCAGCCTGACCACCGAGTCCGACGGCAACGAGGGGCAGTACGCGGAGCTCGTGGCCGGGGAGCTGGGCGTGCCGCCGCTCGACGTGAAGGTGGTCCCGGCCGACACCACCCGCTTCGGCGAGGGGCACGGGTTCAACACGAGCCCGTCCGAGGGGACCGCGGCCGCGATCGAGAGCGCCACCGGCAAGATCCGCGAGAAGGCGCAGCTGCTGGCGGCGGTGGCGCTCGGGACGGAGCCGGACGGAGTCAAATGGGAGGACGGGGCGTTCGTCGGCGACGGCGAGGCGCAGACGATCGCGGACGTCGCCCTGTACGCGCACGGGTCCGGTGCGCTGCCCCCGGGCGTCGAGGGCGGGCTCGACGCGCAGACCGTCTACCGGGACTGAGCGCTGTCCAGGGCGGCGTCGATCGCGATCTCAACCTCGTCCGCGACCTTGAGCGTGCCGAACAACGCGGAGTACGGCTTCATGCCCCAGTCCGACTGCCTTACCTTGGCCGTGCCGGTGAGCCGGCCGTCCTGCGCCGCCAGCTCGAAGCTGATCGGCCGGCGCGTGCCGTTGAGCTCGAGCTCGCCGGTGACCCGTCCGGGGATCGCCGCCTCGGTCGAGCGGAACTCGATCGGCGCCCCCTTGAGGACCTCGTCGTCGATCGTCTCCTGGATGCCGGCCTTGTCGTCCTCGTCGAGCGCGGACATGCCGCCGGTGCCTTCGACCACGCGCAGCGAGCCGGAGTCGGCCGTGAGCTCTATCCTCGCTCCGTCGAGCGTGGCCGACCACGACGTGACCTCGATCAGCAGGTCGTGCCCGGCCTTCGACGCAGCCCCCCTCCGCTTCGTCCGCACCGTCAGGCGGGCGTTCTCCGGGCCGAACGTCTGCACGCCCGGAACCCTAGACACAAGGAGGCACGAACATGGTTGAGCTCGACCACTCCTTCACTTCCGGGAAGCCGCTCGACGAGACCTGGGAGGCGATCCTGGACCTCGACCGGCTGATCCCGTGCGTCGAGGGCGGCCGCGTCCTCGAGCGCACCGCCCCGGACTCGGCCAAGGCGGAGATCAAGGTGAAGATGGGCGCGATGTCGATGACGTTCACGGGCACGGTCGCGGTCGTCGAGCAGGACGACGCCGAGCACCGCGCCGTGATGCAGGTCAAGTCGCGAGAGGCGGGCGGCCAGGGCCACGCGAACGCCGACGTGACCTTCGCGCTGCAGGACGGCGGCGGCACGATCCACACCGCGGCGCAGATCACCGGCAAGGCCGCCTCGATGGGCGAGGGCGTGGTGGTCAGCGTGCTCGACGCGCTGATCAAGGACTTCACGGGCAAGCTCGCCAACATCTGATGACGCGCAGGACGATGAGGGAGGTGCAGCAGGGCGAGGTGCCGCCGGACGGCGGCACGGCGGTCCAGGACGACCCGGAGCGCCCGGTGTTCCGCGGCAACGGCGAGCACGACTACGTGTGCGTCTCGTGCGGCAACCTGCTGGCGGCCGCGATGGACGCGGACTACATGACGAGGCGCGTCCGCATCCGCTGCGGTCGCTGCCGGACGGTGAACATCGCCGCCGAGGTGCCCGTCGAGATGGCCCGGCGGCAGCCGCGCCGCACGAACGGGCGGTGATGGGCGTCACGGGCCTCGTGCTGGCCGCCGGCGGCTCCAAGCGGCTCGGCCGGCCGAAGCAGCTGCTGCCTTACGGGGACGCGACGCTGCTCGGCCACGTGCTCGCGGTCGCGCGCGCGTGCGAGTTCGACCAGCTTCTGTGCGTGATCGGCGGCGAGGCGGAGGCGGTGCGCGACGGTGTGGACCTCGGCGGCGCCGAGGTGGTCGAGAACCGCGACTTCGGCGCGGGCTGCTCGTCGTCGATCGCGGCGGCGCTGGCGGCTGTGGACCCGCGCTGCGACGTCCTCGTCCTGATGCTCGGCGACCAGCCCGGGGTGAGGCCGGGGACCGTACGGCGGCTGCTGGCCGGCCGCGGCGATGCGCCGATCGCCGCGTGCGGGTACGAGGACGGCCGCGGCCACCCGCTCGCGTTCTCGCGCACGCTGTTCGCCGAGTTGCGCGCGATGCACGGTGACAAGGCCGTGTGGAAGCTGCTCGACCGCCACGGCGCGGTGGACGTGCCGGTCGACGGGCCGGTCCCGCGCGACGTGGACACGTGGGAGGACTACCGGGCGGTCCTCGCAGAGTCGCGGTGAGGGCGACCTGGGCCTTCGTGCCGGCGTTGGGCGCCGCCGCCGCGCACGCGCCGGTGCTGCGCTTCGACCTCCTGCGCTCGCTGAAGCGCCCGCTGGACGGCGGCGCGTCGCTTGGCGGCCGGCGCGTGTTCGGCGACAACAAGACGGTGCGGGGCGCGCTCGTGATGACCGCCGGGACGACCGCGGCGGCGGCCGCGCTGTCGCGCTCGGAGTGGTTCCGCGAGCGGCTGCCGCCCGAGCTGCGCGACGCGCCGCCGGCCGCCTACGGCCTGCTGCTCGGCGCCGCCGTCGTGCTCGGCGAGCTGCCGAACAGCTTCGCCAAGCGCCGCCTCGGGATCGAGCCGGGCCGCCGCCGCGGCTCGCCGCTCGGCGCCGCGATCGCCGTCTACGACCAGGCCGACTTCGTCCCGTGGGCGGCGCTCACGCTGCGGCCGCTGTGGCGGATGAGCGCCGCCGAGGTGGCGGAGGCGTTCGCGGTGGTGGCGGGCGTGCACCTGGCGATCAACGTGGTCGGGTACGCCGTGGGGGCGCGAACGTCGCCGTTGTGACCCCGCAAATTGCGGTCGCTGGCGGTTGGGGGGTGACCGGGGCCGGGTTTCCCGCTTATCCTCGATGAGGCGCTCGCCCCCCGCGAGCCGATCGCATGGCGAAGGACACCGAAAAGCTCATCCGGCAGCTGTCGCTGATCTCGTTCCTGATGGCCGAGCGGCGGCCGGTCTCCGCGCTCGAGATCAAGCAGGACGTGGAGGGCTACTCGCAGATGAACGACGAGGCCTTCGCGCGCCGCTTCTACGCCGACCGGGCCGAGCTCGAGTCGCTCGGGATCCACCTCAAGGTCGACAAGCCGGCCGAGGGCTACTACGAGGCCGAGAACTACTCGCTCCCGCCCGAGAACTTCTACCTGCCGGCGATCGAGTTCACGGACAAGGAGCTGGGGGCGCTGCGCACGGCGCTGTCGCTGCTCGACGGAGAGTTCGCCTACGCGGAACCGTTCCGCCTGGCGCTCCAGCAGCTCTCATGGGGCAAGCCGAGCCCGCTCGACGCGCCGGAGCAGCGCTCGGTCGCGCTGGCCGTGACCGCCGGCGCGGGCGGGCGCGACCTCTCGGCGCGGCTGTCGAAGATCGAGACCGCGATCTTCCGCCGCAAGACGATCCTGTTCGGCTACTACACGATCGGTCGCGACGCCGAGGAGAAGCGCAAGGTCGACCCCTACCACCTGCTCTACCGCGGCGGCCAGTTCTACCTGATCGGCTACTCGCACGAGCGCGACGACGTGCGGGTGTTCAGGGTCTCGCGGATCCGCGGCAAGGTCGGCTACTCGTCCAAGGCCGAGCACGACTTCAACCGCCCCGAGGACTTCGACCCGCGCGTGTACGCCACGCGCACCGACTGGCAGCTCGGCGATCCCGTCGGCCGCGCGCGGATCTGGCTCTCGGAGCGGATCGACTGGCTCGCGCTGCGCCACTTCGGCCACGCCGGCGAGGTTTCGGAGGCCGACGGCGGCGGCAAGATCCTCGAGACCGACTACGCCGACCCGCGCATGATGGTCTCGTGGGTACTCGGCCTCGGCGACCAGGCTCGCATCCTCGGCCCGCCCGAGCTCGTGCGGGAGGCGGAGGAGCGGCTCGAGCTGGTGATCGAGCGCCACCGCAACCCGCCCGAGCCGGCCGACCCGGTCAAGCGCCGCCGGGTGGAGGAGGAGCCTGACGAGGACGGCAGGGGCGAGTCGCCGATCAGGCCCGAGCGGTTCGCCCGCCTCGTCACGCTCGCGGGCGTGCTGATCGACGCGGCGCGCGACGCGCGCAAGCTCGACGTGGCCGCGCTGTGCGGGATGCTGCAGGTGACCGAGCAGGAGCTGCGCCAGGACATCGACGTGCTGAACGTCGTGAACTTCGGCGGCGGCAGCTACGTGCTCTACGCCGAGGTGCAGGGCGATCAGATCGAGGTGGACCCGGAGCCGTACGGCGACAACTTCGCGCGACCGGCGCGGCTGCTGCCGCTCGAGGCTAAGGCGCTCGTGGCCGCGATCGACCTGATCGGCGAGCACCTGCCCGAGGGCTCGCTGGCGTCGGCGCGCCAGAAGATCGTGGACGCCCTCGGCCAGGACCCGGCCGAGGAGGGGCTCCAGATCACGACGGCCAAGGGCGACGACTCCGACATCGCGCGCGTGGTGAGCGGCGCGATCGCGCGCAGGCGGCTGCTCGAGATCGAGTACTACAAGGAGAACGAGGACGAGTTCACCGAGCGCACGATCGAGCCCTACAAGCTCGCCAACGGGCAGGAGGGCTGGTACGTGCACTCGTGGGACCTCGACAAGGGGCAGCCGCGCTCCTACCGGCTCGACCGCATCCGCGAGGCCACCGTGCTCGACGAGACCTACGACCCGCGCCCCGGCGTCGAGCCCGACGTGCACGGCTGGCTCGCCACCGGCGAGGTCGACTCCTCGAGCACCGCGCGCATCTGGATCTCGCCCGACCGGGCGCGATGGGCGCGCGAGGACCGCCGGGTCGTGCAGGACCTCGCCGACGGCGCCGTGATCGTCGAGCGCACCTACGCGTCCGGCGACTGGCTCGCCCGCGAGATCCTCAAGGAGGCGGGCGACGCGGTGGTGCTCGAGCCGGACGACGCCCGGCGGGCGGTGCTCGAGGCGGCAGAGACGCTCGCCGGGGCCGCCGCCAAGCGCTAGCGGGACCGCGATTGGTCGGTTTGGCCTGCGCGGTTGCGCGTTCGGGCGCAAAGGCATAGTCTCCGCGCCCTTATTGGAGCGCCCCGGGTTGGGGAGAGAGACCGGGGGTCATCGTTGACGGGGGCCAGGGACTTGGCCCCCAGGGAGGACAGTGAATGCTCTGTAGCAAACGCGCGTGGACGCTGGCCGTGCTTGCGGCGTCCCTGGTCGCGATGCTCTGCGCCGGCTCCGCGTCGGCAGCCGGGCGGTTCCAGCCGCTCAACCAATACTTCGTCAAGGGCGTGGACGGCGAGCAGCTCGCCCGCGCCGGCTTCGACATGCACGAGGCCATGGTCAAGGGCAGCCGCGGTTTCGCGATCGTCGCGACCGCCAAGCAGGTGAAAGCCCTGCGGGACAAGGGCGCCCGGGTCCGGGCCATCGGGCACGTGGCGCGCAGGTCGCGCGTCGCGGCGCGGGCGTCGCAGCTCGCGAACCCCACGCACGGGTACAACGTGTTCCGGCCGTGGAGCCTGCGGCCGGCCCCGTGCCCCGACACGTGCGCGCGGCCGAACGTGCCGCTCAAGAACCTCTATCGGCGGATCGCGCGAGCGAACCGCGACGTGGTCGAGAAGCACGTGATCGGGCACTCGCTGCTGGGCGAGCCGATCATCGCCTACCGCGTGACCGACAACGTGCGGCACACGCGCCAGGGCAAGCGGCCGACCGCGCTCTATGAGTCGACCCAGCACGCGCGCGAGTGGATCTCCACGGAGGTCGAGTACCGGTTCTTCAAGTACGTCGTCCAGAACAAGGACCAGAAGGGCAAGAGCGGCATCCGGGACCTGCTCAAGAAAACCGAGCTGTGGTTCGTGCCGGTCGTGAACGTGGACGGTTACAACTACACGTTCCAGTCGAAGGCCACGCGCCTGTGGCGCAAGAACCTGCGCGACGTGGACGACGACGGCCAGATCACGAACAGCGACGGCGTCGACACCAACCGCAACTTCCCGGTCAAGTGGAACTACGACCTGGAGGGCTCGTCGAACGACTCGACGACCGACACGTATCACGGCAGCGGCCCCGCGTCGGAGCCGGAGACGAGGGCGATGCGGCGCGTCGAGCGGCTGATCCGCCCCAAGTTCCAGATCGACTACCACTCGTTCGCCCAGCTGATCCTCTATCCGGAGGGCTGGCAGGTCGAGACCCCCGCCACGGACTGGCCGCTGACGACGGCGCTGGCCGGTGACGACGACAACCCCGCGGTCGAGGGCTTCGACCCGGACGTGTCCGCGGAGCTGTACACGACCAACGGCGACATCACCGACGACTCGCTGAAGGCCTTCGACATCCAGGCGTTCACGGTCGAGCTGAGCGGTGGCTCGGGGCCGGGCGTCGGCGGCACCAAGGAGGGAGCGGACGCGTTCGACCCGGGCGGCTTCGTGTTCCAGGACGACGAGGCGGCGATCCAGGCGGAGTTCGAGAAGAACCTCGACTTCGCGCTGGACCTGGCGCGCTCGGCGAACCATCCCGACAACCCGAGCTCGCATCTCGGGAACGAGGCGCCGGACTTCGTCCCGACCGCGTTCTCGAAGTCCTTCGGCGACCCGCAGGTCGTCGAGGTCAACGCCAAGCGCTCGCTCGGCAAGGTCAAGGCCGTCTACCAGATCAACGGCGGCCGCAAGTACTCGACGAACACCCGCGAGTTCCGGGGCGGCGAGAAGTACGGCGACCCGGGCGTGTACTACCACCGCCTGCGCGCGGAGGTGAGGGGCGCCGATCCGGGCGACACGGTGAAGGTCTGGTTCGAGGCGAAGCACAAGAGATCCGACTCGTTCACCTACACGCAGGTGAGCGACACCGGCAACGACGTGCTGCTGATGGTCGCCGAGGACTACACCGGCAACAGCGGCCTGTTCGAGCCGGGGCCGCATCCCGGTCCGCTCTTCCAGGGCGACTATGAGGCGGCGCTCGACGCCGCCGGCGTCGGTCACGACGTGTACGACGTCGACGCCCAGGGGCGCGAGGCGCCCTCGGCGCTCGGCGTGCTGTCGCACTACAAGGCCGTCATCTGGGAGACCGGCAACGACCTCTACGTGCGGACGCCGGGCCAGCCCGGCGGCACCGGCACGGCGCTGCTGCTCGACCAAGAGGTGATGGCCGTGCGCGATTACCTCAACGAGGGCGGCAAGGCGCTCGTGTCCGGCCAGACGGCCCTGCAGGGCGGATGGGACCAGTTCCTGTACAACCCGCTGGGGCCGACGCCGCCGAAGCCGTTCTGTCCCGCCAACCAGACGACGACGGGCGGCAACGACGACGACCCGGAGGGCCAGACGTTCAACTGCGTGATCGTCTCGAACGATTTCCAGCAGTACTGGCTCGGGGCGTACCTGCCGATCCTGGCCGCCGACGACATCGACCCCGCGGCGGCGCTGCCGTTCCGCGAGGCCGGCGGTCAGTTCGGCGACCTGGAGTTCACGGTCAACGGCCCGGACTCGGAGCAGAACCAGGTCAACATCTACACGTTCCTGACGACATCGAGCATCCTGCACCCGGACGAGTACCCGCAGTTCGCGTCCGAGCAGCAGATCAAGCTCGACCGGCCGCCCGCGTTCGATCCGCCCACCGGGACGGGCTATGCCTACTCCCAGCGGGCCGACCAGGGCTACAAGCGGCTGTCGCGGACGGTTGACCTGACGAACGCCGGCGCGGCGTCGCTCGAGTTCAAGGCGTCCTGGGACACGGAGCCGGACTTCGACTACATGTTCGTCGAGATCCACTCCGTGGGCGCGGACGACTGGACGACGCTGCCGGATGCCAACGGCAACACGAGCGACGACACCGGGGCGGGATGTCCGGACGACGACCCGTTCTGGCTCCAGCTGCACCCGTTCCTGACGCACTACATGACGCGCAGCCCGGACCCCGCCGGCGGGTTCCAGTGCGCCTCCGGTGGTACGTCGGGTGAATGGAACGCGGCCACGGGCAACTCGGCCGGGTTCCATGATTGGCACGTAGACGTGCCGCAGGCGTACCTGGGCAAGCAGGTCGAGATCTCGATCTCATACGTGCAGGATCCGGCGGTCAGCGGCCTCGGCGTCTTCGTGGACGACGCGGCCGTGACCGTGGACGGCACGACGGAGACCGAGGGCTTCGAGACCGACCTCGGGCCCTGGTCGGCCGGGGGCCCGCCGGAAGGCAGCCCCGGCAACGCCAACAACTGGATCCAGACCGGTTCGGTCGGATTCGTCGACGGGCCGGGCGTGGCAACCGGTGACACCCTCTACTGGGGCTTCGGCCTCGAGGGCGTGACCGGGGCCGATAACCGCGCCCAGCTCGTGAAGGACGCGCTGGCGTACCTCGGAGCGGACTAGCTCCGAGGCCGCCGGCCTCAGCGGCTCAGCGGGCCGCCGCGACCGAAAGGTCGCGGCGGCCCGCTTCGTTGGGGGCTGGCTTCGTTTCGGGGCCGGCCGCCACCGCGCGCGAACGACGGGCAACCAGGGGGTCGGCCCCGGCCGCCGCGCGGGTGCGCCGCGGCTTCGATCGAGTCGAGCGGTTACATGGCAAGTAGGCTTCGCGCGCGATGGCCTCGCGCCGCGATCAGATCGCGATGACGGCCGGCGAAGTGCGCGCCTTTCTCGACGAGCAGATGGTCATGCAGTGCGCGACCGCCGGAAGCGACGGCCGGCCGCACATGGTGCCGCTCTGGTACGTCGTGGACGACGGCCCGGAGCTGCGCGGCTGGACCTACGCCAAGTCGCAGAAGGCGGTGAACCTGTCGCGCGACCCGCACGCCACGATCGGCGTCGACGACGGCGTGCAGTACCACGAGCTGCGGGGCGTCATGCTGGAGTGCGACGTGGAAGTCGAGCATGAGCCGGAGCGCGTGGAGGGCTACGGGCTCGCGCTGTTCGAGCGCTACGGCGGCGGTGGGCTCGGCCCGGAGATCCGCCAAATGGTCGCCGCCCAGGCGCAGAAGCGGGTGGGCCTGCGGTTCGTTCCTACCCGCGTAGTGAGTTGGGACCACGGGAAGCTCGGAGGCGTGTACTAGGAGATGGAAGGGCTCAAAGGCCTGATCCTGTCCGGCGGCAAGGGCACGCGCCTGCGCCCGCTCACGCACACGAGCGCCAAGCAGCTCGTGCCGGTCGCCAACAAGCCGGTGCTCTTCTACGGCATCGAGGCGATGGCCGAGGCGGGCATCCGCGAGGTCGGCGTCATCGTCGCGCCCGAGACTGGCGGCGAGATCCGCGCGGCCGCGGGCGACGGGTCGCAGTTCGGCGTCACGATCGAGTACATCGAGCAGGACGAGCCGGCCGGCCTGGCCCACGCCGTCCTGACCGCAGAGCCGTTCCTGCGCTCCTCCCCGTTCGTGATGTACCTGGGCGACAACCTGCTGCGCGACGGGATCGTCAACCTCGTCGACACGTTCCGCACCGAGGAGCCGGACGCGATGATCCTGCTCACGCCGGTGCCGGACCCGCAGAGCTACGGCGTGGCGGAGCTGAACGGCGACGGGCGCGTGTCGCGGCTGGTCGAGAAGCCGAAGGAGCCACAGTCCGACCTGGCGCTCGTCGGCGTGTACATGTTCACGCCCGCGATCTTCGACGCCGCGCGCGCGATCGAGCCGTCGTGGCGCAACGAGCTCGAGATCACCGACGCGATCCAGACGCTCGTGGAGCGCGGCCTGCGCGTGGACCCGCACATCGTGCACGGCTGGTGGAAGGACACCGGCCAGGTGCAGGACATGCTCGAGGCGAACCGCCTGATCCTCGACGAGCTCGAGGAGCGCATGGACGGCGAGCTCGTCGACTCGCGCGTGGAGGGCCGCGTGGTGATCGAGTCCGGCGCCCGCCTGGAGCGCGCGACCGTCCGCGGCCCGGCGATCATCGGCCGCGACACGCGGCTGACCGACGCCTACGTCGGTCCCTACACGGCGATCGGCGACGAGGTGACGATCGAGAAGGCCGAGCTCGAGCACTCGATCGTGCTGTCCGGCTCGGCGATCTCGGACCTCGAGTACCGCATCGAGGCGAGCCTGATCGGCAAGAACGTGACGATAGGCCGCGGGCCGGCGCTGCCGAAGGCGTACCGCTTCGTGGTCGGGGACAACGCGGACGTGCAGATCCTTTAGGGGCCGCGGTGAGTTCGCGCCGCGAACGACGGCAACCAGGGGTTGGCCCGTCCGTCCCGGGCACGCCCCCGCGTGTGGGCGCACTTAGGGATCAAATACGACACTAACTGCGCCCACACTCGGCGGCCGCCACGATCGCGCAACCCCCTGGTTGCTCAAACGGCGCTCGCGCCGCCGGTCCGCCCTGGGGTAGGGTGCGCAGGCCGTAGTCAAGGGGGATCGGAGGACAGGTGAGGGACCCGGTGCTGAGTTCAGGCGGCTGCTCGTCCAGCCGTGGATCGATGTGGATGAGGCCGGCGATCGTCGCGTCGCTCGCGGTTGCCCTGGCGCTGCTCGCGCCTCCGGCGCTCGCCGGCGGCCCGCGCCACGGCCACCACCATCACGGCCACCACCACCACAAGCCGAACCCGATCGTCAAGGCCGGCGCCGCCAGCCGCTCCGTGCTCCCGCTGGTGGACGGATCCCGTGACTACCTGCGCGCCGGCCTGCCTGGCGAGGACGACGCCCTCTCCCTCGGGGTGTTCATTCCCGAGTGGGACGACGGGCGCATCGCGGTCGGCAACGGCGACAGCGTGTCGCACTGGGTGCACGACGACTTGCGGGTGCGCGCCCTGGCCCTGTCGGAGCTGTCCGGCCGTCACCTGACCGTGCTCGTCTCGGCGGACGTCTACATGATCTTCAAGGTCGACGGCGACCTGATCCGGCAGAAGGTCGAGGAGCGGCTGCCCGGTCGCGAAATCGACGTGCTCATCGCCTCGACCCACGACCACCACGGCCCGGACACGGCGTTCGACGTGAACCACGCGTGGTACGAGGAGATGACCGACCAGGCGGCCGACGCGGTCGTCGACGCGGTGGGGCGGATGCGTCCGGCGCGCCTGCGCGTGGGGTCGGGCAAGCACTGGTTCGGCATGGACGACAACGACCCGCAGGTCATCGACCCGAGCATGAACGTGCTTCAGGCGGTGAGCACCCGCGGGCACGTGATCGGGACGGTGGTGCAGTGGAACAACCATCCCGAGACGACCCTCAACTGGCGTCCGCCGGTGGACCTGACCGAGGAATGCGCGGTGCTCGGCTGGGAGGGCGACCAGTGCAACGCCGAGGGCCGCTACTTCACGAGCGACTACGCCGGCGTGCTGTCGCGGACGATCGCGCAGCGGGTGGGCGGCGAGGCGCTCTACTTCGTCGGCGCGCTCGGCAATCTAGTCGGCCCCGGCGGGGCGAACGTGTGGGAGGTCGACCGGAAGCATCCGCTCGGCAACCAATTCGACCCGCCGCCCGGCGCGGCCGTGCCCGGCGGGGACGGGTTCACGTACACGGACAAGAACTTCCGCCGCGCCGTGGTGATCGGCCAGCAGGCGGCGAAGAAGGCACTCGAGATCATCGACCACGGCGAGTGGCTGAGGGACGGACGGATCAGCTTCCGGCGCCAGCCCTTCTACTCGCGCCTCAGCAACATCGGCTTCCGCCTGCTGCTGGTCGTGGACCCGCAGACCGGGTTCACCCGGCTCGGTCACGTCCCGCCGCCCGTCTACACCTGCCCGGCGACCGGCCCCAAGACCGACGCCACCTGCGTCAGCGACGACTTCGGCACCGAGGACGATCCGCTCCTCGGCCCGATCCGCGCCGGCAACCATCTGAAGAGCGAGGTCGGCTACCTGCGCATCGGCCAGGTGGGCATGATGTTCCTGCCGGGCGAGAGCGCCGGCGAGGTCGTTATCGGGCTGCCGGCGGAGTACCGCTCCGACCCGACGCGCTGGTACGAGGAGCCGCTCGAGCTGAACACGTTCGGCGACGACTACACGACGCCGGGATACGTCCTCAACAGGATGCACGACCGCTACCGGTTCACGATCGGACTCGGGAACGACGAGCTCGGCTACATCCTGCCGATCAGCAACTGGCGGGTTAAGTGCGTGGCTGACGACCTCGCCGGCCCGGGCACCTGCCAGGCGCTCCACGACGCGGGCGTGATCGAGTACCCCGACGGGGTCGCCGGCGAGACCTGCAAGGCGATCACGGAGGACCCGGGAAGGCTTGACCAGTACCCGGCAGAGGCGGCGCAGGCCCTCGCCGCCAGCTGCCGCTACGGGCAGGCGCTCGGCGAGGCCCAGAGCCACTACGAGGAGACCAACGCCGCCGGGTGGGACCTCGCCCAGGACATGCTCGACGCCGTGGCCGCGCTGACCGGCGACGACGACCCGGAGATGGTCAATCCGCGCTTCCCCGGCTATTGGAAGGGATTCCCGCCACCGGGGTGAGTCGTCCGGCGCCCCGCCCGCGCTTCCCCGGCGGCCGATGCGGCGGCCGCCCGGCGCTGCTAATCCTTCCGGCGTGAAGATCCTCGTTGCCGGCGCCGCTGGGATGCTCGGTCGCGACGTCCTGGACGCCGCGGGCGATGACGCGGTCGGCCTTGCCCACGCCGACCTGGACGTGACCGACGCGGCGTCCGTCGGCCGGATCGTCGGCGAGGTGCGGCCCGATCTCGTCGTCAACTGCGCGGCCTGGACCGACGTGGACGGCGCCGAGGAGCACGAGGCGGACGCCCTCCGCGTCAACGGCGACGGGGCCGGCACCCTGGCGGCCGCGGCGGCCGACGCCGGCGCGGCGGTGCTCTACGTCTCGAGCGACTACGTCTTCGACGGCACGAAAGGCGAGCCTTACGTGGAGTCCGACCCCACAAACCCGATCTCCGCGTACGGGCGCACCAAGCTGGCCGGCGAGCGCGCCACCGCCGACGCCAACCCGCGTCACTACATCGTGCGCACTTCGTGGCTGTTCGGTGTCGGAGGCAAGAACTTCGTGGAGACGATGCTGCGGGTGGGCCGCGAGCGCGGCGAGGCGCGAGTGGTGGACGACCAGATCGGCTGCCCGACGTACACCGGGCATCTCGCACAGAGCCTGCTCAGCCTCGCCCGCGACGGCGAGTTCGGGATCCATCACCGCGCCGCCCAGGGGCAGTGCTCATGGTTCGAGTTCGCGCGGATGATCTTCCAGAAGGCGCACGTCGACTGCCGGGTGGAGCCGTGCAGCACGGCGGAGTTCCCTCGGCCGGCGAGGCGGCCGGCCTACTCGGTGCTGGAAAGCGAGCGCACGACGACCGCGTTCGGGGCCGACGGGCTGATCCCCACGCTTCCCCCATGGCAGCACGGCCTCGCCGCGTACCTTGCCGAACGGGAGGTGGCCGTATGAGGCTGCTGGTGACCGGGGCCGCCGGGTTCATCGGGTCGACCTATGTGCGGCTGGTGCGGGGCGAGCACGATGTGGTCGTGCTCGACAAGCTGACCTATGCCGGCCGCCGCGAGAACCTGCCGGACGACGTGGAGCTGGTGGTCGGGGCGATCGAGGACCCGAGGGTCGTGCGCGAGGTGATGGAGGGCTGCGACGCGGTCGTCAACTTCGCCGCCGAGTCGCACGTGGACCGCTCGATCACAGACCAGGAGGCGTTCGCGCGCACGCACGTAATCGGCACCGGCGTGCTGCTCGACGCCGCCCGCGAGCTCGGCATCGGCCGCTATCTGCAGGTCTCGACCGACGAGGTCTACGGCTCGATCAACGAGGGCTCGTTCACCGAGAGCTCGCCGCTCGACCCGTCCTCCCCGTATTCGGCGACGAAGGCGGCCGGCGACCTGCTCGTGTCGGCCCACCACCACACCTACCGGACAGAGGCGCTGATCTGCCGCGGCTCGAACAACTACGGCCCGCGCCAGTACCCCGAGAAGCTGATCCCGCTCTGCGTGCTGAACGCGCTCCACGGCGACAGCCTGCCCGTCTACGGCGACGGGCTGCAGGTGCGCAACTGGCTCTACGTCGAGGACTTCGCCCGCGGCATCCACACCACGCTGCTGCACGGCCGGCCCGGCGAGGCCTACAACGTCGGCGGCCCCGACGAGTGCGCCAACATCGAGGTCGTCAAGCGCATCCTCGAGCTGACCGGGCAGCCCGCATCGCTGATCGAGCACGTCAAGGACCGCCCCGGTCACGACCGCCGCTACAGCCTGTCGGCCGAGAAGATCCAGTCAGAGCTCGGCTGGCAAGCACAGACGCACTTCGAGGAGGGGCTGCGCCAGACCGTCGACTGGTACCGCGACAACGAGCCCTGGTGGGGCCCGATCCGCTCCGGCGAGTACCGCGACTACTACGAGAAGCACTACGGCCGCGCACTCTCCTGACCGTTAAGGTCGCCTCATGATCATCTCGACCATGAACGACCTCCCCGGCTACGAGATCGAGGAGGTGATGGGCGAGGTCTTCGGGCTGACCGTGCGCTCGCGCAACGTCGGCTCGCAGATCGGCGCGTCGCTGAAGTCGATGGTGGGCGGCGAGCTGAAGGGCATGACGAAGATGCTCTCGGAGGGTCGCCAGCACGCGTCCGACCGCCTGGTCGAGGAGGCGGAGGCGAAGGGCGCGAACGCCGTCATCGCCTTCCGGTTCGACACCTCGGAGCTCGGCAGCACCTGGACCGAGATCTGCGCGTACGGCACGGCAGTGCGGGTCCGCAAGAGCTGAGGGGTCGCTAGCCTCGTACCGGTGTTCCGCGACGACGCCCCCGCGCTCGAGCTGCGCGGGCTGACCAAGCGCTACGACGACGGGACCCTTGCACTCGAGGACTTCGACCTGGAGATCCCGGCGGGGTCCTTCTTCGGCCTGCTCGGCCCGAACGGCGCCGGCAAGACCACCCTGATCAGCGCCGTGTGCAACCTGATCCGGGTCACGGACGGCGACGTGCTCGTGTTCGGTAGGCCGGCGCACACGCTCGAGGCGCGCTCGTGGATCGGGCTCGCCGAGCAGGACATCAACCTCGACCGCTTCCTCACCGTGCGCGAGACGCTGCTCTACCACGGCGGCTACTTCGGCATGCCGAAGCCCGACGCGGAGGCGCGCGCCGACGAGATGATCGACGTGTTCGGCCTCGAGTCGAAGCGCGACACGCGCGCGCCCAAGCTCTCCGGCGGCCAGCGCCGCAGGCTGCTGCTGGCCCGGGCCCTGATGCACCGGCCGCGGCTCGTGATCCTGGACGAGCCGACCGCAGGCGTGGACTTCGAGCTGCGCCAGGAGCTCTGGCGCTACATCCGCCAGCTGCACGCCGAGGGCACGACGATCCTGCTCACCACGCATTACCTCGAGGAGGCCGAGGAGCTCTGTGAGGAGATCGCGCTGATCCGTGGCGGCCGGTTGATCGCGCGCGACACCTCAGAGGGCCTGCGCGAGCACTTCGGCGTAAAGCGCCTGAGCGACGTCTACGTGAAGGCGATGGCGTCCTGATGCAGGGCGCGACCGGCCTCATGTGGCTCTGCCGCCGCGAGACCCTGCGGGTGTCGAAGCTTTGGACGCAGACCGTGCTCGCGCCGGTCGTCTCGTCGATCCTCTTCATCCTCGTGTTCGGGCTCTCGCTCGGCGGCCGCATCAAGCAGGTCGGCGACGTGGACTACGAGGTCTTCATCGTGCCCGGGCTGATCACGATGGGGATGGTCCAGGCGGCGTACATGAACAACGCCTCCACGATCTTCCAGGCGCGCTTCGACCGCTACATCAACGACGTGCTCTCCGCCCCCATGCGCTCCTGGCAGATGACGCTCGGCTACACGATCGGCGGCCTGTTCAGGGCGGTGGCGATCGGGGCGTCGCTGCTGGTGCTCGCGTTCGTGCTCGTGGACGTCCCGATCGAGCGGCCGTTCGCGCTGGTGGCCGCCGTGTCCCTCGGGCTCGTGCTGTTCGCGGCGCTCGGGCTGGTGGTCGGGATCTACGCGGAGACCTGGGACCACACCACGTTCATCTCGAACATCGTGATCCTCCCGCTGACGTTCGTCGGCGGCGTCTTCTACTCGGTCGACGTGCTGCCCTCCCCCTGGCACGAGCTCTCGCACGTCAACCCGATCTTCTACCTGATCAACGGGGTGCGGTTCGGATTCCTCGGCGAGAGCGACGTGTCGATCTGGCTGTCGCTCGGGGTGACCGCCGCGCTGGCGATCCCGGCGTACCTGTGGGCCCAGTACCTGTTCACCAGCGGGAAGCGCTTGAAGGCGTAGAGCGGCGGGTCGTCCGCTGCCGGCGCTGCCCGCGGCTCGTGGAGTGGCGCGAGCGCGTGGCGCGCGAGAAGCGCGCCGCCTTCCGCGACGAGGAGTACTGGGGCCGGCCGGTGCCCGGCTTCGGCGATCCCGCCGCGCGCGTGTTCGTGCTCGGCCTCGCACCGGCCGCGCACGGCGGCAACCGGACCGGGCGCGTGTTCACGGGGGACCGCTCCGGCGACTGGCTGTTCGCCTCGCTCCACCGCACGGGCTTCGCGAACCAGCCGACCTCGCGCCGGCGCGGCGACGGGCTCGAGCTGCGCGGTGCCTGGATCGCGGCCGCGGTGCGCTGCGCTCCGCCCGCGAACAAGCCGCTGCCGGCCGAGCGCGACAACTGTCTGCCCTACGCCGACGAGGAGCTGCGGCTGATCGGGCCGGACGTGATCGTGTGCCTCGGGGGCTACGCCTGGGACGCCGCCTGCCGCCTCCTCGGCCTGCGGCCGAAGCCGCGCTTCGGGCACGGCGCCGAGCACCGGCCGGCGGGCGGGCCCGTGCTGCTCGGCACCTATCACCCGAGCCAGCAGAACACGTTCACCGGCAAGCTGACCGAGGAGATGATGGACGCGGTGTTCGCCCGCGCCCGCGAGTTGGCGGGGTGAGGCGTGGTCCCTTCCGCCGATGGGTATATATTGCCGCGGCTGTAAGGCATAGCCGAGTCCCGGACCGCCGAGCGGCCCGGGAGCGGGGGACCCACTGAACCGGGGCGAATCGCTGCCAACGTCGGCGGCGTAGCGCGAGCTTCCAGCGCGAGCCCGTCAGCTAACCCCGTAGGCGCGTAAGCAATACGAGGAGGCTGCCGTCCCGATGCACCGACGTGTGCTGCTGTTGGCGTTCGCGCTGCTGCTGATCGTCCCGCCCGCGAGCGCCCTCGCCGTGCACTACGGCGAGCGCACGCTCCGCAAGGGGATGTCCGGCTCGGACGTCCGCAAGCTCCAGCGCTACCTCACGAAGGTGGGCATCGAGACCGACGTGGACGGCCAGTTCGGGCCGCGCACGGCGGCGAACGTGCGCGACTGGGAGGAGTCGGTCGGGCGGCGGGTCAACGGCGTGGTCACCCGCTCTGACGCCCGCGCGCTGCGCCGCGGCGCCGCCGAGGCGGACACGACCGAGGCCCCGGTCGACGCGCCGGTCGCGACCGAGAAGGCCACGCTGACGGACGAGGGCCTGGCGGTGGCGCCCGCCTCGGCGCCGCCGGAGGTGCAGGCGGTGATCGAGGCGGGGAACGAGATCGCCTCCAAGCCGTACAAGTACGGCGGCGGGCACGGCCGCTGGCGGGACAGCGGCTACGACTGCTCCGGCTCGGTCAGCTACGCCCTCCACGCGGCCGGGCTGCTCGACGAGCCGCTCGACTCGAGCGGCTTCGCGTCGGAGTTCGGCGAGCGCGGCCGCGGCACCTGGATCACGACCTACGGCAACGCGGGCCACGCCTACATGGTCGTCGCCGGCCTCCGCTTCGACACGAGCGCCCGCAGGGTCACCGGCACGCGCTGGTCCGACCGGATGCGATCGCCGCGCGGATACAAGCGGCGCCATCCCCCAGGGCTCTGATGATGGCCGTGGTCGCGCTGCTCGCGCTCCTGCTCGGCTCGTTCTGGGGCCTGCTGGTGGGCCGCTGGGTGGCGGCGCTGCCGCTGGTGGGCGCACTCGGACCGGCGCTGGTGCTGGCGGGCCCGGAGGCGGCCGCACTGGCCGCTGCGGCGATACCCGGCTTCATGGCCGGCCGGCGGCTGCACTGCGTCGTCGCGGACGAGTTCGTGGCGGGCTGAGCGCCCGCGGGCCCAGCCGCCGCGCGCGGTACGCTCGTGGGTCGCGTGTCCCACGACCCACTCGAATCGTTCACCCCGCAGGTCCGTAATTGGTTCAACCGCTCCTTCGAGCGGCCCACGGAGGCGCAGGCGCAGGCGTGGCCCGCGATCGCGGCCGGTGAGAGCGTGCTGGTATCGGCGCCCACCGGCTCCGGCAAGACGCTCGCGGCCTTTCTGTGGGGCCTCGACCGCCTCGTGGCCGAGCCGGCGGAGCCGCGCCCAGGGAGCGAAGCGACCGGTGTGAGCCGCCGTAGGCGGCGAGGTCTGGTCTACGTCTCGCCGCTGAAGGCGCTCTCGTACGACGTCGAGAAGAACCTGCGCGCACCCCTGAAGGGGATCGAGGGCGACATCTCCGTCGCGATCCGCACCGGCGACACGCCCCAGAAGGAGCGCCAGGCCATGCTCCGCACGCCCCCGGACGTGCTGATCACCACGCCGGAGTCCCTGTACCTGATGCTCACCTCGCGCGCGCGCGAGTTCCTGGTCGACACCGAGTGGGTGATCGTCGACGAGATCCATGCCGTGGCCCGCACCAAGCGCGGCGCGCACCTGGCCCTCACGCTCGAGCGGCTCGAGCACCTCGCCGGCAGACCGCTGCAGCGCATCGGCCTCTCGGCCACCCAGCGGCCACTCGAGGAGGTGGCCCGCTTCCTGAGCGGCACGGGCCGCGAGTGCAGGGTGGTCGACGCGGGCATGCGCAAGCCGCTCGACCTGAAGATCCACGTGCCGGTCGAGAACATGCGCGAGCCGGACGCCCACGACGTGACCGACCCGGCCGTCGGCGGCGTGGGCACCGCAGCCGGCGGCGGTGACCTCGTCGGCACCGGCATGGGCACGGACTCGGCCGCCACGCAGCGCTCGATCTGGCCGGCGATCTACCCCGAGCTGCTGGCGCTGATCAAGCGGCACCGCTCCACGATCGTGTTCGTGAACAGCCGCCGCGGCGCCGAGCGGCTCGCGGTGCGGCTGAACGAGCTGGCGGCCGAGGAGGACGGCGGCGAGCCCGTCGCGATAGCCCGCGCCCATCACGGCTCGCTCGCGCGCGAGGAGCGGCTGGTGGTCGAGGACCTGCTGAAGTCCGGCGAGCTGCCCTGCCTCGTGGCCACGTCGTCGCTCGAGCTGGGGATCGACATGGGCGCCGTGGACCTCGTGATCCAGGTGGAGTCGCCGAAGTCGGTGACGGCCGGGCTGCAGCGGATCGGCCGCGCGGGTCACGGCGTCGGCGAGGTCAGCCGCGGCCGCATCTTCCCCAAGTTCCGCGCCGACCTGCTGGAGTGCGCCGTGGTCGCGAAACGCATGCGCGACGGGGACATCGAGACCACCGTGGTGCCGCACAACCCGCTCGACGTCCTGGCGCAGCAGGTAGTGGCGATGACCGCCACCGGCGACGAGTGGAGCGTGCCGGAGCTGCACGAGACCGTCCGCCGCGCCTACCCGTTCACGGAGCTCTCGCGCGAGCTGCTCGACAGCGTGCTCGACATGCTCGACGGCCGCTACCCGTCCGAGGAGTTCTCGGAGCTGCGGCCGCGGATCGTCTGGGACCGAGTGGAGGACACGATCCGAGCCCGCCGCGGCGCGCTTCAGCTCGCCGTGACCAACGCCGGCACGATCCCGGACCGCGGCCTGTACGGCGTGCACCTCCCGGACGGCCGCCGCGTGGGCGAGCTGGACGAGGAGATGGTCTACGAGGCGCGACCGGGCCAGACGTTCCTGCTCGGCGCGTCGACCTGGCGCATCGAGGAGATCACGCGCGACCGGGTGATCGTCACGCCGGCTCCGGGTGCCCCCGGGGCGGTGCCGTTCTGGCGCGGCGACGGCGTCGGCAGGCCGAAGGAGCTCGGCGAGGCGATCGGGGCGTTCGCGCGCGAGGCGGTGGACCGCGAGCCGGACGAGCTCGCCGGTGAGTACGACCTGGACCCGCGCGCCGCGCGCAACCTGTCGAGCTTCCTGCGCGAGCAGCGCGAGGCTACGCGCGTCGTGCCGAGCGACCGCACGATCGTGGTCGAGCGCTTCCGCGACGAGATCGGCGACTGGCGCCTGTGCGTGCTGTCGCCGTTCGGCGGTCGCGTGCACGCCGCCTGGGCGCTGGCGCTGTCCGCGCGCGTGCGCGACGACTTCGGCCTCGAGTCCGACGCGATCTGGTCGGACGACGGCATCATCGTCCACCTGCCAGACGCCGACGAGCCGCCCTCGGCCGACCTCGTGATGGTCGAGCCCGACGCGCTCCAGGACCTGGTGGTGCGCGAGCTGTCGAGCTCGGCGCTGTTCGGCGCTCGCTTCCGCGAGAACGCGGCGCGCGCGCTGCTGCTGCCGCGCGCCCGTCCGGGCAAGCGCACGCCGCTCTGGCAGCAGCGCCTGAAGGCGCAGTCGCTGCTCGAGGTCGCCAAGCGCTACGGCCAGTTCCCGATCGTGCTCGAGACCTACCGCGAGTGCCTGCGCGACGTGCTCGACCTACCGGGGCTCGAAGAGCTCCTGCGCGGGCTCCACACGCGCGAGCTCTCGCTCGTCGAGGTGGAGACGCAGCGCGCCTCGCCGTTCGCCTCGTCGCTGCTGTTCGACTACGTCGCCACCTACATGTACGAGGGCGACACGCCCAACGCCGAGCGGCGGGCCGCGGCGCTGTCGCTCGACCGCGAGCTGCTGCGCGAGCTGCTCGGCCAGGAGGAGCTGCGGGAGCTGATCGACCCGGACGCGCTGGCGGAGGTCGAGGCCGACCTCCAGCGGATCAGCGAGCGGGCGCGCGCCGCGAACGCCGACGGCCTGCACGACGTGCTGCGCGCCGTGGGCGACCTGACCACCGCCGAGGCGCAGGACCGCTGCCTCGAGGCGGTGTCGGCGAAGCGAATGCTGGGCGAGCTCGAGAAGCAGCGCCGCGCCGTGCGGATGCGGATCGGCGGCGAGGAGCGCCTCATCGCCGCCGAGGACGCCGGCCTCTACCGCGACGCGCTCGGCGCCGTCCCGCCGGGCGGCCTGCCGGACGTGTTCCTCGAGGAGGTCGCCGACCCGCTCGTGCGGCTCGTGCGCCGCTACGCGCGCACGCACGGGCCCTTCACCACGCGTGACCTCGCCGAGCGGTACGCGATCGATCCCGGCCCGGTGCTGCGCGAGCTGGAGCGGTCCGGCGACCTGATCCGCGGCGAGCTGCGACCCGGCGGGGCCGAGCGCGAGTGGTGCGACCCTGACGTGCTGCGCCGGCTGCGGCGCGCCTCGCTCGCCACGCTGCGCAAGGAGGTGGAGCCCGCCGAACAGCGGGCGCTCGCCCGCTTCCTGCCGGCCTGGCAGGGCGTGGACGCCGCGCCGCCCGGCGGCGCCGGCGTCGACCGCCTGCGCGAGGTGCTCGTGCCGCTCCAGGGCGTGGCGCTCGCGCCGGAGGTGTGGGAGCGCGACGTCCTCCCGCGCCGCGTGGGCGCCTACTCGCAAGCATGGATGGACCAGCTCTGCGCCAGCGGCGAGCTCGTGTGGGTCGGCGCGGGCTCGCTTGGGCGCAGCTCGGGCCGCGTGGCCCTCTACTTCCGCGACGACGCCCGCTGGCTCGGGCCGCCGCCGTCGAAGCAAGAACGTCCCGAGGGGCCGCTCCGCGACGCCGTCCGCGAGCGCCTCGCGCGCGGAGCCGCATTCTGGAGCGACCTGCTGGCCGACCTCCCCGAGGTGGAGCCGCTCGAGCTCCAAGAGGCGCTGTGGGACCTCGTGTGGGCCGGCGAGGCGACCAACGACGCCTTCGCCCCGCTGCGCGCTCCGCGGCTGACGCTCGCCAAGCGCGACCGCGACGCCGGGCGCCGCTTCGCCCGCCGCCGGCGCCCGGGTGCGCCCCAGGTGCAGGGCCGCTGGTCGCTCACCGCGCCGCTCTTCGCCGACGGTCCCTCCCACGGGCCGCGCATGCGGGCGCTATCGGAGCTGCTGCTCGAGCGCTACGGCCTCGTCACGCGCGAGACGGTGCTGGCCGAAGGCATCCCCGGCGGCTTCTCGGCGCTCTACGGCGAGCTCGCCAACCTCGAGACGCTCGGCACCGCCCGGCGCGGCTACTTCGTCGAGGGCCTCGGCGGCGCCCAGTTCGCCCTGGCCGCCGCGGTCGAGCGCCTGCGGACGATGCGTTCCGACGAGCCCGCCGGGCCGCTCGTGCTGGCCGTGACCGACCCGGCGAACCCGTACGGCGGCACGCTGCCGTGGCCGAAGCGGGAGGACGCCGACTCGAACCGGCGGCCCGCCCGCGTGCCGGGCGCGTACGTCGTCACGCTCGACGCCGAGCCGGTGCTGTACGTGGAGCGCGGCGGCAAGGGCCTCGTCCCCCTGCGCGAGCCCGAGGACGAGTGGCTGCGGCCGGCGCTCGAGGCGCTCGCCGACGCCGTGCGTCGCGGCCGCGTCCCGCGGCTCGGGATCGAGCGCTTCGACGGCGAGCCGGTGGTGGGCTCGCCCGTGGGCACGCTGCTCGTTGAGCTGGGCTTCCGCCAGGGCCCGCGGCGGCTCACGCTGAGCGCGTAACCGCGCCTGCGAGGAATCCGGTCAGTGCCTCGCTGACCGCCGCGGGGTTGTCGACCGCGCAGTGATGGCCGGCGCCGGGGATCACGACGAGCTCGGAGCCGTCAATCGCCCCATGCACGGCGCGCGCCTCCTCCGGCGTTGTCGCGAAGTCTTCGTCGCCCACCACGACCAGCGTAGGAGCGGAGATCTCCCCGAGCCGGTCGAGGACGTCGTCGCGGTCGATGGCGGCCTCGGCCGCCAGGCGGATCCCGCGCCGGTCGAACGCGAGCACGCGCTCGCGCTCGCGCTCCGCGGCCTCCGGCTCAGAGTCGAGCCAGGCCGTCGAGTGGAGCAGCTGCTGGACGATCGGCAGGATGTTCGCGCGCTCCTCGTCCGTGCCGTCGCTGAGGATCTCCGCCAGCGCGTGGTACTCGGCTGCGACGGCAGGATCCTCCGGGCGGGCACTCGTCCCGATCACGACCAGCGCGCGCACGAGCTCCGGCCGCGCGAGCGCCAGGCGCGTGAAGATCATGCTGCCCTGGGAGAGCCCGACGAGGCACGCGGGCCCACCGCCCAGCCGGGCGACGATCTCAACCGTGTCCTCGGCGAGGTCGTACAGCGTCCAGCCCTCGGCGCGGTGACCGCTGTCTCCGTGTCCCGGCCAGTCGATCGACACGCACCGGTAGTTCCCGGCGAGCGCGTCGATCTGGGCGCGGAACATCTCGCGCCCGGCGAGCAGGCCGTGGCCGAACAGCACCAGCGGGCCCGACCCCCGCTCCAGGTACGCATAGGGGGTCCCGCGTACGGTCAGCCGACCGTCGTCCGCCACCACTGCAGCATCTCCGCGCGCTTGGCCGTGCGCGGCATCCCGAGCTCCCGGGCGGTCTCGAACCCTTGCCTGAGCGGGCCCTCGGCCTGGGCGACGGCGCCCGCCGCAAGCAGCGCGGCCCCGTACTCCACCTGTGTCCGGGCCAGCCACGGGCGCGCGGTGGCCCGCTCGTGCTCCGCGAGCGCCTCGCGGAAGTGCGCGAGCGCCTCCTCGTGGCGGCCGGCGGTCGCGGCCGCCATCCCGGCGTGATGGGCAACGAGCCCGAAGTAGGCGGCCCCCGCGCCGACCACCACGTGGCGGCGCGCATGCGGCACGAGCACGGCATACAGCGCCTCCGCCGCCTTGGCGTAGCCCGTGGCGGCGCAAGCCTCGGACAGCAGCGACAGCGCAACGAGCCAGTTCCCGTCCCGCGGGACGGCGGCGAATCGCTCGGGCGCGAGGCGGGCGATCTCGGCCCTCGCCTCGTCGGGACGCCCGGTCTCCGCGCGGAGCGCGGCGAGGAAGCAGCGCCAGGCGGGAAGCCCCGGGAAGCGCGTCACGAAGCTCCCGACGGTCTCCTCCATCTCGGGGAGCCGCCCCTGCTCGCGCCTGAGGATGAACGTGTGAGCCCCCAGCAGATGCGGCGCGACCGCGTCGCCGGCGCGCTCGGCGATCCGCCGCGCCGCCACGATCTCGCGCTCGCTCTCCTCGAAGCGGCCGCTCATCAGCGCCCGCATCCCCCGCAACATGGGCGTGCGCCAGAGGTAGTCCGGCCGCCGCAGCCCCGGGGCGAGCCGCGCGTACTCCTCGAGCTCCCGGTCGGCCTCGACCACGTCACCCAGCTCGAGCAGGTCCGTCAGCCGCCACAGATGGCCGAGCAGCTGCGCCTCCTCGTTCTCCATCTCCTCCCCGACCCGGATCATCTCGCCCGCCACGGCCAGCCGCTCGCGGCTCGACTCGGGGCCGAAGATCGCCACGTGCCGGCAGCTGAGTGTGTAGGCGAGGGTCGAGCGCTCCGGCAGGCCGCGGGCGATCTCGACGGCCTCGCGGCTGAGGGCCGTGCGCCGCTGGGTCGGTGCGATCCAGTACAGCTCCATCGCGAGCCGCGCCATGACCCGCGCCCGCAGGGCGGGCTCCGAGTCGCGCAGCGCCGCTAGCGCCTCCTCGAGGAGGTCCACCAGCGTCGCGTCGACCACCCCGGGCGTCATGCGAATCCCCGGTCCACCGAGGCCGACCGCCGCCCTGGCCAGCCGCGCCGGATCCCGTGTCACGCGCGCGATGCTCGCGGCCTCGAGGAACACCTCGCGGGCGCGCTCGCCGTCGCCGGCGGGGTAGAGGCTGTCGCCGAGCTCGAGCAGCAGCTCGCACCGCTCGGCGTCGTCCACCTGGGCGCCGAGCTCGAGCGCTCGCAGGGCGCGCTCGCGATGGACGGCGGCGTCCTCGTACGCGAGCTGGGCCGACGCGCGCTCGGCCGCCTGGCGGGAGTACTCCACCGCGCGCCGCAGGTCGCCGGCGCCCGCGGCGGCCAGGAAGTGATGCGCGAGCGCGCCGAGGTGACGCTCCCGCTCGGCTGCGCGCAGCTCCTCCAGGGCGCTGCCGATGCGGGCGTGGAGACGCGCCCGGCGTGCGCCGCCGAGGTCCTCGTAAGCCGCCTCGCGGATCAGCGCGTGGACGAACGCGTAGCGATCGAGGGCGTCCGGCACCTCGGCGACGAGGCCGGCCGCGACCGCGTCCTCGAGCAGGTCGAGGAGCGCGTCGGCCGGCAGGGCGAGCACCCGCTCGAGGACGTCCAGCTCGAACTCGCGCCCGATCGCCGCGGCCGCGGCGAGGGCGCCGCGCGACTCCGTGCCGAGACGTCCCAGCCACCCCGCGATCACCTGGCGGGCGCCCTCCGGCACGCCCATCCGGTCGAGCTCGTCGTACGCGGACTCGGTTCCCAGCACGCCCGTCCTCGCCAGCTGCCGCAGGATCGCCTCGATGAAGAACGGGTTGCCCTCCGTGCGGTCCAGCAGGCCGGCCACGAGCGAGTCAGAGCCCGAGGCGCCGCGCGCCGAGAGCAGCGTCGCCACCTCGTCACGGTCCAGGCCGCCGAGCGCGATCCGCTCCACCGGACCGGTGCGCTCGAGCCCCGCGAGGGCCTGAGGGAGCGCGCCGCCGGCGCCTTCCGGGCGGTAGGTCGCCACGACGAGCAGCGGCGACGCGGGCGGCTCGTGGAGGATGTGCTTCAGGAGGTGCAATGTCGGCACGTCCGCCCAGTGCAGGTCGTCGAGCACGAGCAGTGTCGGGCCGGCTCCGGCCGCGCCGAGGAAGCCGCGCACGGACTCGAAGAGCCGGTAGCGCTCGCTCTCCGGCGGGCCCGGGACGGGCGCCGCGAGCCCGGGGACCCGGTTGCGGAGCCCGGGAAGCATGCGGGCGAGCTCGCCGCCGTCGTTGCCGGCCATGCGCCGCAGCGCGTGCACGTCGCACTCCGCCACGCGGCGCGCGAGCGCCTCGACGAACGGCTGATACGGGACGAGGGTCTCCTCCTCGCAGCGTCCGAACAGCACGAGCGCGCCGTCCGCGGCGAGGGCGCCGGCCAGCTCCGCGCACAGCCGCGTCTTGCCGATCCCGGCCTCCCCCGCCACCAGCACCAGCGGCGGCTCCCCCGCGCCGGTCCGTTCCCATGCACCCGCCAGCCGCCGCAGCGCGTGAGCACGCCCGACGAACGGGCCGCGCGCCGCGCGGGCAAGCGGGGACGGCAGCTCGGGCGAATCGGTCCCGAGCCTCGGGGCCGGTCCCCGCAGCAGGCGGGCGTGCAGCTCCTGGATCTCCGGCGCGGGGACCGTCCCGAGCTCCTCGCGCAGCAGGACGCGGAGGCGCTCGTAGGCCTGAAGCGCCTCCGCGACGTCGCCGCGCGCGTGCAGCGCCTCCATCAGGTAGCGGTGGCCCGTCTCCCGGTACGGCGCCCGGTCGACCAGGCGCCGTGCCGCACGCTCGCCCGCGGCAAGCTCCGAGCCTCCGACGGCGAGGCCGATCTCCGCGATGCATTCGAGCGCGCCGAGGGCCAGCTCGTCGAGCTCCCGCCGGCGGTCCTCGAGCCAGGGGGCGTCGAGCGCCGGCATGAGACCGCGCTCGGTCACTTCCAGCACCAGGTTGGCGGGCGCCGACGCGCGCAGCGGCTCCCCCGCCGCCAGCGCGGCCTTGACGGAGGCGGCGGCCCTCTCGGCTTCCTCAACGTCCACCCGCACGTCGTCAGGCAGGACGAGCCTGATCTCGGAGCGGCCCTCGATCCGCGCGGCGCCGAGCAGCCGGCGCAGGCGCGAGAGCAGCGCGGACAGCGCCGAGCCGGGCGCGCCGGGCGGTTTCCCCCACCAGAGCGCCTCGATCAGCTCGGTGCGCGCGACGGGCCGATCGCGGTTGAGAACCAGATACGCGAACAGCAGTCGGCCCTGGCGCCCGGGAAGCCCCGCCTCCACCCGCCGGCCGTCGATCTCGATCGAGAGGCCGCCGCAGAGCTCGATCCGTGGACTGCGGGGGGACGGGTCCAAGCCGGGTCCAAGGTACTCCCAAACTTCGCCCCGAACAATCGCCCGGTGAACTTGGGATCCCTGCGCAGCCCGATCGTCGCCCTACTCGCCGTGGCCACGGCGATGTCGCTGAGCAGCTGCGAGAAGCTCTGCAACGCGGGAGCGGTCACGTGGTGCACACCGGAGGAGGGCGACCACACGCTCAACGAAGCGCCGAACGCGGGCGAGCTGATCCGAGTCGAGTCGACGCGCCCTCGCCGCGGACGCGTGGCCCCGGACAGTCGGGAGCACCTCGCGATCGTGGACTGGTCCACGCTGCTCGAGCTCACGGACGCAAGCGATCCGAACGGGGACGCGCTCCTGTTTGAGTGGGATCTCGACGGTGACGGGACGTTCGAGACCAGCGGAACGGGCCGGGCGCCCAGTGGCGGCGGCTTCGTGCCCGGGCAGATGGTCCGGAAGGTCTACACGGCGCCGGCCGACATCCCCATCACTGCGCGCGTGAGCGACTTCCCGTGCCAGCTCGGCGCCCCGGGCGAGGTGACGAGGCGGCGCCGTCTCGCGGTCGTGGACCTGGACAGCAACCACCCGCCCGTCGCCGGATTCACGGTGAGCCCGTCGCCCGCCACGGCGGGCCAGGAGGTCCTTCTGGACAGCACGTCCTCCCGAGATCCCGACCCGTGGGACCGGGCGCCGTTCCCCGCTCTGCCGGAGCCCTTCCCGGACTCGCTGCGGTACTTGTACAACTTCGGCGACGGCGCCTCCACGCCGCCGGGCAACCGGAGGGCAGCGGTGTCCCACGTGTACACGGCCCCTGGCGTGTACACGATCAGGCTCGCCACCGAGGACCTCCTGGGCGCGGACGGGAACGCGGAGCGGACCATCAGCGTCCTCGACAACCCCTCCGCCCCGACCGCTCGCATCAGGATCACGCCCGACCCCGTGCGGCTGAACCGGGAGACGGTCTTCGACGGGACGGGCTCGAGCGATCCGGACGGTCAGATCGTCCGCTACCAGTGGCACATCGAGCAGCGCGGCGTCGTGAAGGAGAGCGAGGGCCCGGGCCTCACGACGCTGTTCGGCAACGTCGGGCAGGGGACGGCAACACTCACGGTGACCGACAACCAGGGGAACGTGGACGCGGAGACGGTGACGTTCCAGGTCGTGGAGCCGCCGTCCAGCTCGCTGCTGGCGCGCAGCTCGGCTGAGCCGCGCGAGTGTCCGCCGCTCGCCGCGAGCGCCGCCCGTGGGACCGATTTCTCGGCCACGATCGGCGCCAGGCCGCTGGCGCCCGATCGGTCCGCGCCGCGCCACCGCGGCGGACGACATTCCCTCCGGGGCGTTGCCGTGAAGGGAAGGCTGCGCGCGCGGCTGCTGGGCACACCGAAGCGCCGCACACGCGCCGAGCGGCTGCTACGCCGGTTCCTCGACGCGAGCCTGCGGACCCGCGCCGAGGTTGCCCTCGAGCGGCGCAAGCAGACCCTGACCGCGCGGGCGACCGCGCTCGCCCGCCTCCCGCGGGCGAAGCGCCACGCGGCGTGCGTGCGCATGCGGATCACGGTGCGCCCCGGGCGGCGCCCGCAGGGCCGGCTGAAGATCCTCGGCGGCCTCGGCGCCGGAGCGCGACTCCGCGGCGGGGCCAGCTACCAGTTCAGGCTCGAGCGCGACGGGACCGGCACCGTGCTCGGCCGGATGCGTGCCCGCACCGGCCCCGCCAAGCCCCTCCCCCGGGCCTGCCGCCGCCTGGCCAAGCGGGGCCGAGCGTGAGGTGGGCCGCCGTCATCCTCGCCGCCGCGGCGGCGCTCGTCATCGCCGCGGCCGGCTCCCCGGCCGCGCGCGGCGCGCAGCGCGAGAGCCTCGCCGGGCGGGTGGAGCTCCTGTCCGCGAAGCTGACCGTCGTCGAGCGGCGTCTCACCGGGCTGCGGAGGGCGCTCCGGCGCAGCCGGACGCGCATCACGGGGCTCGAGCGACGGCTCGACGAGGGGGCCGGCGCACCCGCGAGCCGCCTGCGGAGCCGCGACGGCCGCTTCGTGCTCGATGTCTCGGACGAGGGCATCCGCCTGCGCGGGCCGGGCGGGACGATCGGGCTGACCACGGGCGCGGTGTCGCTGGCGAGCGGCTCCACGGCCGTGCAGCTCACCCAGGGGCGGGCGGAGGTCCGCGGCACGTCCGGCCTGTTCGGGTTCACCGGCACCGCCGCGCTGACCGGCGCCGCGGTCTCGCTCGGCGGCACCTCGGGCTGTCCGCCGGTGGCCCGCCGCGGCGACGCCGTACAGGTGCAGCCATTCGGTGAGGTCCTCAGGGGCACGATCACCGGCGGCGGCACCGGCGTCTTCGCCTGCTGACACCGCCTGACAGCTACCCTGCCATCAGGAGCCGCCATGCCCTTCCTGATGTACGTCCACGCGCGCGAGCCCTGGGAGCCCGACCCGGACGACGGGCGCCGCGCCTGGCAGCCCAGCTGGCGGCTCTGGCGCTGGGTGCTGGCCGCGCTCGTGGTCGCCTTCGCAGCCGGTCACGCCGACGGCGCCGCGCAGGCGCTGCTCGTGTTCGCCGTCTTCGGGCTCGGCATCCGCGCGCTCGGGGAGATCTTCGACTACGGTGGCGGTCTCTCCGAATGGCGGCAATGAGGAACCTCGGGCAGCTCTCCGTGTCGGAGATCGGGCTCGGCTGCATGGGCATGTCGGCGTTCTACGGCACCACCGACGAGGGCGAGGCGCTCGCCACGATCGACCGCGCGATCGAGCTCGGCTGCACGTTCCTCGACACGGCCGAGATGTACGGGCCGTTCACCAACGAGGAGCTGGTGGGGAAGGCGATCGCCGGGCGCCGCGACGAGGTGACCGTGGCGACCAAGTTCGGCATCCGCTTCGCGCCCACGGAGGACAACCCCACGAACCGCGTGCTCGACGGCTCACGGGAGAACGTCCGGCGCTCCATCGAGGGCTCGCTGAAACGGCTCGGCACGGACCACGTGGACCTCTACTACCTCCACCGCGTGGACCCGAATACCCCGATCGAGGAGACGGTGGGCGCGATGGGCGAGCTGGTCGGGGAGGGCAAGGTCCGGCACGTCGGGCTGAGCGAGGTGGCGCCGGACACGCTCCGCCGCGCGCACGCCGAGCACCCGATCACCGCCCTCCAGAGCGAATACTCGCTGTGGACGCGCGACGTGGCCGCGGAGATCCTCCCCACCTGCCGCGAGCTCGGCATCGGGTTCGTGGCCTACTCGCCGCTCGGGCGCGGGTTCCTCTCCGGCCGCTTCAAGCGGCCCGAGGAGCTGGCGGAGAACGACTTCCGCCGCCACGGCCCGCGCTGGCAGGGCGACGCGCTCGAGCACAACCTGCAGCTGGTCGCCAAGGTCGAGGAGCTGGCCGCCGAGAAGGGCTGCACGGCCGGCCAGCTCGCGCTCGCGTGGGTGCTGGCGCAGGGTGACGACATGGTCCCGATCCCCGGGACCAAGCGGCGCAAGTACCTGGAGGAGAACCTCGGGGCGGCCGGCGTGGAGTTGACCGCCGACGACCTGGCCCGCATCGACGCCGAAGTCCCGGCGGCCGAGGGCGACCGCTACGACGCGACCGGGATGACCACGGTCAACCGCTGACGGGCCCGTGATACCGCCGCGCGCCCGCCGGGCCGCCCCACTGCTGGTGGCCCTGGCCGCCCTCGCCGTGATCCCGTCCGCCGCGTGGGCACTCGAGCCGGCCGGGCCGGTCCCTTCGAACTACACGCTCGCGCTGCGGTACGAGCCGCGCGGCGGGGGCACGCTGGCCGGCACCGAGACGATCGGCTTCGTGAACCGCGGCCCGGGCGCGCTCGGCGCCGTCTGGCTGCGGCTCTGGGCGAACGGCCCCGACCGCTGCCGCCCGCGGCGCATCGACGTGACGGTGGCGCCGCCCGCCGCGGCCGGCACGCGGACCTGCACGGCGCTCGAGGTGCGGCTGCCGGCCCCGGTGGCGCCCGGTGGGTCCGCGCGCGTGCCGCTGCGCTTCCGGGTGGCGGAACGGGACGCGCCGGACCGCTTCGGGCGCGCCGGGCCCGCGGCGCTGTTCGGCAACGTGGTGCCGGTGCTGGCGGCGCAGGACGCCCTCGGCCTGCGCCTGCCGCCATACGTGGGCGACGGCGAGAGCTTCTACACGCTGAGCGCGGCGTGGGACGCCACGATCGACGTGCCGCGCGGCATGCGCGCGGCCACCACGGGCGCCACCGTCGCCGAGCGCATGGTCGGCGGGCGGCGCGTGCTGAGCGTCCACACCGACCACGCGCGCGACTTCGGGCTCGCCGTCGGGCGGCTGCGCGTGGCCCGCCGGCGGGCGGGCAACGTGCTCGTGCGCGCCTTCGTGCCCGGCCGCGCCAGGGACGCGCGGCTTATGCTGGGCACGGCGGCCGGCGCGCTCGAGGCCTACTCGCGGCGCTTCGGGCCGTACGGCTCGCCCGAGCTCGACGTGGTCCGGCTGCCGCCGGCGATCCGCAACCCCGGCATGGAGTACCCGGAGCTGGTGTTCACGGCCTCGCAGCCCGCCGTGATCGCCCACGAGGTTGCCCACCAGTGGTGGTACTCGATCGTCGGCAACGACGAGTACCGCGAGCCCTGGCTGGACGAGAGCTTCGCGAGCTGGTCGGAGCGCGTGCTCTACGGCGGGTTCGCGGACTGCGATCCGCGCCGCCCCTTCCGCTACCTGTCGAAGCGGCTCCGGCGGCTCCGGCTGGACGACACGATGCGCGTGTTCGGAGATCGCGCCGCGCAGTACGGCGAGGTCGTCTACTACGCCGGAGCGTGCGCTCTGCACACGCTCCAGCGGGACCTCGGGCGCGCCCGCATGGGGCGGCTGCTGCGGCTGCTGGTGGAGCGCCACCGCTACGGCATCGAGACGAAGGCCGAGGTGCTCCAGGCGATCTCGGAGGTCGCGCCGCCGGGCTTCGACCTGGACCGCTTCCTCGCCCGCGCTCACCTGTCGCCTTGAGTCCTTGCCTACGATCGTTCTCATGCCGGAGGGCGACACGATCCACAGCGCGGCGCGCCGCATACGAGCGGCGCTGGTCGGCAGCGAGATCGTCTCGATCGAGACCCCGCAGCCGCGCCACGCGCTCGACCGCTGGCCGGAGCGCCTGGCGGGACGGGGCGTGCGCGCCGTGGACGTGCACGGCAAGCACCTGCTGCTGCGCTTCGACGGCGGGCTAACCCTCCACTCGCACCTGCGGATGACGGGGTGGTGGGGCGTGTATCCGCGCGGCCGCCGCTGGGGCCGCTCGCCGCGGCGCGCGTGGCTCGTGCTGCGCACCGCCGAGCACGAGGTGGTGGAGTTCGACGGCCCGGTGCTCGAGCTGATGACCGACTCGCGCAGCCGCTTCGACAAGCGGATCGCGGGCCTCGGGCCGGACGTGCTGGCGGAGGAGTTCGACGGCGGCGCGTTCCTGCGCCGGCTGCGCGAGGACGACCAGAGCCGCGGCATCGGCGACGCCCTGCTCGACCAGCGCAACGTCGCCGGCATCGGCAACGTGTGGAAGTCGGAGACGTGCTTCTCGGCCGGGATCGACCCGTGGCGCCCGCTGGCCGCCGTGAGCGACGCCGAGGCGACGCGCCTCGCCCAGGTCGCGCGGCGGCTGATGCGCGAGTCCGTCGAGCGCGGCGGCCACCCGCGCGGCCTTCAGGTGTACGAGCGGCCGGCGTGCCCGCGCTGCGGCGGGCGGATCAGCGCCCGCGGCCAGGGCGACGACAACCGCACGACCTACTGGTGCCCCGCATGCCAGAGCTGATCCGCGTCGGACACAAGGGCGCGGGCCACGTGGCGCCCGGCAACAGGGTCGAGAGCTTCGAGGCCGCGCTCGAGCACGGCGTTGACATGATCGAGTTCGACGTGCTGCGCACGCGCGACGGCCGGCTGGTGCTCGCCCACGACCACGAGGACGCCGCGAAGCCCGGGTGCCTCACGCTCGAGGAGGGGCTCGACCTGTTCGCGGGCGAGGCGTACGCCGGCGTGGAGCTCGACGTGGACATGAAGCTGCCCGGCTACGAGCGCGAGGTGGTCGACGGTCTCGTTGAGCGCGGGCTGAGCGACCGCTCGCTGATCTCCACGATGTACCTGGAGAGCCTCGAGCGGGTGGGCGAGCTGGCGCCGGGCGTGCGGCGCGGGTGGTCGGTCCCGCGAGTGAAGCGCAACTACATGCGCTCGCCGCTCGCCGTGCCCGCCTATGGGGTGGCCCGCTGGTGGCGGGCGCGACTGCCGGGCCAGGCCGCGCGGCGGATCCGGGCGGGCGGCTGCGAGGCGATCATGTGCCACCGCATCCTCTTCAGCCGCCGCCTGGTGCGGCTCGTGCACGCCGCGGGCGGCCAGGTGTACGTGTGGACGGTGGACGACGCTCGCGCGATCGCCTCGTACGAGCGGCGCGGCGCCGACGGCGTGATCACGAACGACCCGCGGCTGTTCGAGCCGCGCTCTAGCCGGTGACCGTGCAGGTGCCGGTCGTGAAGGTGGACGAGCGGGCCACGCTGCCGCCGTTTCGCCACTGAAGCTCCGCGACCGCGCGGATCTGGTAGGTCTGCCCGGCCGTCAGCGCGTTCATGTTGAACGTCCACCCCGCCTGCTGCCACGTGAGGTCGGCCGTGCCGGCGCTGAGCCAGGGCGAGGTGGCGCTGCCTCCGATCGGCACCCAGCCGTCGTCGCTCAGCCACTGGGCCGTGAACCGCACGTACATGTGCTTCTTCGAGCCGTCCCCCGCGAGCTGGGCGCGGGCGCCCACCTGACTGGGCGTGCAGACGTTGACCTTCGCCCATGAGGAGACGAGCTGCTCAGTGCCGGTCTGCGCCTGGCTGACGGCAGCGAACATCAGAACCGCCACCAGGGCGGCCACGACCGATATTTGAGGCAGCCTGGCTCTCATGTGATGTGCGGTGCCCCCCGCGCTGTTCAGCGTAGTACATCCTGGCTGCATTTCCGGGGTTGTGTACCCGGGGCGGGCGCCGGCGTGCCTGATCGGCGTCCAGTGTCGAGTTAGTCCCCGCTGCGGGCCCTAAGTCGACACTCGACCCTTCGACGCGCTGCCGCCTACCAGATCAGGCACATGGCCTTCGAGGTGCCGGCGGGGTCGCCGCCCTGCACGTTCTCGAAGCCCGTCTCGGTCAGGAGCGTGCGCTCCCTGACCGTCGACCAGTGGGCGCGGCGGTGCGCGCGCCGGTGCGCACGGCGGTGCGCCCGGCGGTGGGCGCGCGTGGAGCTGTGGCGGCCGCGGCCTCTGCGGCTCCCATGCGCCCTGTGGAGGTGGCGCCACTTCACCTCGACCACCCCGCGCATCACGAACGTGGTGCCCTCGGGCGGCTCGTTGAAGCGGAACGTCCAGCCGGACTGGCGCGCCTTGTAGTCGGCGCTCCCGGCGTAGACCCAGCGCGAGGTGCCGGCGCCGTCCACGTCCATCCACTTCTGCGCCGCGCCGCTCCACCACTGGGCGGTGAAGCGGGCGAACATGCGCTGGTCGCTCCCGTTGCCGGGCAGGCTGACGCGGACGCCGAGCGCGTTGGGCGACCGCCGCGTGTCGCAGATGTTCACTGTCGCCCACAGCAGGTCGGCCTTCCTGGACGCGGCCGCCAGGCCGGGGACCGCGAGCGAGGCCGCGTGGGTGCGGCGCTGACGGCCGGTGACCATGACCGGTGGCTTCCCCGCGGGGACCACGCCGGCCGGCAGCTTCGGCGCCTTGTTCGCTCCGGGAGGCAGGTGGCGAGCGGCATCCGCGGCCGGTGCCGCTATCAGGGCACACAGGCAGGCGATGAGCGCTGTCGGGAGGGCGGGGCGTCGCACTCCCCCGGTTATCGGCACACCCCTGCCCCGCTTGAGTTTTCTCGTGCCAGACTCGCCGAATGTGATGAATCGGCTCGTCGCGCGTAATACCGGCGTGAACGACGCCCTCGCGGAGACCTTGCCGCTGCCCGCGGCGCCGGCCACGGAGTCGTTCGCATCCCTGTACGAGCGGACCTTCCCCCAGGTCTACGCGTACGTGGCGTCGCTCCTGCGCGACCGCTCAGCCGCCGAGGACGTGACCGCCCAGGCGTTCGAGCGCGCCTACCGCAAGCGCCGCGGCTACCGCGCCTCCCGCGGCAGCATGGAGGCCTGGGTGTTCGGCATCGCCCGCAACGCCGCGCTCGACGAGCTGCGGCGGCGCAAGCGGCGAGCGCACCTCGAGGCGGAGCCCGAGGACTCGTCCGCCGTCACCGCCGACGAGCACGTGGAGCTGTCGCTGCGCCGCGAGGCGGTGCGCGAGGCGCTCGCGTCGCTCGGCGGCCGGGACCGCGACGTGATCGCCCTCAAGTTCGCCGGCGGGCTCTCGAACGCGGAGATAGCCCGCGTGCTTGGCCTGTCCGAGTCGAATGCCGGCACGCGGCTCCACCGCGCCATCACCAAGCTGAGAGAGGCATGCGATGAGCACGAATGAGCTGATCGATCGCGAGCTGGAGGCGGTCGACGAGGCGCTCGCGGCCGGCGCGGTGCTGGCGACCGACCCGGCCGAGCGGCGCCTGCAGGAGCTGGCGCTGGCGCTGCGTGCCGACGCGGAGCCGCCCGACCAGGACTTCGCGGCCCGCCTCCGCGAGCGCGTGGAGGAAGGGTTCCCGTCTCGCCGCCGAGTGCGCGGGTGGCGCCCGCCGGCCGGCCTGGTTCCGGCTCTGGGCGCTCTCGGCGCGTTCGTGATCGCGCTGGCCGTGATCGCCGGGCTCGGCGGGCACGGCTCGGACACGACCCTCGAGGACGCCGGCGGGGGAGGCGGAGGAGGCGCGGCGGCGGTGGAGGCCGACCGCGCGGCGCCTCCCCAGCCGGGTCGCTTCCGGCCCGGCCACGCCCAGCGCATCGAGCGCTCGGCCTCGCTCACCCTCGCCGCCCCGAGCGACAGGCTCGACCGCGTCGCCGACGACGTCATCGCGATCACGGACCGCTACGGCGGCTTCGTGCTGCGCTC
>DASXAA010000112.1:0-7466 GCA_036407035.1 Thermoleophilaceae bacterium | reverse complement strand
GCCCTGCCTGCGGAGCGGCTCGAGGCGGGAGCGCATCAGCACTGTCGCGCGGTCCGGGTCGGTCACGTAGTCGGTCACGATCCGGTAGCGGCCGCTCTTCGCGGTGGAGGTCACGCGGCAGGTGAGCGCGCGGTCGTCGAGCGCGCGCACGGTGTAGGTCATGTCGCGCGTCTGGAGGTCGGTGAAGGTCGAGCCGTCCGTGACGATGTACTGGAGCGTCTCGTTGTTCGTGTTGTCGTTCGTGGGGAAGTAGACGTCCGACAGCACGCCGTCGGCGACCGTGAACCAGACCTTCGAGCGGCGGTTCCGCGCGGTCCCGACGCAGTCCTTGCGGGCGAGGTCGTAGTGCGACAGCGCCCCGGGACCGTCAGGCGCGGTGCCGCTTGGAGGCTGGGCGCCGGCTGTCGCCGCGGCGGCGGCGCCGAACGCGGCGGTCGCGAGGGTCACGAGCATCAAGCGACGTGGCATCGTCCATCTCCCGGATGCGAACGAGCCCCTGTCCGTTTTGGGGCGGTTGACCGCACCCTAACAGCAGCGGCAGGCCCAGAGACATGGCCAAAGAAGAGGAGATCCCTGCCTTTCGGGAGGGGAGTCGGCGCCGGATCCGGGCAAACATCCACTTGTGCGGGACGACCCGTCGACCACCTGCGCGCACGACCGAACCCGCTTCGAGGTGCTTCCCTTCAGCAGCGTCGAGGAGCAGGCCCGGCGGCTGCCCGGGCCCGTCCGTCTGACCGTGACCTGCCCGCCGAAGCACGGACCCGACAGGGCGGTCGAGTTCGCCGCCCGCCTGCACGCGCTCGGGCATCCGGTGACCGTGCACGTCGCCGCGCGCATGGTGCGCGACCGCGCGCACCTGAACGCGCTCCTCGCCGGGATGGCCGACGCCGGGTCGGAGGACCTCTTCCTGATCGGCGGCGACGCCGAGCGGCCGCTGGGGCCCTATTCGTCGGCCGGCGACCTGCTTCGGGTGCTGGACGAGCACCCGCGGCGCCCGCGTACGATCGGGATCGCCGGCTATCCGGAAGGCCACCCGGCTATCCCCAGCGAGGAGCTGGAGCAGGCCGTGTGGGAGAAGAGCCGATCGGCGGACTACGTGACCACCCAGATGTGCTTCGACTCCGACGCCGTGCGCGGCTGGCTCGAGCGCCAGCGCCGGCGCGGTATGACGCTTCCGGTGCTGATCGGGATGCCCGGCAAGGTCTCGCGGCGCCGCCTGCTCGAGATGTCGGTGCGGATCGGGGTCGGCCCGTCGGTCCGCTTCGTGCGCAAGCAGCACGGCCTCCTCGGTTTCCTCTCCCGGCGCTCGACGCTCGACCGGCTCGACGAAGCGCTTGCGCCGCTGCTCGGCGATCCGCGCCTCGACATCGCCGGCGTTCAGTACTTCACTTTCAACCAGCTCGTCGACACGTGGGAGTGGCACGCCGGCGACCGCGAGGACAGGGCCGCCTGAGCGGCCCCGGGAAGGAAGGATTCGATGACCCCCAGCAATCTCCAGGAAGTTCTCGACCAAGCCGGTAACACGGTCGAGCTGCTGCGGAACTCGCAGCTCGGCGCGTACGTCTACCCGGTCGTCCCGTACGAGTTCAGCAACTGGCGCAGGGAGCAGAAGGCCTGGCAAGAGACGGCGGTCCTCTACGACCAGTCGCACCACATGGTGAACCTCTTCTTCAGGGGACCGGATGCGATGCGGCTCGTGTCGGAGACCGGCATCAACAGCGTGGCGAACTTCCCGGTGAACATGGCCAAGCAGTTCGTGCCGGCCACGCCGGCGGGGCACGTGATCGGCGACGGCATCCTCTTCCACCTGGACGAGGACGAGTTCGTGTGGGTCGGTCGCGCTCCGGGCGCCAACTGGCTGCTGTACCGCGCCGAGACCGGCGGCTACGACCTGGAGGTGGAGAAGGACGACCGCTCACCGTCCCACCCCTACGGAAACCCGGTGACGCGCAAGCTCTGGCGCTTCCAGATTCAGGGCCCGAACGCCTGGCAGATCATCGAGAAGCTCAACGGCGGGCCGGTGGAGCAGGTGAAGTTCTTCCGAATGGGCCACCTCGACGTCGGCGGCCGGCAGGTGCGGACGCTGCGCCACGGGATGGCCGGCGAGCCGGGCCTCGAGCTGTGGGGCCCGCACGAGACCTACGAGGAGACGCGCGGGGCGATCCTGGAGGCGGGCCGCGAGTTCGGCATGGAGCCCTGCGGCGCGCGGGCCTATGCGTCGAACGCGCTCGAATCCGGGTGGATCCCGTCGCCGCTGCCGGCGATCTACACCGGTGAGGAGCTGCGCGGCTACCGCGAGTGGCTGCCGGCGAAGGGCTACGAGGCGACGAACGCGTTGGCCGGAAGCTTCGTCTCGGACGACATCGAGGACTATTACCTCAATCCCTACGAGCTGGGCTACGGGCACATGATCAAGTTCGACCACGACTTCGTCAGCCGCGACGCGCTGGAGGGGATCGACGCCGAGGCCCAGCGCAAGAAGGTCACCCTGGCGTGGGAGGGCGAGGACGTCGCCAAGATCTACGCGTCGCTGTTCGACACCGAGAGCGACGGCTACCAGTTCTTCGACCTGCCGGTGGCCAACTACGGCTCGTCGAACTTCGACTCGGTCCTCGACGGCGACGGCGCGCTCGCGGGGTACTCGATGTTCAGCGGGTACAGCGCCAACGAGAGGCGTGCCCTGTCGATGGCCACGGTCGACCCCGAGGTCGAGATCGGCGCCGAGGTGACGGTCGTGTGGGGCGAGCCGGACGGCGGCACGCGCAAGAAGACGGTGGAGCCCCACGAGCAGCTCCATGTGCGCGCGGTGGTCAGCCCGGTGCCGTACTCGGAGGTGGCGCGGTTGGAGTACGCCGAGGGCTGGCGAACCGGCGGGGCGCGGTAGCTACGCGCCGACCGGATGCCACGCGGTCTTCAGCTCGGTGACCGCCTCGAGGCGCGCGAGCGCGTCGCCGGTCGCGTCCTCGTAGCTCGTGGCCGGCCGCGCGTGGCGCACGCGGGTGACGCTGTCGGCGGCGAGCTTGTCGATCTCCGCCTGGGCCGGCGGCTCCGCGCCGACCGTGACGATCGCGTTCAGGTCGCGGTGGCCGGCGAGCGCCGGGGCCAGCTCGGCGTGGCGGCCCGAGAGCAGGTTGACCACCCCGCCCGGCACGTCGGACACGCCCAGCACCTCGCCGACGTCGAGGCCGGGCAGCGGGTCCGCCTCGGACAACGCGGCGACGACGGTGTTGCCCGCCGCCAGCGCGGGCGCCAGTTCGGCCACCAACCCCAGCAGCGGCGGCTCGCTCGGCGCGAGGATCCCCACCACGCCGGTCGGCTCCGGCAGTGAGAACGACAGGTACGGCGCCGCCACCGGGTTGATGCCGCCGAGCACGGGCTGGAGCTTGTCGGTCCAGCCCGCGTAGTGCACGAGCACGTCGATCGCCGTCTCCACCTCGGAGGCCGGCGCGCCGATGTCGGCCGCGCGCGACTCGAGCGCCTCGGCGGCGCGGTAGAGGATCTGGCCGCGGTTGTACGCGGTGCGCGCCGCCCACGGACCCTGCGCCTTGCGCGCCGCCAGCACGGCGTCACGCACGTCCTTGCGCGAGCCGCGCGGGACGTTGTGGTCGCCGGCGCGGTCGTAGCGGCCCGACTCGCTGCGCACGAACGCGCCGCCCACGTAGAGCTTGTACGTCTTGCGGACCGACAGACGCGTCATGACACCTTCACGTACGGCCGCAGCCCGGCCGGCCCGCCCTCGCGGCCGAAGCCGCTCTCCTTGTAGCCGCCGAAGGCGGCGCTCGGGTCGAACTTGTTGTACGTGTTCTGCCAGACCACGCCCGCCTGCAGCGCGCTCGCGACCTCGAACGCCTTCGAGCCCCTGTCGGTCCACACGCCCGCGGCCAGGCCGTAGGGCGAGTTGTTCGCCTTCTCGATCGCCTCGGCCTGCGTGCGGAAGGTCAGGATCGTCACGACCGGGCCGAAGATCTCCTCCACCGCGATCCGCTGCGCGGGCGAGACCTCGGTGAACATCGTCGGCGGGAACCAGTAGCCGCGCTCGGGCAGCTCGCACGCCACCGAGCGGCGGACGGCGCCCTCGCCCTCGCCCGCGGACACCAGCTCCTCGATCCGCTCGAGCTGCTCGGCGGAGTTGATCGCGCCGACGTCGGTGTTCTTGTCGAGCGGGTCGCCGAGGCGCAGGCGGCCCATCCGCTCCCACAGCTTGCCGACCACGGTGTCGGCGACGCTCTCCTGGATCAGGAGCCGCGAGCCCGCGCAGCACACGTGCCCCTGGTTGAAGAAGATGCCGTTGACGATCCCCTCGACGGCCTGGTCGAGCGCGGCGTCCTCGAACACGATGTTCGCCGACTTGCCGCCGAGCTCGAGCGTGAGCGGCACTCCGCGGCCCGCCAGCGCGGCCTGGATGTCCTTACCGACCGCGGTCGAGCCCGTGAAGGCGACCTTGTCTACGCCCTCGGCGCGCACCAGCGCCGCGCCGGTGGCGCCGTCGCCGGGGACGATCGACACCACGCCCGGCGGCAGCTCCGCCTCCTGGCAGATCTCGGCCAGCAGCAGGGCGCTCAAAGGCGTGGTCTCGGCCGGCTTCAGCACCGCCGTGTTGCCGCACGCGAGCGCCGGCGCGAGCTTCCAGGCCGCCATCAGCAGCGGGAAGTTCCAGGGCACGATCTGCGCGACCACGCCGAGCGGCGCGACCTCGCGGCCGCCGAGGCCGTAGGAGAGCTTGTCGGCCCAGCCGGCGTAGTGGAAGAAGTGCGCGGCGGCGAGCGGGATGTCCACGTCGCGCGACTCGCGGATCGGCTTGCCGCCGTCCATCGACTCGACCACGGCCAGCTCCCGCGCGCGCTCCTGGATCACGCGCGCGATGCGGTAGAGGTACTTGCTGCGCTCGAGGCCGCTGAGCGCGGCCCATTTGGGCTGCGCCGCGCGCGCCGATTCCAGGGCGCGTTTCAGGTCCTGCTCGCCCGCGAACGTCACCTCCGCCACCGGCTCCTCGGTCGCCGGGCTGACGCTCGGCACGCGCGTGCCGTCGAGCGGGTCGCGGAAGTCGCCGTCGATGAAGACGCCGTAGCTGTCGCGCAGCCGCACGTGGTCGGGCGACTCGGGCGCTGGCGCGTAGTCCCAGACGATGCGGGTGCGGGCGTCGGCGGTGGTCACGGGGTCACTCCTTCGAGAAGTCCTCCGGTCGCGCGTACCGGCCGGACTGGGTCTTCTGGTACTGCATCAGCAGGTCGTTCAGGAGCGACGAGGTGCCGATCCGGAAGCGGTCGGGCGTCAGCCACTCGTCGCCGAGCGTCTCCTTCACGAGCACGAGCCGGTGGAGCGCGGCCTTGCTCGTCGAGACGCCGCCGGACGCCTTCATCCCGACCGCGCGCCCGGTGCGCTCCGCGTAGTCGCGGATCGCCTCGAGCATCACGAGCACCACGCCGGGCGTTGCGCCCACCGACACCTTCCCGGTGGAGGTCTTGATGAAGTCGGCGCCCGCCTCCATCGCGAGCATCGACGCGTGGCGGACGTGGTCGTACGAGCCCAGCTCCGCAGTCTCGAGGATCACCTTCAGGTGGGCGTCGCCGCAGGCCTCCCTCACGCGCACGATCTCCTCCTGCACGCGAGCGTCGTCGCCGGCGAGGAACGCCTCACGGGAGATGACCATGTCGACCTCGTCGGCGCCCGCCGCGACCGCGTCCTCGGCGTCGCGCAGCTTGACCTCCAGCGAGGCCTGCCCGGACGGGAACGCGGTGGCGACCGAGGCGGTCTTCACGCCGGTTCCCTCGAGCGCCTCGTGCGCGACGCCCGCGAGCGCCGGGTACACGCACACGGCCGCGCACGACGGGATCTCGGGCATCGTCGGCGCCGGGCAGACCGCCTTGGCGCACAGGTTCCGGACCTTTCCGGGGGTGTCGGCGCCCTCGAGCGTGGTCAGGTCCACCACCGACACCGCCAAACGGATCCCCTGCTGCTTCGCGGTCGTCTTGATCGAGCGCTTGCCGAGCGTCGCGGCGCGCTCCTCGATCCCGACCCGGTCCACGTGCGGAAGCCGACGGATCACAGCATGAGTATGACGACGACATACTTGCCTGCAATGCGGCGTGCGGCGGTGATCGTTCTGGACGCCTGCGGCGTGGGGGCCCTGCCGGACGCCGCGGACTACGGCGACGAGGGCTCGAACACGCTCGGCCATCTCGCCGAGCGCGCGGGCGGGCTCGACCTGCCCACCCTGGGGCGGCTCGGGCTCGGCTCGATCCTGCCGCTCGAGGGCGTGCCGCCGGCGAAGCACCCGGTGCTGCACGGCCGGCTCCACCCGCTGGGGCCGGGCAAGGAGTCCACCACCGGTCACTGGGAGCTGATGGGGGTCGTGCCCCCCTACCCGCTCCCGACCTACCCCGACGGCTTCCCGCCCGAGGTCGTCGAGCGGCTGACCGATGCGACCGGCATGCGCTTCTGCTGCAACCGGCCGTACAGCGGCACCGACGTGATCGAGGACTTCGGGCCGCACCACCTGGAGACCGGCGAGGTGATCCTCTACACGTCGGCCGACTCGGTGCTCCAGCTCGCGGCGCACGTGGACCGGCTGTCGGAGCCCGAGCTGTACGCGGCCTGCGAGGCGGCGCGCGAGGTGATGCAGGGCGAGCACGCGGTGGGCCGCGTGATCGCCCGGCCGTTCGAGGGGGAGCTCGGCTCGTTCCACCGGCGGGAGGGCCGGCGCGACTACGCGGCGCCGCCGCCCGGCCGTTCGTACCTCGACGAGCTGCAGGAGGCCGGGGTGGCGGTCCACGCCGTCGGCAAGATCCGCGATCTCTTCGCGGGCGTCGGCATCGACGTCAAGCACGACGGCGCCACCAACGCCAAGGGGATCGCCTCGACCACGCGGCTGCTGCGCGAGCTCGACTCCGGCCTCGTGTTCGTGAACCTGGTGGAGACCGACCAGGTGTACGGGCACCGCCACGACGTGGAGGGCTTTCACGGGGCGCTGCGGGAGATCGACTCGGCGGTGGCGGGGTGGCTGGAGCTGTTGCACGACGACGACCTGCTCGTGCTGACCGCCGACCACGGCGTGGACCCCGACGCCCCGCACACCGATCACACGCGCGAGTACGCGCCGCTGCTGGCGCGGTTCGCCGGCGACGGCGGCCGCCGCCACGACGGGCCGCTCGCGGACGTGGGCGCGAGCGTGCTGCGCTGGCTCACCGGCCGCGACGCGCCCGAGCTCCCGGGGACGCCCTTTCTCTAGATGCGGCGGATCTGCGTCTTCTGCGGGTCGAGCCCGGGCGCCCGGCCGGCCTACGCCGAGGCGACCGAGGAGGTCGCGCGGCTGCTCGTGCGCGAGGGCATCGGGCTCGTGTACGGCGGCGCGCACGTCGGGCTGATGGGGCTGCTCGCCGACACCGTGCTCGCCGCGGGCGGCGAGGCGACCGGCGTGATCCCGCGGGCGCTGGTTGACAAGGAGATCGCCCACACCGGGCTCACCG
>DASXAA010000111.1:0-45324 GCA_036407035.1 Thermoleophilaceae bacterium | reverse complement strand
CCCAGGTCAAGCGCGCCGGCGGACCCGTGGACGCATGTAGGACCGGCCATGGACGCCGGTCCAGCCCGGCGGCGCCGCGGTCAGCGCGGCGTCTCCGGCGCCGATGCAACGCATCATGCACGCCGCCGCCCTCGCCGCGCGAACGGGTCGCGCCGGCCGCGCCACGCGAGCGGGTCGCGCCGCCCGCGCCGCGACCTTCGTCGCGATGGCTGCCGCGTGCCTCGTCGCCGCGTGCTTGGTCGCCGGCTCCCTTGCGTCTCCCGCGCGCGCGGATGCTCCCGACTGCACGCGCGTCGCCTCCCCCGCCGGCTCGGACGCCGGGCCCGGTACCGAGGCGGCGCCCTTCCGGACCGCACAGAGACTGATCGACTCCCTCGGGCCCGGCGACACGGGCTGCCTGCGCGAGGGCACCTACCAGCAGTCCGTGACCGTCGCCCACGGCGGACTCCCGGGCCGGCCGGTCACGGTCCGCGGCTGGCCGGGCGAGCGGGCAACCGTCGTCGGCCGCCTCTGGGTGAAGAAGGGCGCCGACGACGTCACGTTCGAGGACCTCTGGCTCGACGGCCGCAACGCCGGCAACCTGCCCTCGCCGACGGTCAACGCCGCGGACGTGACGTTCCGTAACAACGACGTGACGAACCGCCACACCGCGATCTGCTTCGTGCTTGGCGCCTCCGATGCCGACAACTCCGCGAGCTACGGCCGCGCAGTCCGCCCACTGATCGAGCGCAACCGCATCCACGACTGCGGCAAGCTGCCGGCCGCCAACCACGACCACGGCATCTACGTCGAGGGCGCCGACGACGCGCGGATCGTCGGGAACTGGATCTACGACAACGCCGACCGCGGCATCCAGCTCTACCCCGACGCGCAGCGCACGGAGATCGCCGGCAACGTCATCGACGGCAACGGCAGCGGGATCATCTTCTCGGGCGAGGGCGGGTACGCGTCGTCGGGAACGAGCGTGCACGGGAACACGATCACGCGGTCGAAGCTCCGGTTCAACGTGGAGAGCTGGTACCCGGACGGGAATCCGAAGGGCTCCGGGAACACCCTCACGGGGAACTGCCTGTGGGGCAGCGCCCGGACCGATTTCGGGAGCGCGGGCATCGACGCGAGCGAGGGGGGATACACGGCGACCGCGAACACCGCGGCTGACCCGCGCTACGCGGACTCGGCGAACCACGACTTCCGGCTCGCTCCGGGAAGCCCGTGCGCCACGCTGCTGGGGGCATGGGCGACCGGCGTGCCGGGACCACGGGAAGCGGGCGCGGAGGAAGAGCCGGCGGGCGGAACGGGGCCGAAGGCGGGCGGGCAGGAGCCGGGAACGGGCGGGGAGCAGCCGGGTCCGGAGCCGCCGGGCGCGGAGCCGCCGGGCGGCCCTCCCTCAGTGCCAAATCCGGCAACGGCGGCGCCGGCCGTCCACACGGAGAGCTCGGTACGAGGGCTACGCGCGGGCGGCTCCCCGGGGCTCCGCGCGGGCCCCTCCCCGCGCCGCCGCGCCGCCCGCGGGCGCCGCGGCACACGGCGCCCCCTCACGCTCTCCATCTCAGGCGTCTCGCCCGGCGACCGCCTCACCCTCTCCGGCCGGGTCCGTGGCCGCGCTTCGCGCGTGCTCGTCCAGGTCAGGACCGCCGGCGGTCGCTGGCGGACGATCGCGGCGGCCATCCCTCACGACGCCCGCTTCGCCGCCCGCTGGCGCGTGCGCGGCCGAAGCGCCAAGAAGGGCCCGCTCCGCCTCCGCGCGCTCGCGCCCGGGCGCGGCGCCTCACGCGTCCTGTCGCTGCGGCTTCGTCCCTGAGCGGAGCGCGCCTAGGCGGTCCCACAGCGGCGTCGCCCGCGCGCGGCGCACCAGCGGCGAGACCTTCAGCCTGAACCTCCAGTCGGAGTCGGCGTGGTACACCCCCACCCGTGGCCAGCTGAGCGGCGCCGCTCCGTGGAAGCGCGCCGGCAGCGTGCAGGCCGCCGCATACCCGGCATCGCCCGCCGCCCGCGCCACGCGCTCGTCCCAGTCGCCGTACGGGTAGGCGAGCGTCGCGCAGCTCTCGCCGAGCCCCTGCTCGCACTCGTCGCGCGAGCCGGCCAGCTCCTCGCGCAGCTCCGCGTCGCCCAGCCCGGTCAGCCGCGGGTGCGTCCGCGTGTGCGACCCGACCTCCCAGCCCCGCCGCCGCAGCTCGCCCAGCTCCTCCCAGGAGAGGCACCGCAACTCGGGCTCAAAAGGCCCGCCGAGCCACTGGTCGATCCCCGGCCACGCCATCGGGCCCGCCGAGCCCACGAACGAGGTCGGCGCGAACACCGAGCCGACCAAACCGAGCCGCTCGAGGATCGGCAGCGCGAGCTCCAGGACCGAGCGATACGCGTCGTCGAAGGTGACCGCGAGCGCCCGCCCGTCGGCGCGGCCGAGTGCCACGTCCAAGAACCTCGCGCCTCGGTACCCGCGCCGCACCAGCGACTCGAGCTGCCACTCGAACCGCTCCGGCGTGACCGACAGCGGCGCGGGCCAGCGCTCGCTGACGGCGTGGTAGCAGAGGACGAGCGGGCCGCTCACCGCACCCACGGCAGCCGCCGGGCGAGCGCCGGGTTGCGGGGCACGGCCAGCCGGAACGCCACCTTCCACCCGAACGCGCGCGCCCGGTTCACGCGCGAGGCCGCGGCGGCCTCCCACCGGTCCGCCATCGAGCGCAGCGCCGGCCGCGGCGCGGTCAGGTCGAGCGCGCGCAGCTGCGTCACGTGCAGCGCGTGGTACGCCTCGCTCGCGATGTTCCGGACGGGGTGCGGGAAGAGGTCGTAGCGCGACCACCATCCGGTGTCCCACCGCGACAGGCACGAGCTCAACGCATCGACACCCTCCTCGAACAGCGCCCGCATCTCCTCGTCGCCGGTCGCCAAGAAGAGATCAAGGCACCCCCACAGCGAGAAGATCGCCCCGTTCAGCACATAGGACGGCGGGTCGGTCGGGTACTCCTCGAGGAACGGCCCGCCGCCGAGCGCCGCCTGCACGCCGCCGTCCGCCACCGGGCGCAGCAGCGGCAGCCGCGCGGCCACCGCGCCGTCCAGCATCCGCTCCTCGCCCGTCTCGCGCCACAGCCGTACGAGCAGGCTTGCCCCCTCGCCCTGCGCCATCGCCGAGAGCCACGGCGCCGCCAGCGGGAACGTGTGCGGATACGCGAACCGGTGCACCCAGCCACCGGAGCCGTCCTGAGCCGCCAGCAGGTGCTCGGCGACGGCAAGAGCGGCCCGCAGCCATTCCTCGCTCCCGGTCTCCAGGTAGTGCTCCCACGCCCCCAGCCCCCACTGGATCACGTCCACGTGGAGCTGGCGGTCGAGCGGCTGCAGCTCCACGGGCGGCCACTCCGGCGACTCGGCCTTCACCCGGAAGTCCACGTAGTAGCCGCGCAGCTCGCCCGCCACCACGTGGGACCCGGCGGGCTGCGAGAAGTCCGTGCTCAGGAGCCGGCGCACGCGAGCAGCTTGTCGTAGAGGTCGGCGAACCGCGCGGCCACCGCCTCCATCGTGAACTCCGGCAGCCGCTCGGCGGCCGCGGCGGCCATCCGCTCGCGCAGGCCGGGATCGGCGAGCAGCGTCCGGAGCGCGACGGCGAGGGCGGCCGGGTCGCGCGGCGGCACCAGGACGCCCGTCGAGCCGTCGGACACGAGGTCCGGCAGCCCGCCGACGCGCGTCGCCACGAGCGGCGTCCGGTGGGCCATGCACTCGAACGCGAACAGCGGCAGGCCCTCGAAGTCGGAGCTCATCGCGGCCACGTCCAGCCCGCCGAACACGGTTGCCAGGTCCACGCGCGTGCCGAGGAAGTGCGCGCGCTCCCCCACTCCGGCGGCGTCCGCCCGGCGCTCGAGCTCCTCCCGGGACGGCCCGTCGCCGACCACGATCAGGTGCGAGGAGGGATCGCCGACACCCGCGAACGCCTCGATCAGCACCTCCAGCGCCTTCTGGGGACGAAGCTGCCCGATCGTGCCGACGGTCGGCGCGTCCGCCGGTATCCCCAGCTCGCCGCGCAGGTCGCCCACCGCCTCGTCGGGTCGCGGCACGTACCCGGTCGGGATCGTCACCGTCTTCCGCGCCGGCACCCTCTCGATCTCGATCATCCGCTCGCGGTCCGCGTTCGACACCGACACGAACGCCGACGCGAGCCGCCCGATCAGGAAGCCGTCGAGCAGGCGGCGCAGCGGCTGCCCCTCGTAGGACCAGGTGTGCTCGTGCGCGACCACGACCGGCACGCGGCACGCCCGCCCGATGACCGTGCCCCACACGTTCGAGCCGAACTTGTGGCAGTGGAGCACGTCCACGCGCTCGCGCCGCAGATACGCGGCCAGCCGCCGGAACCGCAGCACGTCCGCGCGCCCCCGGCGGCCGAGCACGAGCAGCCCCACGCCGGCCTCCGCCAGCTGGCGAGGCAGGTAGCCCTCTGCCGTGCGAGTGACGCACATCGACACCTCGAACCTGTCGCGCGGCAGGGCGCACGCCAGCCCGACGGCGAACCGCTCGGCGCCGCCGGTGCCGTCGTAGAGGGAGTCGACCAGCATGAGCACGCGCGGCCGCCGGGCGGCGCGCGCGTCAGCCATACGCGGGCACGGGCGGCCCGATCGGCGCCCGCGCGCTTTCCTCGTCCTCCTCGGCGACCAGCGCCTCCTGGGCGCGCGCGACCCGCAGCAGGGACGGCCCGAGCGCGAGCAGCAGCCATAACTGCTTGGAGAACTGCTCCGAGACGAAGAAGTCCGCCGCGAGCAGCGCCAGCAGCGCCACCGCGACGGCGCGCGCGAGCAGCTCCATCCGGAGGTCGCCGCAGCGGCCGAACGCGCGCGCCGCCCGCACGGCGCTCACCACGCCGAACCCGAGGATCGTCACGAAGATGGCGAGCCCCACCACGCCGAGCTCGGCGAGCACCTCCAGGTAGATGTTGTGGGCCACCTTCGGCTCGTCGACGATGAACTCGTCGCGCAGCAGCGCGCCCGGCTCGAGCAGGAAGTGCACCGAGGTGACAGGGAAGTTCCCCACCCCGATGCCGTTCGTGGGGCTCGACTCGACCATCCGCCACCCGACGGCCCAGATGTCCGAGCGGCCCGTGCCGCCGCCGACCGTGGTGACGCGCTCGCGCTCCTGCGGCGTGGCGACGAGCGCGAAGTAGCCCGCTACGCCGACCGTCACCGCGACCAGCAACGTCGCGGCCGCCAGCCGCCAGCGCCCGCCGAGTACCACCGCGGCGATCAGCGCGACCCCCAGCGCCACGAGCCCGCCGCGCGAGAACGACAGGATCACGCCGAACACGCAGAGCCCGATCATGCCGAGCGCCATGATCCGCACCAGCGGCGCCCCCTTCCAGGCCGCGAACGCCGTGGCGAGCACCATCGACGCGACCAGCACGGCGGCCAGCTCGTTCGCCTCCACCCCGGCGCCGCTGAGCCGAGCGATGTCGTCGGGCGACTCCGGCGGCACCGGGAAGGCGATCCCCCACAGCGCCGAGATCAGCGCTCCGAGCAGGAACGCCCCGACCACCAGGATCGCCTCGCGACGGTTCCCGACGGCCGTGTACACGACCAGGAACAGCAGGATGTTGAGCGCGTAGCGGTACACCGCCTCGGCCCCGGCCCCCACGCTCTCCGCCCACAGCAGGCTCGCGGCGGCCCACGCGAGGAACAGCAACAGAACGTACGTCATGTAGGGGTGATCGCCGAAGAAGTCGCGCGTCGTCTCGCGCCGGGTGGCGAGCGTCGCGAGCCAGGCGACCACCAGCAGCAGGCCGGCCGCCTTCGGGATCGTCACGGCGGCGCCGCCGATCGGCAGCAGGTCGAGGAACGACACGACCGCGAACGCGGCGAGGCCCGCGGCCAGGCTCTGCAGCAACAGCAGCACGAACACGACGCCGAACGCGACGACGAGCGCATACCTCGGCTCCACGCCCGCCAGCAGTCCGAGGGCCATCCCCCCCGCCACCATCGTGGCGAGCGCGATCCGGTTGGTGAGGTCGGCGTTGGCGGTCAGCTGCGGACGGAGCCGGTACGCGGGTCCGGCTCCTCCTCCACGTCCTCGAAGCCGCGGGCGTACGCGGACATGCGCTCCCGCTGCGCCGAGAGGTAGTACGTCTCCTTCTCCGAGCGCCCGACCCCGACGACCACGAACCCGCTCGGCTCGATGCCGTTCTGGGCGAGGAGGTCGCCGAGGCGGGCGAGCTGCGTCAGGTTGCTGCCCCCGAGCCTCACGACCACGACGACGTCGTCGACCTCGCGCGCGAGCGGCAGCGCGTCGATCACCTCGGTGAGCGGCGGCGAGTCGATCACCACGTAGTCGGCGAGCGCGCCCGCCTCGTCGAGCAGCGCGCCGGCGGTGGGCAGCGAGAGCACCTCGGGCAGCCACTCGTCGGCGTGGTCGACGAGCAGCAGCCGGAGTTTGTCGCCGAAGGGGTCGGCCGGGACGAGCGCGTCCTCGAGCTTCTCGGTGCCGAGCAGCACCTTGCCGATGCCGATCGCGGGCCGCACTCCGAGCGCCTCGCCGACGGTCGGGCGCCGGAAGTCCGCCTCGATCAGGATCACCCGGTGACCGCCGAGCGCCAGCGAGGCCGAGAGGTTGATGGCGGTCGTGGTCTTGCCCTCCGAGGGCGACGGCCCCGTGATGAGCACCGAGCGGCCGGCGCCGCGCGTGGTGGGATGGGTGGCGGCGAGCATGGTCCGGAGCGTGCGGTACGCCTCGAGCGTGGCGGGCGACAGCTGGCCCGGGCCGAGCGCCTTGCGCCGCTTCCGCCGCGGCCCGATGAGCAGGATCCGCCGCCCCAGCGTGGCGGTCCGGGCGCGCGTCTCCTTCGGGATGCGGGCGAGGATCGGCAGCTGGTAGAGCTCGCGCAGCTGCTCCTCGCGGCGCAGGCGCGGATCGACCGAGTGCAGTGCGAATGCGCCGCCGATGCCGAGCACGAGGCCCGCCACCAGGCCCGCCGCGAGCGTCAGGAACGGCTTGGGGGCCGACGGTCCGTCGGGCGGCGTGGCCCTGGTCTCGAGCCGGATCGACGGGTCGGGGCCGGCGCGGAGCGTCTCGAGCTGCGAGAGCTGCGTGCGCAGCTGGATCCCCTCCTCGGTGTTCGCGCTCTGCGACTCGAGCCGCTGGCGCAGGTTGGCGATCACCTGGTCGAGCGCGCGGTGCAGCTGCTGCGTGCGGTCCCTCACCAGGGACACGGCGAACGCGTTGGCGACCTGCGCCGCCAGCTCGGGCGAGTCGGCCGTGGCCGTGATCGCGACGATGTTGCTCTGTGCGACCGGCGCCGCCTCGACCATGCCGAGCAGCTCGTCCTCGTCCTGGTCGCCCGGCACCAGCACGGCGGCGCGACGCGCGACGTCGCGGGTGGTCGTGAGGCGCGCGGCGGTCTCCACGTCGCGGGTCGGGTCGTTCGACTGGATCAGGAGCGGCAGCCCGGTCGGCGCCTGGTCGCTTGCCACCGGCGTCACGAGCAGATCTGCCTCGGCCTGGTACTGCTTGTCCGCGACCAGCAGGTAGAGCACGGCCACGGCGAACGTCGCCGCGATCGTGATCGCGATCAGCCGCGAGCGCTCGCGCAGGATCTGCAGGTATCGGTTGAGGCTCGGCTGCTCGTCCCGCGGGCGCCGCCAGTGGGTCGCCTCGCCCTGGCGGACGCCCGTTCCGCCCGAGTCCCGGGGGGTCATGGGCCTACTATGACAGGGCCCGTGACGGTCTTCACCCCCCTGCGGATCCGGTCAACGACTCCGGTTCGCATGCCGATAACCGGATAGAAACCGCGCTTGGACCTCCGTTGATCACAGCCCTCTCTCTGCCCCCGCTGGTGTCGTGGATCGCGTTCGCGGCGATCGCGATCGGGCTCGTGGGGGCGCAGGTCGGGCTTCGGCGCGCGGCGCGCCGGCCGACGCGCAAGCCGGTCCCCTTCGGCCCTCAGCCGAAGATGACCGCGCGGGACGCGCAGATGCTCTACGAGCGGGTGATCTTCATCGTGGCGCCGGCCGCCGTCACCGCCGGGATCGCGCTCGCGCGCGAGGACGGCATCGGCATCGCGCTGTTCGTGGCGGGCGGCGTGGCGGTCAGCGCGGCCGGGCTCTTCCCGCACCATTCGCCGCTGCACCTGATGCCGGTGGCGCGCCTGGTGCTCCGCTTCGCGCTGCCCGCCGTCGGTGTGGCGATCGCGCTGCTGCCCGGGCTCGTGGACGACTGGGACTTCACTCTCTCGTCGGCCGTGCCGTGCGTGATCGGGGCGTGGCTGATCGTCGCTCTCGGCATGTGGCTCGAGGCGGGCTTCAACGCCGACCGGCCGATCAGGCTGGCCGTGATCGGGTCGCGCGACCTCGCCCGCAAGCTCGCCGGCGAGATGCGCCAGCTGCGCGTGCGCGACTACGTCGTGATCGGCTACGTCGGGCCGGAGTCGCCGCCGGACCCGGGCGAGCATCCGACCGACATGGTGGTCTGGCTGGGCGACCTGAACGAGGTGCGGGACATCGTGCAGGTGATCGGCGTGGACCTGCTGGCGGTGGGGCCGGACAACCCGCGGCTGCACGTGTTCGAGGAGACCGCGGACGCCTGCCTCGACCTGCCGGTCAGGATGCTCGAGGCCAGCGCCTTCTACGAGGACGTGCTCGGGCACGTGCCGATCGGCCAGATCAACTCGGCCTGGTTCCAGTGCATCATGCACCCGCGCTACTCGCCCACCTCGCCGGCGTCCAAGCGGATGCTCGACCTGCTGGTGGCGCTGCCGGCGACGATCCTGGTCGCGCTGCCGCTCGTGATCATCGCGGCGATCTGCGTGAAGCTGGGCGACCGCGGGCCGATCTTCTTCCGCCAGACGCGCGTGGGCGAGCAGGGCCGCGAGTTCGACATCCTCAAGCTGCGCACGATGCGACCGGACGCGCCCGAGCTGATGGACAAGCTGCCCAAGCACGAGCTGATCACGCCGGTCGGGCGCATCCTGCGCAAGACGCACGTGGACGAGCTGCCCCAGCTCTTCAACGTCGTCCGCGGCGACATGACGCTCGTCGGGCCGCGGCCGGAGCAGCCGCAGCTAGTGGAGGAGCTGGCGCGGGTGGTGCCCTACTACGAGCGCCGCTCGCTCGTGAAGCCGGGCGTGACGGGCTGGGCGCAGGTGCGCTGCGGCTACGCGGGCAGCCGGGTCGGCACCGCGTGGAAGATCTGCCACGACCTCTACTACATAAAGCGGCGCTCGATCCTCTTCGACTTCCTGATCCTCCTCCAGACCTTCGCCGTCTTCGGGGAGCGCGCGGACGTCGAGCTCGAGACGCCGGCCGAGGACTTCATCCTGGGCGAGGCCACGAGCCTCGTCAGCCGGTAGCGCGGCGTGGCCTCAGAGCACGTCGACGTGAGCGTGCTCATCCCGGTGCTGAACGAGGAGCAGCACGTGCGCGAGGCGGTCGCGTCGATGCGCGCGCAGCGCTTCGACGGGACGGTCGAGCTGGTGTTCATCGACGGCGCGTCGACCGACCGCACGCGCTCGATCCTCGAGGAGCTCGCGCGCTCCGACGACCGCGTCCGCGTGCTCGACAACCCGGCGCGGCGCACGCCGAACGGGCTGAACGTCGGGCTGCGTGCCTCGCGCGGCGAGTTCGTGGCGCGGATGGACGCGCACACGCTCTACCCGCCCGACTACCTCGCGCGCGGGGTCGAGCGACTGCGCCGCGGGGACGTCGCCCACGTGAGCGGTCCCCAAATCGCGCGCGGCGAGGGCACGTGGTCGCGCCGTGTGGCGCTGGCGCTCGACAGCAAGCTCGGCACGGGCGGGGTCGGGTTCAGGCACGCCTCGGGCGGGGAGATCGAGGTCGACAGCGGCTTCACGGGGGTCTGGCGGCGGTCCACGCTCGACCGCTACGGGGGCTGGGACGAGGGCTGGCCCCAGAACCAGGACGCCGAGCTGGCCGCGCGCATCCGCGACGACGGCGGCAGGCTCGTGTGCGTCCCGCAGATGGCGGCCGAGTACGTGCCGCGGGACAGCCTGCGGCTGCTGGCCCGCCAGTACTGGCGCTACGGGATGTACCGGGCGAAGACGAGCGGCCGCCATCCGGACTCGATGCGCCGGACGCATCTGCTCGCGCCAGGGGTCGCGCTGTGCGCCGTCGGCGCGCTGCTGCCCGGGCGGCCGGGGCGGGCGGCGCGCGCCGGGCTCCTTGTCTACGCGCTCGCCCTGGCCGGCGCCGGCGCGGGCGCCGCGCGGTCGGCCTCGGGATCGGACGCCGCCGCCGTTCCGGTCGTGCTGGCGGTGATGCACCTGAGCTGGGGCTTCGGGTTCCTCGCCGGCTCGGCGCGCTTCGGGCCGCCGCTCCGGGCGCTCGCGCGCCTCGCGCGCTGATGCGGCTGGCCGTCTACACCGATTACCCGTACCGCCGCGAGGCCGGCGCCGTGTACGCCGAGCGGGCCTTCGTGCTGTTCCTCGGCGAGCTCGCCCGCCGGGTCGACCGGCTCGTGCTGCTGGGGCGGATGCACCCCGAGGAGGGCCGCTCCGAGCGCTCGCACTACCGCGTGCCGGACGAGGTCGAGTTCGTGCCGCTGCCCCACTACGAGCGCCTGTCCCACCCGCTGCACGCCGCGCGCGCGATGTCGGGCTCCGCGCGCGCCTTCCGCGGCGTCCTGCCCGGCGTGGACGCCGTCTGGCTGCTCGGCCCGCACCCGTTGTGCCTGGCCTTCGCGGCGTTGGCGGCCGGCGCGCGGCGGCGCGTGTTCCTCGGCGTGCGCCAGGACCTGCCCCGCTACGCGCGCACGCGGCATCCGGAGCGTCGCTCGTTCCACGTCGCGGCGGACGCGCTCGAGGCCTCGTACCGGCTGCTCGCCCGGCGCTGCCCCGTGATCGTCGTGGGGCCGGACCTGGCGCGGCGCTACGCGTCCGCGCGGCGGCTGCTCTCGATCTCGGTGTCGCTCGTGCGGGCGGATGACGTGCCCGCCGAGCCGCCTGCTCGGTCGTGGGAGGGCCCGCTGACCGCCCTGAGCGTGGGTCGGCTCGAGGCGGAGAAGAACCCGCTGATGCTGGCGGACGTGCTCGCCGCGCTGGGCGACCGGTGGCGCCTCGTGGTCTGCGGAGAGGGCCCGCTCGAGGGCGAGCTGCGCTCGCGTGTGGCCGAGCTCGGCGTGGGCGAGCGCGTCGAGCTGCGCGGCTACCTGCCGTTGGGGTCCGGGCTGGGCGAGCTCTACCGCGAGAGCCACGCCCTGCTGCACGTCTCGTGGACCGAGGGTGTGCCGCAGATCCTGTTCGAGGCGTTCGCCGCCGGGCTGCCGGTTGTGGCCACCGCGGTGGGCGGGGTCGCGGACGCGGTCGGCGAGGACGCGCTGCTGGTGGAGCCGGGTGACCCGGTGGCCGCGGCGGCCGCGCTGGAGCGGCTGGCGGCCGAGCCGTCGCTGCGCGAGCGGCTGGCGCGCGGCGGGCTCCCGCGCGCCCGCGCGCACACGCTCGAAGCGGAGTGCGAGCGCGTGGCGGCTTTCATGGCGGCCGACTGAGCGCTTTCCGTACGACGGACCTGCTAGACATTCCGCCGCCCGAATCGAAATTGCCGAATCGCGGCGGGTCTTCTCACCCGTCGCGAACGGGGGACCCACCTATCTCGGGGCGAATCGCCGGCTTCCGCCGGCGACGCGCCGTCTCTTGGCGCGAGCCCGTCAGCTAACCCCGTAGGCCGATAAGAGAGGAGATCCGGTGCCCCGGACTCGTCGCGCGCTATGGATGGCTGCGGTCGCTGTGCTGATGTGGTCCGTCCCCGCCGCTGCCGCGGCGCCGAACGACGACGCGGTCGACCGCATGGTGGACGCCGTCAACAAGGCGCGCGCCGACCACGGCCTGCGGCCGATGCGGGCGGCTCCCGCGCTGACGGGCTCGTCGCAGCGGTTCTCGCACTGGCTGATGAGCCACGACACGTTCGCCCACGCCGCGACGATCGACGCCGGCCCGGGCTTCAGCATGCTCGGCGAGGCGCTCGCGATGCACACCGGCCGGCGCTGGGACGTGGGCATGACTGTCCGGCAGTGGCTGGGCTCGCCGAGCCACCGCGCGCTGGTGCTGACGCACTCGATGCGGCTGGTCGGCGCCGGCGTGACGCGCGGGCGCTTCGGAGGCGGCCCGGCGACGATCTGGGTGCTGAGGGTCGGGCGGCGGTAGCCGCTACCGGCGGACCCGCAGGGACTTCGTGACCGTCGTGGCGTTGCCGAAACCGTCCTTGCCGCGGATCTTCAGCGTGTAGCGGCCGGGCGCCGGCGCGCGCCGCAGTTTGAGGGTCCAGCTGCGCCGCGTCGCCTCGCCGGTGAGGCGGGCCTTCATGAACGCCGGGCGACGGCAGCTCTTCGCCTTCCGCGCCGGGCCGCGCCGCTTCGTTGACCACCAGCGGCAGCGGCTGCCCTTCTTGAGGGCGAGCGCCACGTCCACCCGGCCGACGCCCGCGAGGTCGCTCGCGGTGCCGGAGAGGGTGCGCCGGCGCCGGTCGAGCTTCTTGAACCGGACTCCCGGCCCGGCCGAGTCGCGCGACTGGAACGTGCAGGTCACGGCCTCGCCCGGCGACACGCGCAGCGTGGCGCTGCGGCCGGCGACCGAGCCGGAGGAGTCTGGGTCGCTGCACGCCACCGAGACGAGCCGGTAGCCGGAGCGCCCTGTCTGCGTGACCGCGTAGGTCCCGGCGTGCACCGCGCCGGAGTGCGTCTGCCCGTTCGCAAGCTGGAAGCTGCCGAGCGAGCCACCGAAGGCGAACGCGCCGGCGGCCGCCGGCTCGCTCCGCTGCGCGACCGTCACGCGGCCGGGCCGGACGTTCGTGAACGTGCAGCGGACCGTCTCGCCGGGCGAGACGGAGATCGTCGCCTTGCGGGCTGCGGCGTTGACAGCGCTTGGGCTCAGGGAGCGGTCATCGCACTGGATCGACTCGAGCGGCACCCCGGGCTTGGCCGCCTGGGTCAGGTCGTATTTGCCCGCCAGCACCATCGTCGAGCGGGTCTGGCCGTTGGTCAGGCCGAAGTTCGCGAAGGGGGCGCCGCTGAAGTTGAACGGCGTGCCGTCGCCGGGGAGCGTGCGCTGCTGAACGATGATCTCGCCGGGCGCGGGCGTGCCCTGAGGGCCGATGCGGATCCAGCTCGCCACCGACGGCACGCCCTGGGGCGACACCAGGAAGAGCATGTACCAGCCGGGCAGCGCGACGTTCTTGTCGTCCGGGACCGTGAAGCTCACCTCGCCGTTGCCCTGCGTCGTTTCGACCGGCAGGTAGCGCTGGTTCATGTCGTTGGCATGGGTGGTGGCGCCGGGGGCGATCAGGGCCGCGTGGGCCACACGGCTGGGATCCGGCGTGGCCACGTGAACGGTCGAGCCGAGCGAGGCGAGCTCGGGCGCGCCCGAGATGACGGGCCGCGGGCCCTTGAACAGGTAGGGCGGCTCGTAGATCTCGGCGGTGTCGCGGTCGTAGCCGCCGTTGTAGTCGTCGCCGGCCGAGATGACGCGGCCGTCGGGGAGGAGGAGCGCGGTGGAGTGGTAGGTGCGGTACTCCTGCTGGGCGGCCCCGATGGTCCACTTGCCGCTCGTGGGGTTCCAGAGCTCTACCGCCTTGTCGGAGGGATCGGCCTCCCACTGCTCCTGGTTGCCGTCCGCGTCGTTCTGGTCCTTTCCGTGTCCGCCGCCGACCTCGACCATCGAGCCGTCGGGAAGAAGCACGGTGTTCGCGTGCGAGCGCGGCACGTTCATCGACTTCGAGTCCGGATCCATCTGCCATCCGGAGCCGATGTCCTTCTCGTCGATCGTCTCGGTGGACGCCGTGTTCTTGTCCGCCACCGGGGCCGAATCGCTCCAGCCGCCCAGCTGCATGACCTTGCTCGACACACTCCCGAGCGCCGGCGGGAGCAGCACCGCGGTGCCGAACAGCCGTTGCCGGTTCTGGTCCGAGATCTCCTCCGACTGGAAGCGCAGGTCGACGTCCGGGTCGGGCAGGTCATCCTCCCGGTTGGGGTCGGGGCCCTTCAGGTACCACGAGTCGTTCGGGTCGGGGCCCGCGAGCATGAGCTTGCCGCTGGGCATCCAGAAGGTGTGCGGGTAGAGACCGCCGTCCGGTGGTTCCGGCGGTTCTCCCGGCATGCCGCCGCCGTCGCGAACACCTGGGAACTGCTTGATCGTTCCGACGCCTCGCAGGTTCGACTCGTCCGACGGCGTGAACATTTCGATCGACTTGTTCGTCGGGTAGATGTCCGTTCGGCCGCTCTTGTCGAGGCCGCTCAAAATGATCGTCCGTCCGTCCGGCAGCCGGGCCTGGCTCGGGTACCACCGGCCGTCCGCCATGTCGGGCTGCTCGGTCCACGTCTCGCTGAAGGGATCGAAGGTGAAGACCTTGTCGAGGCCCTTGAACTCGGTCTGGCCACGCGGATCGTCCGGGCCCCGCCGGTACGCCAGGCTCCCGCCCGCCACCACGACGCGGCCGTCCGCCAGGAACGACGTGCCGCTGCACCAGATGTTCGCCGGCTTCATCTTGCCGTCGGCGGGGTCGCGCCAGAGCGGCGGGTCGACCTGCTTCGTCTGGCCCGTGACCGGATCCCACAGCCAGGCCTCGGCGGTGTTTGGCACGTCCGGGCCGCCGGCGATCGGGTTCGGATTGACGTGGTACGCGTACCACAGCACCTTCCCGGTCGGCAGCAGCGCCGCGTTGATCGCCATCACCGGGATGTCGAACGGCGGCTCCCATCGGCCGCCGTCCGCGGGCGCCGCCGCGAGCGCCTGCGAGAAGATCGTTCCCGACGAGCGCAGCAGCGCCTTGCCGGCGTCCGCGGGCACCTTGCCCTCGCGCTCGAGCGCTCGCAGCTTCGCGTGCTCGCGTGCGTGCTCCACGCCGAGCGTCTCCGATTCCAGCTCGAACAGCTGGGCCTCGGAGAGATGGCCCTCGTGCTCCACGCCGCCATGGGCCCACGCGCCCCCGGCCGGGGCGGCGACGGCAAGGGTTGCCCCGGCCAGTGCGGCGATCACAAAGCGTCTCAAGGTTGCGCGAGCCTCCGTCCCCAAGGTACCAGCGCTCCCCAGGGGCGGATAAAGACTTCCTAACCGGGCTCGCGGCGCGGCACCAGCACGGCGCGCTTGAACTCCGCCACCATCGTGCCGTCCTGCTTGTACACGCGGGTGTGCACGCGCACGACGCCGCGGTCGAGCTTGGACTCCGACGGCCTCACGTCGAGCACCTCGCTCTCGGCGAAGAGCGTGTCGCCGTGGAACACGGGAGCGGGATGAGACAGCTCCTCGGTGGCGAGGTTGGCGATCGCCTTGCCGGAGACGTCGGCCACCGACATGCCCAGCGCGAGCGAGTAGACGAGCGGACCCACGACGACGTTGCGGCCCTGCTGCGACGCGCCGGCGTAGACGTCGTTCAGGTGCAGCGGGTGGTGGTTCATGGTGACGAGGCAGAACAGGTGGTCGTCCGCCTCTGTGACCGTCTTCGCGGGCCAGTGCTCGTATACGGCCCCGACCTCGAACTCCTCGAGGTAGCGACCATACGGACGCGCACCCGACGCCTCACGGGACGCCTGGTCCGTCCTCAGCTCTTTGTCTGCCATGGGGCTCCCTGGTCGATGGTGGGGCGCGAGATGTTATTCACCGGCGGGCGGCGGGAGCCCGGGTCGCGGGCTCGGGAGTCAGCTCCTCGCGGAGCTTCCGCAGCGCCCGGTACACCCGCCCCTCGACGGTCGTGAGCCGCTCGCCGGTCACGCGCGCGATCTCGGGAACGGTGAGGTCCGCGCCGTACCGCAGCGCGATCGCCTCCCGCTCCTCGGGGCCCAGGCGCGCCAGCGCCGGCCCGAGCGCGCCACGGAGCTCGGCGCCGTGGAGCGCGACCACGGCGGCGCGGTCGGGGGCGTCGGCATCGGGCTCCGTGACCCGCCGTCCGAGCGCGCGCTCGGCGGTCGCCTCGCGGCGCGCGTGGTCCCGCGCGAGGTTCAGGGCGATCGCGTAGAGCCAGGCCTTCTGCGTTCCGCGGCGAGGATCGAACCGCCTGCGCGCGCGGGCCGCGCGCTCGAAGGCGTCGGCGAGGAGGTCCTGCGCCAGCTCGCGGTCGCCGGTGCGATAGGCGAGGAACGAGAACAGCAGCCCCGAGTGCTCGCGCCACAGATCCTCGAGCCAGGAGTCGGGAATCGGGCGCTTCGTTCGTATCAGGGGATATGAGCGATTCACGGCTCTCACCCGACCTGGCCCGGATCGAGGACCTCCTGCGCGCCGAGCGCCCCGAGCTGACCCCGTTCGAGGCCGACCGGGTGATGACGCGGACCCGTGTCCGCCTGAACCGCCCGAAGGGAGCATTCATGAGAACGAGACTGGCCATAACGGCCGTGCTGGTGCTGGGGCTGATGACGAGCGGCACCGGCGTGGGAATGGCGGTCTCCGGGATCTCTGGCGGCGACAGCGCCGGCAGCGCCCAGTATCCCGGTCAGACCACCCCGGACGGCAAGGTGCCGAACGGGAATCAGACCCTGGGAGGGAGCGACGCGGTTGCTCCGGGCTCCGCCGGCGTGCAGGCCGCAGAGCAGGTGAGTGTGGACGCAGGCGACGACAGCCTGCCGTTCACCGGCCTCGCGGCGATACCGGTCATCGCCGTGGGTGCCGGTCTGCTGGGCACCGGCGCGGCGCTCCGTCGCGGTGCGCGGCGCGACGAGCCCGGCGCCTAGCCCGCGGACGCTCATCGTACGGGGAGGCGGGCGCTCTGCGCCCGCCTCCTCCATTTTTCGGGGTCGCTCGTGCGGAACGCCGCGACGAGCTCGGTCGTGCTCGCGCCACGCGGGTTCAGACGCAGCGCACGCCGCGCCGCCGGCCGCGGATCGTGCCCTCCGGCCGCGCGCACGATCGCAAGGCCGTAGTGGAGCTCCCAGCTCCGCGGGTCGCGCCTGATTGCGGCGCGCATCATGCGCTCGGCGAGGTCGTAGCGGCCGAGCCGCGCGTCGCAGTAGCCGAGGATCTCGAACGGCTGCGGGCGTGACCCGATCGCGTCGCTGGACGAGATCGCACTGTCGATCGCGCGGGGGCAGTCGTGACGCTTGAAAGCCTCGACGCTGTCGCGCAACCGGACCTGCGAGACCGCCACCTGGGCGGGAGTGACCGCCAGCACGAGCAGCCCGACCGCGCCGGCCACTCGGAGCGTGCGCCCCGGTGCGAGCAGCTTCGGCTCCATCCCCGCGAGCGCGATCCCGCCGAGCGCGAACACTCCCAGCGTGATCGCCGGCATCTCCCAGTCCCAGTCGATCCCGGCATGGAAGGCCCACGCCGCGGCCGCCGCGACCAGCCCGGCCGCCAGCGTCCGGTCGCGATCCCGCACGCGCCACACCAGCGCTCCGAGCATCGCGATGATCGTCGAGAGCAGGAGCGCGACCCCTACCCAGCCGAGCTCTGCCAGGGCCTCCATGTAGAGCGAGTGGCCGTCCGTCATCGGGAACGGATGTGGGCCGTTCTCCGCCCAGAGCAGCTGCCAGGTGCCGGCGCCGTACCCGTGTAGGGGCTTGTCCTTGAAGGCGTCGAACGACACGTCCCAGGCCTCGACGCGGCCGTTGTTGCCCGGGTCGTAGAGCCGCTCCCGTACGGCGCCGCGATCCTGGAGCACGCTGCCGTCGACGAAGCGCTCGTACTGGCGCGCGGCGCGTGCCGGAGCATCGAGGGGGCCGAACGCCGCCGCCACGGCGACGATCAGGAGCACGGCGGTTCCCGCGCGCATGGCGAGACGCGCGCGCGGCACGGCGTCGAGGCGAGGCAACCGCCGCTCGAGCGGCAGCGTCGCGCCACGCATGACCGCCGCCGCCGCGATGCACGCCGCCACGACCAGGGCCACGTCGTGGCCCGCGTCGATGAAGGTCCGCGTGGTGAGCTCCGCGCTCTGTATGTCGGGGGTGCGGTAGGCCTGGCCTGCGGCCACCAGCAGCGGCGGCATCACGGCCGGGAGGCCGAGGAGCAGGGACCGCGGTCGCGCCAGGACGCAGAAGACGATGAGGCCTACGGCGCCCGCCGCGAACCCGCCGCGGGAGAACGTGAGCATCAGCGTCGTCGACGCGATCGGCAGCCCCGCGGCCGCGAGCACCCGCCCGACCGCGGGCTCGCGCTCGTCACAGGTGAGCCCGAGGCAGAGCATCCCGCCGAACACCGCGAGCAGCCCGAGCGCGTTCCAGTAGGTGAGCGGCCAGCCCAGGCGCTCGTTCATCACGCTCGGGGTCGTGTGCACGAGATCGGGCAGGAGCCGCGATGCGAGCGCGCCCGTGCAGACCACCACGGCGCCGGCGGCCAGGCCGCGGACGAGCCAGCGCACGTTCCCCGAGCTCCGCTCGTACGAGCCGCAGAGGACCAGCACGAGCAGGTAGAGCAGGACGCGGTCGAATTCGAGCAACGCTCGAGCGGGCGCGTGGGACCAGCTCGAGGAGACCAGCGTCCAGATCGCGAACAGCGCGAGCGCGCCGACCGCGACCGCAAGCGGGATGGAGAGCCCGGTGAACGGCCGCTCCGCCAGTGTCAGGCGGAGCACGAGAACGACGGCAACGACGACCGCCGCAACGGCGGTCGTGCCGGCGAAATAGCCCCCCGCGCTGAAGGAGGTGTAGACGACGAGCGCCCCCGGCAGGAGCAGGGGCGCCCTTGTGGCGATCGCTTTCATGCCACCGAACCAACGGTCCAGCGGGCCTCAGTCGTCCGCGCGCCAGGTAGCCTTCCGCGCCCAATGCGCAACCCACATGACTTCTTCAAGCCGCTCGCGATCGACGCGCCTGAGCCCCTGCGCGAGATCCCCGTGGTGCCCTCGCGGATGATCCATTTCCTCGACTTCTCGAACGAGAAGATGGTCGCCAAGGCGCCCGACATCGCGCCGCAGGTCGACATCCTGCTCGGCAACCTCGAGGACGCCGTGCCGGTGGACCGCAAGGTCGCCGCGCGCGAGGGGCTGATCCGGGTCGGGCGCGAGATGGAGCTCGGCGACACGGCGCTCTGGACGCGCGTCAACTCGCTCGAGAGCCCGTGGGTGCTCGACGACATCACCCAGCTCGTCACCGAGATCGGCGACCGGCTCGAGGTCGTGATGGTCCCCAAGGTCGAGGGAGCCTGGGACATCCACTACGTCGACCGCCTGCTTGCTCAGCTCGAGGCGAAGGCTGGCCTCGAGCGGCCGATCCTGGTCCACGCGATCCTCGAGACCGCGCAGGGCGTGGTGAACCTCGAGGAGATCGCCACCTCGAGCCCGCGCATGCAGGGCATGAGCTTCGGCCCGGCCGACCTGGCGGCCAACAGGCGCATGAAGACCACGCGCGTGGGCGGCGGCCACCCGGGCTACCGCGTGATCGAGGACCCCGACCCGGACGACCCGGAGGCGCCGCGCGCGACCGCCCAGCAGGACCCGTGGCACTACTCGATCGCGCGCATGGTCGACGCCTGTGCGAGCGCCGACATCCTCCCGTTCTACGGGCCCTACGGCGACATCAAGGACGTCCAGGGCTGCGAGGCGCAGTTCCGCGCCGCGTTCCTGCTCGGGTGCGTGGGCGCGTGGTCGCTGCATCCGGTCCAGATCGAGATCGCGAAGAAGGTCTTCTCGCCCGACCCCGCGGAGGTCCGGTTCGCGAAGAAGGTGATCGAGGCGATCCCGGACGGCCGCGGCGTGCACATGATCGACGGCAAGATGCAGGACGACGCCACCTGGAAGCAATGCAAGGTGATGGTCGACCTGGCCGAGATGCTGGCGCGCAAGGACGCCGAGCTGGCCGAGGCGTACGGCTTCACGCCGGCGAGCGCGTAGAGGCCGGCGCCGCCGCGCGGCCCCGGCCGCGGCCGCACGCGGGGGCGAACCGCACCTGATGTCGACTTATGGGTGCTATAGCACCCACGAGTCGACATCACCCCTCGCTCGCGGCGGTCCTCGAGGTAGCGGAGCGCCAGCACGGCCTGGTCACCCGGGCTCAGCTGGAGACCGCCGGCCTGAGCGCCGAGGCGATCAAGCACCGCGTTCGCAATGGCCGCCTTCATCGCATCTGGCTTGGTGTCTACGCCGTGGGCCGGCCCACGCTCACCCGCGAGGGCCGCTGGCTTGCCGCCGTGCTCGCCTGCGGCGACGGCGCGGCGCTCAGCTATCTATGCGCGGCCGCGCTGTGGCAGATCTGGGAGCGCGCCGTCCCGACGCGCCCGCAAATCTCGGTGCCGACGCAGGGCGGCCGCCGCGGCCCACGCGGCATCGAGATACACCGCACCGCATTCGGCCCGGACGACGTCACGGCGCGGCTGGCGATCCCCGTCACCGGCCTCGCCCGCACGATCCTGGACCTGGCCGCTGCCGTGAACGCCCGACAACTCAGATCCGTCATGCGGCAGGCAGAGCGCCTCCACCGCTTCGACCTGGCGGCGCTGCGGGAAGCATCGTACGGAGCGCCCCAAAGCTCGCGCAAGCACGCCCGCCTGCGGCATGCGCTCGCCCTCTACGTCCCAGGCGCAGCCCTCACCGAGGCCGACGTGGAGATGGCCTTCCTCGAGCTGTGCGCCCGCCACGGCCTGCCGGCACCCGAGTGCCAGGTCCCAATCGGCCGCTGGCGCGTGGACTTCCTGTGGCGGGACCTCGGTCTCGTCGTCGAGATCGACGACCGCCAGTCGCACGACGGCTACGTCGCGTTTCGCGACGACCGCGTGCGCGACCGGGCCATGAAGGCGATGGGCCTCGAGGTGATGCGCTTCACGCGTGCGGAGGTCCTCAACACACCGGCCGCGGTCGCCCGTGAGCTGGTCAGGGCGCACGCTGCACTGACCGACTCGATAGGGTTCCGCGCCCTCTAGCCATGCGCTTCTTCGAGTACGAATCCCGCGCGATCGTCAAGAAGGCCGGCATCCCGGTCACCGACTACGGCTTCGCGACAACCGCCCAGGAGGCCCGCGAGATCGCCCACCGGATCGGCGGCCCGGTGGTGATCAAGTCGCAGGTCCTGACCGGCGGCCGGATGAAGGCGGGCGGCGTGAAGTTCGCGGACTCCGCCGACGAGGCCGCCGAGCACGCCGGCGCGATCCTGGGTCTCGAGATCGGAGGCCACATGCCGCGCGGCGTGCTGGTCGACCCGAAGGCGGAGCTGAAGCAGGAGTACTACGCGGGCGTTGTCTGGGACGGGCTGCGCAAGCGGCCGGTGATGATCTTCTCGGACATGGGCGGCATCGACATCGAGGAGGTCGCCGAGCAGCACCCCGACCACGTCGGCCGCGTGCACTTCTCGAACCTGATGCCGCCGCCCGACTACCTCGCGAAGGAGTGCATCGCCCAGACCGGCGTGACCGGCCGCCGCCTCACCCGCATCACCCCCATCCTGGCGCGCCTCGCGCAGCTGTTCGTCGACTACGACATGACGCTCGCCGAGATCAACCCGCTGGGCGAGCTGGAGGACGGCTCGTTCGTCGCGCTGGACGCCCACATGGACATGGAGAACGAGGCGCGCCCGCGCCAGAAGGCGCTACTCGCGGAGCTGGGCGTGGGCGACGAGGAGACGCGCCAGGCGCGCGAGCCGACCGACTTCGAGTTGGCGGGCGAGGATGTCGACTCGATGGACCACCGCGGCGTGGCCGGGAACGTGACCGAGTTCGACGGCGATCTCGGCCTCGTGATCGGCGCCGGGGGCGGCTCGCTGACGCTGTTCGACGCGGTCCGCGCCCACGGCGGCCGCCCCGCCAACTACTGTGAGATCGGCGGCAACCCGTCGGTCAGCAAGGCCTGCGGGCTGGCCAAACTCGTGCTCCAGAAGCCGGGCGTCGACAAGATCGCGGTGATGATGTCGATCGTCTCGAACACGCGTGTGGACATCGTGGCCCGCGGGGTGATCAAGGCCTGCCTCGAGCTCGGCCACGACCCGGGCGAGAAGATCGCCATCTTCCGCATCCCCGGCGCCTGGGAGGAGGAGGGCTTCAAGATCCTCGAGAAGTACGGCGTGGAGTACTGCGACCGCTCCGTGTCGCTGCACGAGGCCGCGCGGCGGGCGGTGGAGAAGGCATGAGCATCCTCATCGACGAGACCACCACGTTCATCGTCCAGGGCATCACCGGCCGCGAGGCCGTGAACCTCACCCGCGAATGCCTCGACTACGGCAAGGGCGCGAGGATCGTGGGCGGCGTCACGCCCGGCCGCCTCGGCCGCGACGTGCACGGCGTGCCCGTGTTCGACACCGTCGCCCAGGCGGTGGAGCACCACGGCGGCCCGATCGACGGCTCGGTCGTCACCGTGCCGCCGGCCTTTACCAAGGACGCGGTATTCGAGGCCATCGCCCACGGCGTGAAGCTGGTGGTGATCGTGACCGAGCGGATCCCGCGCCGCGACGTCGCGCAGATGGTCGAGTTCGCGGCCCTTAACGACGCCCGCATCATCGGGCCGAACTGCCTGGGGATCATCGTCCCCGACGTGATCAAGATGGGCGGGATCGGCGGGCCGGCCAAGGACGCCGCCAAGTCCTACACGCCGGGGCCGGTCGGGGTGATCTCGCGCTCCGGCGGCATGACCACGGAGATGTCCTCCACGCTGAGCGCCGCCGGGCTCGGCCAGTCCACGGCCGTTTCGATCGGCGGCGACGCGATCATCGGCTCGACCTATGCCGAGCTGATGCCGCTGTTCGAGCAGGACGGCGTGACCGAGGCGATCGTCATATACACGGAGCCCGGCGGGCGGATGGAGGCCGAGCTCGCGCGGCATGTGACCGAGACCGGCTCGAAGCTGCCGATCGTCGCCTTCATGGCGGGCCGCTTCATGGACGAGATGCCGGGGATGACGTTCGGCCACGCCGGGACGATCGTGGAGGGCAAGGAGGACACGGCGACGGAGAAGATCGCCCGCCTCCAGTCGGTCGGGATCACGGTGGCCGAGGAGATCTCCGAGATCCCCGACCTCGTGAAGCAACGGATCTCGGTGGCGGCCTGATGGACGGGGTGTTCATCCGCGTGGACGTTGCCGACGGCGCCCGCGACGACGCCGAGCTCGCCCGAAAGCTCGAAGAGGCCTGCCCGGTCGACATCTTCGCCGCCGGCGAGGACGGCGTGGAGATCGTCGAGAAGAACCTCGACGAGTGCGTGCTCTGCGAGCTGTGCCTGGACGCGGCCCCGCCGGGTGCGGTGCGCGTGGTGAAGCTCTACGACGGCGGCGCGGCGCTCGAACGCAGCTAAGCGTCCTCCTCCTCCACCGGCGGCAGCCGGAAGACCTTGCGCCACACGGGCCTGCGCGCCCACGCGAGCTCGCGCTCGGCGACGCTCAGCTGCGCCCACGTCAGCGTCACCTGCTCGTGGAGCTTCACGGCGGTCGCCTCGCAGGTCTCGAGCTGCTCCTCGAGCGCGATCCGCGCATCGCGCTCGGCCTCGATGCCGGTCTCGGCGGCGAGCCGCGCAGCGCGCTCCTCCTCCAGCGACTGGCCCAGCCGGCGCCGCGTCTTGCGCTCCGCCTCGAGCGCGCTCTCCACCGCCGCGAGCCGGCCGCGCAGCCGGGCCGTCTCCTCGGTCTGGCCCTCCAGCCTGTCCAGCAGCTCGGCGCCTGTCACCAGCACGTCGGCCACCGCCAGTTGCTCATCCGATCCGTTCTCGTCCAGCGCACGCCGAAAGCGGTCGCTCCCCATCCTCCGCCTCCTCTCAGGTGCGCGCGATCGTATTGCCGGCGGTGGACGGCATAGAGTTCCCGGGCCCCGTGCCGAACCCGTCCGTCACAACCGAGCTCTTCCGCGATCGCATCGCCGGCAGCTTCCCGGGCAAGCTCGGCATCGAGGTGATCTCGATCGAGGACGACGAGGTGGAGGGCCGGCTCACCGTGGACGAGCGCCACCTACACCCCTTCGGCTACGTGCACGGCGGCGTGTGGGTCGGGTTCGCCGACACGGTCGCGGCGTGGGGCACGGCCCGCCACCTCGAGCCGGGCTACAGCTTCACCACGGCCGAGCTGAAGACGAACGTGTTCGCCGCGGCGACCACCGGCGACGTGCTCACGGCGATCGGGCGCCCGCTGCACATCGGGCGGCGCACCCAGGTGTGGGAGGTGCGCGTGTCGAAGGGCGACAAGGTCGCGGCCTTCTTCACGTGCACGCAGATGGTGCTGGAGGCGCCGAGCTCCTAAGAGCCTGTCTCAGAACCCGATCGTGGTCGGAGGGGGCCGGATCGCGGATGCCAGGCGCCGCACGCGAGCGCAGTCGATGCCGAAGCATCGGCGAGCATCGCGGGTGGCGATCTGGCGCCGCGAGACGGCCGCCTCCGGCCGCGAGAGGGTCTGAGACAGGCTCTAAGCCCGGGCGCGCGCCAGCTGCCGCTGGATCACGTTGCCGAGCAGCTTCGTCACCGCGGCGTCGCCGGCGACGTTCACCTGGCCGCGCTCGTAGGCGCGCGCCCAGTCCCGCAGTCGGCCGTCGGTGGCGAGCTCGTTGAAGTCCGGCCGCGCGATCGAGATCTCGATGCGCGCGTCCCCGGCGGGGTCGCGGTCGATCTTCGGCCCTGGCACCTCCACGCGCCAGATCGGGGCGTCCGCGCCGCGGGCGCGCAGCTCCAGCTTCACGACCAGCTTCAGTTGGCCGAGCGCCGGCACCTCCTGCTGCAGGCGCGCGACGGCGGCGGCGATCAGGTCCTTGGTCTGGGTGGCGGACACTCGCTCAGATCTTGTGCCGCTCGAGCAGCTTCCGGCCGATCACCATGCGCTGGATCTCGGATGTGCCCTCGCCGATCAGGAGGAGCGGCGCGTCGCGGTACAGCCGCTCGATCTCGTACTCCTTCGAGTAGCCGTAGCCGCCGTGGATGCGGAAGGCCTCCTCCACGACCTCCTTGCCGGTCTCGGAGGCGAACAGCTTCGCCATGCCGGCCTCGAGGTCCGAGCGCTGCCCGGCGTCCTTCATGCGGGCGGCCTTCATCGTGAGCAGCCGGGCGGCCTCGACCTTGGTCGCCATGTCCGCGAGCTTGAACTGGATCGCCTGGTGCTTCGCGATCTCGCGCCCGAACGTCTTGCGCTGCTGCGAGTACCGGAGGGCGAGCTCGAGCGCGCGCTGCGCGATCCCCACGCCGCGGGCCGCGACGTTCACGCGCCCCACCTCGAGCGCGTCCATCATCTGCACGAAGCCCTGCCCGACCCCGTTCTCCTCGCCGCCGAGGATGCGGTTCGCGGGGCAGCGGAAGCCGTCGTACACGAGCTCGGTCGACTCCACGCCCTTGTAGCCCATCTTCTTGATCTTGGGCGGGATCACGAGGCCCGGGCTCTCGGCGACGCCGGGCTCCTTCTCGGTGATGAAGCACGTCATCCCCTTGTAGGCCGGCTCTGCCTTGGGGTCGTCCTTCATCAGCACGAAGACGAGGCCCGACATGAGGCCGTTCGTGACCCACATCTTCTGGCCGTTCAGCTCCCAGTCGCCGTCGCCGGTCCTCTTGGCGACCGACTTGATGCCCTGCACGTCCGAGCCGCACTCCGGCTCCGACAACGAGAAGGCCGCGCGGATCTCGCCGGTCGCCATCTTCGGCAGGAAGTGCTCCTTCTGCTCGTCGGTGCCGAACTTGATCAGCAGGTACGAGCCGATGAAGTGGGTGTTGACGATCCCCGACACGGAGATCCACCCGCGCGAGAGCTCCTCGACGATCATCGCGTAGGTGGTGAGGTCGAGCCCCATCCCGCCGTACTCCTCGGGGATGGTCACGCCGAAGAGTCCGAGCTCCTTCATCTGCTCCACGACCCGCTCGGGGAACTTGTCCTCGTGGTCGTGCTCCTCGGCGATCGGGATGACCTCGTTGTCGACGAACTGCCGCACCATCTCGGTGATGGCCTTCTGCTCGTCGGTCTTGTCGGTGTAGGGACTGGCGGCTACGGCCATCTGTTGGGCGGCTCCGGGTTCGTTGACTGGCGAGTCAACGAAGAATAGTCGCGGAGCTCAGTAGCCGCGCGGATGGCGCGCCACGAAGGCGGCCGACTCGCGGAGCTTGGTGCTCCAGCGCGGCCCGGTGCGCGGGCCCGGGGCGTCCGCGTCGTGCATCGAGGTGTCGAACCGCAAGCCGGCCACCACGAGGTACGCGTGGCTCGAGTGCGCGTACACCGTGATCCAGTTGCCCGGCCCGCTCCGGCCCCAGTCCATCAGCATCCCCGACGGCAGCGGCGAGCGCAGGAACCGGCCCCCGTGGAGAGCGAAGCTCACGGAGCCGGAGCAGTCGTAGCCCGTGTCGAGCCTGGACGTGTACGGCCGGTGCCCGCCGCCGTAGCGGTACGGCTTGCTGATCAGGCGATTGGCCGCCGCGATCACGCGCCGGACGCGGCGGGGTGCGGACGCGGGCGCGATCGCCCGGCCGTTCACGATCATGGCCTCCTCGGGCGGCGGCGGGGGCGGCACGAAGGTCGCGCCGCCGGTGCTCGACGGGGTCTGCGCGCCGGCCGTGGCACTCGCGACGAGCGCGACCAGGCCGAGGCACGCGCACGCGAGCAGCAGCAGGGGTTTAGATCCGAGGCGAGGCATTCTCTTTCGTCCGCCTGCGGGGTTAGCTGACGGGCTCGCGCTAAAAGAGCTCGCGCGCCTTCTCGAAAGAAGGTTCGCCCCAGTGGCTTACGCCACCTTTGGTTCCCCCGCTCCGCGCGTGTGCGCGGATTCGGCGTGGCGGCAACTTAGCAGATGTGTCGGCAGGGTTACCGAGACCTTTAGCCCGGCAAGTGCCTTTTCACACGAGTTCGGGCTCGGCCGCCGGACTCCTTCGTGCGCGCGAGCGCCCGCGCGGTCCGCCGGCCTCGAGCCTCAGCAGGATCCACGCGAGGAGCACCGCGAGCGCGATGACCACCACGAGCACCGTCGAGTACGCGATCGCCCACAGCGACCCGGACACGCCCTCCTTGCGCTCGCGCTGGAGCAGCTTGCGGTCGGGCTCGAACGCGCGCGTGAAGTGCGCCGTGGCCGGCACCTCCGGCTTCGGGATCGCGCGGTCCTCCGGCATGTAGATCGGCACCCCGACGAGCTCGTCGCCCTTCTCCAGGCGGATCGTCGCCTTCCATCCGCCGTGCACGGGGATCGGCTGCGTCGTGCGGTAGAGACCCGGGCCGATCCGCTCCAGGTGGTCGAGCACCATGCCACCGCCCTGCCAGGCGGTGACGGTCAGGAAGTCCGCGTCCTCGGCCGCCGCGGCCGGCCGGATCCGGATCGTCGCGTTCACCGCGCGGCCGCCGCCCGTGCTCGCGTCGCGCAGCGCGACCGTCGCCGAGTCCGGGCCGGAGCCCGACACCGGCACGCCCCACACGAGGATCCCGACCAGCACCAGCGCGCCGGCCAGCGCCCCGAGCCGCTCGGCCCGCCCCAGCAGGATGCGGCGTCCGTGGGTGGTCCGGCGCGGCGCGAGCGTGCCGCCGACGAACCCGCCGAGCGCGCCGCCCGCCACCGCGGCGAGCAGGCCCGCGATCGCGGCCTCGGGCAGGAGCGCGGACGGCCACGGGACCGGCATCCACACGTGCGACCAGCCCCATTCCGCCGCCAGCCCGATCGTGCCGATGAGCACGCCGGCGATCGCGCCGGTGGCGACCGGGCTGCGATCGGCCGCGCGCCAGAACACGGCCTCCACCATCAGGGCCTCGACGATGTAGAGCGGGAAGTGCGGCGTCGTCTCGCCCCACACGACCCCCACCATCAGCGCGAGGAACCCGCGGATGAGGACAAAGCCGAGGACCGCGTAGAGGGCGCCGCCGCGACCGAGGTACAGGCGCGCGGTGACGAGCCCGACGCCCGCCGCGAGCATCAGCAGCACCGGGTGCAGCACGAGCCGGAACTGCGGTACGCCGAAGTCGAACTCGCCTTGGAAGGTCGAGAGGGCCACGAGGAAGCCCCCAACGAGCATCGCGCGGCGCGCCTGGTGGACGACGGTCGGCTCGCGCATCGCGCGGGCGCCCACGCCACCCACGGCCTCGGCCATCAGCGCCATCGCGCCGAGCGTGGCCAGCGAGCCGCCGCCGATCAGCATCAGATGGGTCGGTCCCCAGAGGGTCACGTCCTGGCCGAAGAGGCGGTGCCAGAGGTCGTCGAGCGGGAAGCCGGTGAGGGCGAATGCGCCGCAGGCGACGATGATGAGCGCGCCCGCCGGCGCCCAGATGCCGCCGCCGAGGTTCACCGCGGTCGGGCTCGGTCGCTCGCGGGCGAGCACCATGCTGAGCACACCGGCGAACAGGGCGCCGTACAGCCCGATCAGGATCAGGTAGTGGGCGGGGTTCGCGAGCGGCCCCGGGTCGCGGCCGTTGTCGATGTGCAGCGAGATGTCCCAGTACATCCCGAGCACGGCCGTGAGCAGCGACACGCCGAGCACGCTCGACGGCAGCGCCGCCCAGGCCGGCAGGCCGCTCACGCGCTCGGAGAAGCCCGCGAGCCGGCCGAGCCAGCGGATGCGGCCGGAGCGGTGCCCCGCGATCACGAGCGCCAGCAGCGTCGTGACGGCGAGCGCGCCGAGCGTCGCGCCGACGACCTCGCCGGTGGCCGCGCCGCCCGCGGGCTCGCCGCCGCCGGCCGCGAACGCCGGCGCCGGCAGCGCGAGGAACGCGAGCGCGCCGGCGGCGGTCGCCGCGATCGCGGGCCGCCTGCCTACCGGCAGCGCGAGCGCGCCGACGGCGGTCGCCGCCCGTCGAGTACCTGGCTGCTGCGTCAGTCGCATGTGCTTAGCTGCCTCCCACATAGCTCCCCAAGCATCCGGCCTCAGCATTCCCGGTGCGTAAACTAACTGAACATTCAGTCAGGTCAACTGTGACATGCGTCACACTGCGTTTACATGAGTATTCATCCGCATGAGCACCCGAGCGCCCCGTAAGCGACTCACCGCCGGAGAGCGGCGCGAGACGATCCTCGACGCGGCCCTTAGCGTGTTCGCCGAGCGCGGCTTCCACGGCACCTCGATCGACGACATCGCGCGCGCCGCCGGCATCTCCAAGGCGCTCATCTACGAGCACTTCAGCTCCAAGGAGCAGCTCCACATGAGCCTGCTCGAGCAGAACGCGGGCGAGTTGTTCGAGCGGCTGGCGGCGGCGGTCGCGGCGGTCGAGAGCGCCGAGCGGCTGAGCGCCGGCCTCGACGCCTTCTTCGCCTTCGTCGAGGAACGGCGCGGGGCCTGGCGGATGCTGTTCCGCGAGACCGCCGACCCGGACGTCGCCGCCCTGATGGACCGCGTGGTTGCCCAGGTCACGGCGGTCGTCGCCGCCCTGATCGCCGAGGATCCCGGCGCGCGCAAGATGGGCGAGGACGAGGCGGTCCGGCGCGAGGCGATCGACATGCTCGCCCAGATGCTCGTGGGCGCTGTCCAGTCGCTCGCGAACTGGTGGGCGGACCACCAGGAGGTGCCGCGCCGGCGGCTCCTGGAGCTCGCCATGGACTTCGCCTGGCTCGGGCTCGAGCGGCTCAGCCGCGGCGAGCGCTGGACCACGCGGTGAACTTCGCGCGCGACGTCGTCGCAGCCGCCGACCCCGCCCGACTCGCCCTGGTTGCCCTCTCGCGCGACGGCGACCGGCGCGAGATCGCGTTCGGCGAGGTGGACGACCGCTCCGCCCGGCTGGCCGGCACGCTGGCCGCGCGCGGGGTCCAGCGCGGCGATGTCGTCATGACCCTGGTCGGCAACCGGCCCGAGTGGGTCTACGCGATGGTGGCGGCGTGGCGGATCGGGGCGGTGGCCCTGCCGTGCACCGAGCAGCTGCGCCCGGCCGACCTGCGCGCGCGGATGGACGCCGTGGAGCCGCGCGCGGTCGTCGCCGACGAGCGCGACGCCGACACCGTCGCCGCGGCCGGCTTCGGCGGCGAGCTGCTCACCGTGCCGGACGAGTCGCTCTTCGAGGCCGAGCCCGCGGCAGCGCCGGAGCTCGACCCCGACGACCCCGCGCTGATCGTCTTCACGTCGGGCACCGCGGGCAAGCCGAAGCCGATCCAGCACGGCCAGCGCTACCTCCCGGGCCAGCGCGCCCAGGCGGAGCACTGGTTCGGGGCGCGGCCGGGCGACCTCTGCTGGTGCACCGCTGCGAGCGGCTGGTCGAAGTCGGCCCGCAACGCGTTCGTCGCCGCGTGGGTGATGGGGGCCGCGGCGCTGTTGCACGACGGCCGCTTCGACCCGGCCGAGCGGCTCGACCTCGTCGAGCGCGAGCGCGTCGACGTGCTCTGCATGGCGCCGACCGAGTACCGCGCGATCGCGAAGCGCACCGAGCTGCGGCCGCTGCCGTCGCTGCGCCACGCGGTGGCGGCGGGCGAGCCGCTCAACCCCGAGGTCGTGCACGCGTGGCGGGAGGCGACCGGGGTGGAGATCCACGACGGCTACGGCCAGACCGAGACCGGCGCGCTCACGGGCATGCCGATCGGGCCGCCGGTGCGGCCCGGGTCAATGGGCCTGCCGCTGCCGGGCTTCCGGCTCTGGATCGAGGACGGCGAGCTCTGCGCCGACCCTGCCACGGTCCCCACGTTCTTCCTCGACGGACCGGCGGACGTGCCCTGGCGCACCGGCGACCGCGTGCGCCAGGACGAGGACGGCTACCTCTGGTTCGAGGGCCGCACCGACGACGTGATCATCTCGGCCGGCTATCGGATCGGGCCGTTCGAGGTGGAGTCGGCGCTGGTGTCGCACCCGGCCGTGGCCGAGGCGGCGGCGGTCGCCGCGCCCGACGAGGTGCGCGGCCAGGTTGTACGCGCGGTTGTGGTTCTGCGCGACGGGCAGGAGCCGAGCGAGGCCCTGGCCGCCGACCTCCAAGAGCACGTGAAGGCCGAGACGGCCCCCTACAAGTACCCGCGCATCGTGGACTTCGCCGACTCCCTGCCGAAGACCGCGAGCGGGAAGATCAAGCGCGGCGAGTTGCGCGCGGCCTCCCCCGGGTAGCCTCAGTGGCGATGGCGAACCGCCTCGCCGCCGAGACCTCCCCGTACCTCCTCCAGCACAAGGACAACCCGGTCGACTGGTACGCCTGGGGCGAGGAGGCGCTCACGCGCGCGCGAGAGGAGGACCGGCCGATGCTGCTGTCGATCGGCTACTCGGCCTGCCACTGGTGCCACGTCATGGAGCGCGAGTCGTTCGAGGACGAGGCGACGGCCGCGCTGATGAACGAGCTGTTCGTGTGCATCAAGCTCGACCGCGAGGAGCGCCCCGACCTCGACGCGATCTACATGGAGGCCTGCCAGGCGATGACCGGCCAGGGCGGCTGGCCGCTCAACGCCTTCCTCACTCCGGAGCAGGTGCCGTTCTACGCCGGCACCTACTTCCCGCCGGAGCCGCGCATGGGCATGCCGAGCTGGCGACAGGTGCTCGAGGCGGTGGCGAAGGCGTGGGACGAGCGGCGCGAGGAGATCCGCGCCGGCAGCGAGCGCATCGCGCAGCGGCTCTCGGGCGCTGCGGCGCTGCAGCCCTCGAAGGAGCCGATGGACGCCCGCGTGCTCGACGAGTCCGTGCGGGCGCTGCGCGCCGGGTACGACCAGGTGCACGGCGGCTTCGGCGGCGCGCCGAAGTTCCCGCCCGCGTCGGCGATCGAGTTCCTGCTGCGCCGGGGCGAGCTCGAGATGACCTCGCACACGCTGATGGCGATGGCGTCCGGCGGGATGTACGACCAGGTCGGCGGCGGCTTCGCGCGCTACTCGGTCGACGCCCACTGGCTCGTCCCCCACTTCGAGAAGATGCTCTACGACAACGCCCTGCTCGCGCGCGCGTACCTGCACGGCTGGCAGGTGGTGGGCGACCCGCTCTTCCGCACGGTCTGCGAGGAGACGCTCGACTGGGCGCTGCGGGAGATGCGCGCCCCCGAGGGCGGCTTCTACTCCGCGCTGGACGCCGACTCCGAGGGCGAGGAGGGCCGCTTCTACGTCTGGACCGTCGATGAGCTGCGCGAGGCCCTCGCCGGCGATCCGGACGCCGACGAGGCGATCGCCTGGTTCGGCGCTACGAGTCGCGGCAACTTCGAGGGCCGCAACATCCCGGTGCGCGGTCCGGGCGACCCCGAGCGCCGCGACGCCTGGCGGCGGCGCCTGTACGACGTGCGCAAGGAGCGCGTCTGGCCCGGCCTCGACGACAAGCGCCTGACCTCGTGGAACGCGCTGATGATCTCGGCGCTCGCCGAGGCGGGCGCGGTGCTCGAGCGGCCCGACTACCTGGACGTCGCGGCGGCCTGCGCGGAGTTCGTGCTCTCGGAGCTGCGCGGCGAGGACGGCCGGCTGCTGCGCACCTGGAAGGACGGCCGCGGCCGGCTGAACGCCTACCTCGAGGACCACGCCTTCCTGCTCGAGGCGCTGCTCACGCTCTACGAGTCGAGCTTCGACCCGCGCTGGTTCGCGGCCGCCCGCGAGATCGCCGGCGCGATGATCGAGCGGTTCGCCGACGACGAGCGCGGCGGCTTCTTCGAGACCTCGAGCGACCACGAGCGCCTCGTCGCCCGCCGCAAGGACCTCGAGGACCACCCGATTCCCTCCGGCAACGCGTCCGCCGCGTATGGCCTGCTGCGGCTCGCAGCGCTCACCGGCGAGCACGAGTACGAGTCGCGGGCGGTGTCCGTCCTGCGGCTGCTGCACGAGGTGGCCCCGCGGCACCCGCAGGCGTTCGGCCACCTGCTCCAGGCGATGGACTTCCACCTCTCGCCGGTGCAGGAGGTGGCGCTCGTGGGCGACGACACCGGTCCGCTCGAGCGGGTGGTGCGCGGCGCCTTCCGGCCCCACCTCGTCCTGGCCGGAGGGGCGCGCGACGGCGTGCCGCTGCTCGAGGGCCGCGAGCCGGTCGACGGCCGGCCGGCCGCCTACGTATGCGAGCACTTCGCCTGCAAGGCGCCCGTGACCGAGCCCGGCGAGCTGGAGGAGCTGCTGCGCTGAGGGCGGCGCTCCTGCTGGCGGCGGCGCTGATCGCGACGCCGGCCGTCCCGCACGGCCACGACGCCCTGCGCGTGGCCCGCCACGTCGCGGCGCTCGGGCCCCGACCGGCCGGCGGCGATGCGGAGCGGCGCGCGCACGGCTTCGCCGAGCGCGCCTTCCGCCGCGCGGGGCTGCGCGTGGAGGTCCAGCCGTTCGAGGTGACCGGGCATGGCGAATCGCGGAACGTGATCGGCCGCCTCGACACGCCGCGCTCCTGCCTGCGCATCGTGATGGCCCATACCGACACGATGCCGGCGGGCCCCGGCGCCGACGACAACGCCTCGGGCCTCGGCGTGGTGGTCGCGCTGGCGCGGCGGCTGCGCTCGCTGCGCCCCGACTGCGACACCTGGCTCGTCGCGACCGGCGCCGAGGAGCGCGGCTACACGGGCTCGCCGGACCACCTCGGCGCCCGGGCGCTCGCGCGGCGAGTCCTCGCGCGCGGCGGCCGGACGCGCCTGCGCTGGGCGCTGTCGCTCGACGAGGTCGGCGGCGACCGGCCCTTCTGGCTGCGCTCGCCGGCGGTCGCGCCGCGCGCCGCCGTCGAGGGCGCGCTGCTCGGGGCCGGCCGCTCGGCGCGCGTGCCGGTCGAGTGGGTGCGAGACGACGACACCGGCAACTCGGACCACCGCGAGTTCGAGCTGGCCGGCCTGCCGGCGGCCAAGCTGGGCGTGGGCGCGGGCGGCGAGCCGTGCCGCCACAGCGCCTGCGACGTCCCGTCGCGGCTCGACCGCCGCTCGCTCGCCCAGGCGCAGCGGCTGGTCGAGCGGGCGCTGCGCGCGCGCTAACGCGCCGCGACCGCCACGCGCTCGATCGCGTCGAGCATCTCGAGCACCGTCCCCTCGCCGGACGACGGCGCCATCACCGCCATGCGCAGGTAGCGCTCGCCGGAGAGCTCGGCCGAGCTCAGGTGGAAGCGCCCCTCCTCCATCAGCCGCTCGCGGATCTCGATCTGCGCGTCGGAGTCGGTCCCGTACCGGAAGCAGAGGATGTTGCTCTCGGGCCGGTACGGGCACTCGAAGCCCTCGCGCCCGCGGATCAGCTCCCAGAAGCGAAGCGTGGCGTCGTAGCGGTCCGCCACGTACTCGCCCAGGCCCTGCTCGCCGCGCCAGGCGAGGCTGAGGAAGAGCTTGAGTCCGAGCTGCGCCTTCGTGCACTCGACCTGGCGCGGCATCACGTCGAACGCGTCCGGATGGTCCTCGCCGTAGAAGAGGTAGCTCGCCTCCTGGTGGAACGCGCCGGTGAGCGCCGCCTCGTCGCGCATCAGGACGGCGGCGCACAGGCTCGAGGTGCGGAGCATCTTGTGGGCGTCCCAGATCACGGAGTCGGCTTGCTCGATGCCGTCGAGCAGGTGCCTGTGGCGCGGCGAGAGCAGCGCGGACGCGCCGTGCGCGGCATCCGCGTGGAACCAGACGCCGTGCTCGCGGCAGAAGTCGCCGATGGCGACCAGGTCGTCGTGCAGCCCGGTGGTCGTGGCGCACGAGGCCGCCACCAGCATCATCGGCCGCCGCCCGGCGCGCCCGGCGCGCTCGAGCGCGCCGCCGAGCCGGTCGGGCCGGATGCGCTCGAGCTCGTCCACCTCGAGCGGCACGATCGCGCCCTCGCCGAGGCCGAGCATCGCGGTGTTGCGCGCGATCGAGTAGTGGGCCGACGGCGGGGCGAGCACGGCGAGGTCGCCGCCGACGCCGTCGGTCCAGGCCTCGGGCGCCGCCCGCGCCCGCGCGGCCAGCATCGCGGTCAGGTTCGCGAGCGTGCCGCCGTGCGTCAGGATGCCGGCGCCGGGCGTCGGTTCGAAGCCGACCTTCTCGAGCATCCACTCCACCACCGTCACCTCGACGGTGGCCGCCGCCGCGCCCATCTCGTACATCGAGCCGGGGTTGTTGGTCGCGCCGTGCACGAGGTCGGCGATCGCGGAGGGCACGTCCGGCACGGCCACCTGGTGCGCGAGCGCACCGGGGTGGTGCTTGCGGTTGCTCCGCTCGAGGTAGCCGGCGAGGAAGGCGTCGAGGTCGATCCCGCCCTCGCGGATGAGGCGGTGGAGGTCGAGGTCGCGCTGTACGCCGGGCAGCGGCGGCCGGCTCAGCGCCGGGCCGTCGCCGCGCTGGGTGCGTTCGACGTAACGCCCGAGCGCCTCGACCGCCCGCCCGGCCACCTCCTCGTACTCGCCCGGCTGCCACATGCCGGGCATTGTCCCGCCGCTAGAGAATCGACAGGTAGCGGTCCAGCTCCCACTGGGTGACCTGCACCCGGTAGTCCTCCCACTCCTGCCGCTTGATCTCGATGTAGCGGTTGAAGATGTGCTCGCCGAACGTGCGCAGCACGAGCTCCGACTCGGCGGTCAGTTCGATCGCCTCGCCGAGCGTCTCGGGCAGCTGCTCGATGCCGAGCCGCTTCCGCTCCTCCGGAGTGATGTGGTACAGGTTCTTCTCCATCGGCTCGGGCAGCTCGTAGCCCTTCTCGATCCCCTCGAGCCCGGCCGCCAGCAGGATCGCGAACGTCAGGTACGGGTTGCACGCCGGGTCGGGGCAGCGGAGCTCCATGCGCGTGGCCTGCTCCTTGCCGGGGTGGTAGAGCGGCACGCGGACGAGCGCGGAGCGGTTGCGGCGCGACCAGGCGCAGTACACCGGCGCCTCGTAGCCGGGCACGAGCCGCTTGTACGAGTTGACCCACTGCGCGAACACCGACGTGATCTCGCGCGCGTGGCGGAGCTGGCCGGCGATGAACGCCTTGCCCGTGTCGGACAGGTAGTACTGGTCGTCGCCGTCGTAGAAGGCGTTGCTCTTCTCCTTGAACAGCGACTGGTGCGTGTGCATGCCCGACCCGTTCTCGCCGAAGAGCGGCTTCGGCATGAACGTGGCATGCCAGCCGTACTTCATGGCGTACTCCTTGACCGTGATCCGGTAGGTCATGCAGTCGTCCGCCATCTTCAGCGCGTCGGCGTAGCGCATGTCGATCTCGTGTTGCGACGGCCCGACCTCGTGGTGCGTGTACTCCACGTGGATGCCGAGCTGCTCGAGGGCCAGCACGGTCTCGCGGCGGACGTCGGAGCCGGCGTCCAATGTGGTCAGGTCGAAGTAGCCGCCCTCGTCGAGGATCTCCGGCTGGCCGCCCTCCGGCCGGGCGCTGCGGAAGTAGAAGTACTCGAGCTCCGGCCCGACGAAGTAGTTCGTGAAGCCCATCTGCTCGGCCCGCTCGAGCGCGCGGCGCAGCACATGGCGCGGGTCGCCTTCGTAGGGCTCGCGGCTCGGCGTGACGACGTCACAGAACATGCGCGCCACGCCCTTGTCCTCCGGCCGCCACGGCAGCACCGCGAACGTGCTCGCATCCGGCATCGCGATCATGTCGGACTCCTCGATCGCGTTGAACCCGGTGATCGACGAGCCGTCGAAGCCCATGCCGCCCTCGAACGCGTCGTCGAGCTCCTGCGCGTTGATCGAGAAGCTCTTCAGCTGGCCGAGGATGTCGGTGAACCAGAGGCGGATGAAGCGGATGTCGTGGTCCTGCACGAACGACTTGATGTCGTCGGCCGACCGGGGCTGCTCGTTGGCCATCGGGCTCCTTCGAGGTCTTGGGGGCGGGAGGCGAAGGCGCGTAGGCTAACGCCGCGCCCGCGCGGGCGCGGCTCCGGCGTGCGGCCGTGTCAGAGCCAGCTGCGAGCCCAGCGCTTCAGCGCGCGCACCGCCGGCTCGAGCGCGCGCCCCTTGTCCGTGAGCGCGTACTCCACGCGCACCGGCATGTCGCCGATCACGCGGCGCTCGACGATGCCCTCCGCCTCGAGCTCCTTCATGCGCTCGGAGAGGAGACGGTCGGAGAGGTCGGGAACCAGCTGCTTGACCTCGGAGAAGCGCAGCGGGCCGTCCATGAGGACGAAGAGGATCGCGCCGCTCCAGCGCTTGCCGATCAGCTCCACCGCGCGGTGGTAGGCCGAGCAGCACGACTCCCTCGCGTCGACCCGATGGTCTTCCGCTATGGCCTGCTCGGAGGCCATGACGATCAACATCGTAATGCCTAGGCGGCCTGAAGCAGTCGGGCTTCCTCGCTCGATCCGTCCACGGGCACCTCGCCCGCGCGCGTGACGAGGTTGCCGAAGGTGGCGAGCGCCACGTGGCCGATCGCCTCGAGCACCTGCTCGTCGGTCCAGCCGGCCTCGAGCGCCTCCTCGTGGACGTGCCGCGGCGGCACCCCTTCCGTCTCGAGCAGGGACTTCACGAAGCGGAGCAGCTTCGACTCGCGCTCGTCGTGGGAGTCGAACTCCCGCGCGAGGGCGATCTCGTCGAGGCCGAGGCCCGCCTCGCGAGCGGTGCGCTGGAGGGTGGAGAGCGCGTACTCGCTGCGCTGGTACTCCGCGACGGCCAACTGGATGCGCTGCTGCGTGGCCCACGGCAGCGTCCCGTGACGCAACTCGGACCTGAACCGCGCATATGCCCGGAGTACCGCCGGCGCGCCGGCGATCACCCCGATGAAGTTCGACAGCTGCCCTCCGCCGGCCAGAGCTCCCTTCAGGACCGGCAAGCTGCGCTCGGGGGCGGTCAGCTCATCGTGGACCTGGAACCTGCTCTCCTTCGTCTTCATCCGCTTCACTTTCTGCACACGACTTACGGGCGGTAAGTATACGGAAAAAAGGCACGGCCGATACTCCAATCTGGAGTACGCGAGAGCGCGCTCTATGGATCGGTCGGGCCGTCGCGGGCGGGGGCGGCGGGCGCGGAAGAGCCTGTCAGAGGTTCTGCGACAGGCTCTCTAAGCGTGCGCCGTGCCGAAGGCGACGGCGAGCAGGAACAGGCCCAGCAGGAAGGCCCAGAGGGCGAGCCGGTCGGGCTGGGCCGAGATGTGCCTCAGCGCGACGGACTGCCGGCGGCGCGGCAGCGGCTGCGGGTCGGGACGGCCGCTGATCGTGACGGTGCGCCGCTCGGGGACCGGTGCGGGCTGCGGGGAGGCGTCTGCTTCGGCGCTCGGCGGAGTCGCAACCGGGCGCGGCGCGCTCGATGGCCCGGCCTCGTCGACGGCCTCCTCGTCGTCGCGCGCGAACCGGCTGCGCCGCTCCTCCTGCTCGATCTTCCGCTCCCACTGGAGCAGCACGGCCTCGCGGTCCTCCGGCTCTACGAGGCTGAGGCCTGTGCGGGACATCTGCTGTTCATCCTCCCGCAGCGGGCGGGCACCGGCTGTCTGCATCGGGTCTCTTTCCTCTTGCCTGCGGGGTTAGCTGACGGGCTCGCGCTGAAAGAGTTGCGCTACGCCTAATGCGATTCGCCCCCGGCCGTCCGGCCTGTGGGTCCCCCACGTCCCGAAGACGGGACTTCGGCTTGGATGGACGCGGGCATGCTAGCAGCAGAGCGGATGCGTCGGACGGAAAAGCCCCGCTTGTTGCGCGGGAATTACTGGCCCGCGACCTTCGACACGTAATCGGCCACCGCCTGGGCGTCCGACCCCGTGAGCAGGTCCTTCGGCATCCGGTTCTGACCGGTGCCGCCGGTGTGGATCGCGTTCAGGACGCGCTGCTTGTCGAGGCCGCCGAGCTCGTCGAGATCGGGGCCCGTGACGCCCTTGGCCTGGACGGCGTCCAGGTTGTGGCAGCTCTTGCAGGTCTCGATGAAGAGCGTCTTGCCGAGCTCGTCCTGCTTGCTGAGCGCCTCGGTGCGGAGGGCGCCCACCCCGCCCTCGGTCTCCCCGCGGCTGGCGATCACAACGGCCGGCACGGCGATCCCGAGTACCACGTACAGCACCGCCACGGTGATCGCGAACGCCCTCCCGCCGCGCGTGAGGTACGCCTCACGGGCGGCGCCGGCGCCTCCCGAGAAGGCGACGAAGAGGACGACGATCCCGAGGACCAGGAACGGTCCGACCACGAGCAGCCACGTCATCGGTGCGGGACTCTAATCCACGCAGGCGACGTGGCGCGGCGCTCAGGCGTCGGCGGCCGCCGCCCGGCGGGCGCGCTTCCAGCTGCCGTAGGCGGCGAAGACGTCGGTGAGCGTCGGGAGGCTCTCGTCGTCCGAGGTGTGCTGCTGGTAGTCGACCATCAGCAGCCGCTCGGGCCGCGCGCCGGTCTCCTCGGCGACGCGCCGGATCGCCTCGCACACCTCCTCTGCCGAGGCGCCGCCCTCGGCGTCGGAGCGTTTCGCGTCGTGGGCGAACACCCCGGCGGCGCTGCCGCGGGCCCCGGGCTCGGCGGCGGGAGTGGGCCGCGCCCGGCCGATTCCGACCAGGAGGCGGCAGTGGGGACAGCGGGCCGGCTCGGGTGGCCACTCATCGCCCGCCTTGCGTTCGATGAGCAGGTGGCAGTGAGGGCAGTAGGCGTCGGTCTTCTTTGAAGTGCGTGTTGCTGACGGCATGGATTCCCGCAATCCCTGACCCGAGTGTTGTCCTCGTAGCCGGAGCGGGTGGCCTCGAAACGTGAAATGCGCAGAGAACAGCAAGAATTGAGGCTCCCGAGCGCATTTCCCAGTGGCCGACGCCGACGATACTGACGTAACACGCCGCACCCACCTCGCCGCCGAGCGGACCTGGCTCGCCTGGTGGCGCACCGGCATCGCCGCCGCGACCGCGGCGGTCGGCGTCGGCGGGGTGGTGCCGCAGCTCGTGGGAGGCAACCGGACGCCCTACGTGATCCTCGGCAGCGGCTACGCGGTGCTGGCGGCGGCGATCTTCGTGGCCGCGGGGATGCGGCAGCAGCACGTGGACTCGGCGCTCGCCCAGGGCGGGTACGTCGGCGTGCGGCGTTCCTGGATCTTCGGGCTGACGACCATCGGCGCGGTGCTGGCGCTGGGGACGCTGGCGACGATCATCGCGGAGGGGTAGCGGGGCCGAGGCCTAGCGCCGGCGACCGGCGGGTAGCCGGTAGGTGGATGGCTCCCCGGCGCCAGACATCGCCTTCCCGGCCGCGCCTCGCGGGCATCTCGCCCTGGGGGCGCCGCCCTCCCGCTGCCGAGCGCGCGTCGCGGCGGGTCGTGCTCGTCGTCATGTGCGTCGGCTACTTCCTGGTGCTGCTCGACGTCACGATCGTGAACGTCGCGCTGCCGCGGATCGGGTCCGATCTCGGGTCGAGCCTCAGCGGGCTCCAGTGGGTCGTCGACGGCTACGCGATCGCGCTGGCCGCGCTGATGCTCGCGGGCGGGACCGCCGGCGACCTTCGCGGCCACAAGCGGGTGGTGCTCGCGGGCCTCGCGCTCTTCGGCGCGGGGTCGCTCGGCTGTGGCCTCGCGCCGACCACGGGCGTCCTCGTTCTCGCGCGGGTCGTGCAGGGCGTAGGCGCCGCGCTCCTGCTCCCCGGCACCCTCGCGATCATCACGCGCACGTACCCGGAGGCGCGCGAGCAGGCGAGGGCGATCGGCGTCTGGGCCGGGATCGGCAGCGCCGCCCTGCCCGCGGGGCCGCTGCTCGGGGGTGCGCTGGTGAACTGGGTCGGGTGGCGGAGCGTCTTCTTCCTGAACCTGCCGATCGTGGTCGTGGCGTTCGCCGTGGCCACCCGCCTCGTCCGCGAGACCCGCGACCCCGCCGGGCGGCGGCTCGACCTCGCGGGCACCGCGCTCGGCGCGCTGCTGCTGGCCGCCGTGACGTTCGCGTTCATCGAGGCCGGCCGCGACGGGCTCGGCCCGGCCTGCGTGGGCGCCGCCGTGGTGTCGGTGGCGTTGCTCGTGGCGTTCGTGCTGGTCGAACGGTCGCACCCCGACCCGACCCTCCCCCTCTCCCTCTTCCGGCGGCGCGGCTTCTCGCTCGCGAACGCGACCGCCGGGACGATGAACCTCGGGACGCTCGGGATGCTCTTCCTGCTGACGCTCTACCTCCAGGGCGTTCGCGACCTGTCGCCGTTCGAGGCCGGCCTGGCTGCCTTGCCGCTGTTCCTGCCGCTCGCGCTGCTCGCGCCGTACGCCGGACGCGTGACCGCGGCTGTCGGCCCCGCGCGTCCAATGGTCGCGGGGCTGCTGGTGTCGGCGGCGGGACTCGCGCTGCTGCTGCGACTCGATACCGATAGCGGCTACCTCGTGCTGCTGCCGGCACTCGCCCTCTGGGGTCTGGGCCTCGCCGCGCTGACGCCGGCCGTGGTGGCGGCGGCGATGGCGGCCGTTCCCGCCGACCGCGCCGGCCTCGCGTCCGCCGTGAACAACACGGCCCGCCAGGCGGGCGGAGCGATCGGAATCGCCGCGTTCGGAGCGATCGCAGGGGCGCCGGCCGACGGCCACTCGTTCGTGCGCGGGATGCACGCCGCGGCGCTGGTGGCCACGGGCATGTACGTGGCCGCGGCCGTGGCGAGCGCGGTGCTCGGCGGAGGGGAGCCGGGTCGGGCGTAGCGGGTGGTTCGGCGCGGGGGCCTGGCGTGCGGCCGGCCGTAGCGGGGCGCGCCCGGCGCGCCCCGCTCACTCGCGGGCCGTCAGTGCGGGTGCGCCGTCAGCGCGGCTGCGGCGTCAGCGCGGCTGCGGCACGATCCGGATGTACGGGCGCGGTGAGTCCCAGCCGTCCGGATAGATCTCGCGCGCCTCGTCGTCGGAGACCGAGCCGGCGATGATCACGTCGTCGCCCTGCTGCCAGTTCGCCGGGGTCGCGACCCGGTGCTTCGCGGTTAGCTGCAGCGAGTCGATGACCCGCAGCACCTCGTCGAAGTTCCGGCCGGTCGTCATCGGATAGACGAGGATCAGCTTGATCTTCTTGTCCGGGCCGATCACGAACACGTTGCGGACGGTCTGATTGGCCGCGGGCGTACGCTCGGTCGGGTCTCCCGCGGTGTCGGCGGGGAGCATCCCGTAGAGCTTCGAGACGGTGAAGTCGCCGTCGCCGATCAGCGGATAGTTGGGTGCCGCGCCCTGGGTCTCGGCGATGTCCTGCGCCCACTTCTCGTGGTTCCCGATCGGATCGACCGAGAGGCCGATGATCTTCACGTCGCGCTTGTCGAACTCCGGCTTGATCGACGCCATGTAGCCGAGCTCGGTCGTGCACACCGGGGTGAAGTTCCGGGGATGCGAGAACAGGACGGTCCACGAGTCCCCGACCCAGTCGTGGAACTTGATCTTCCCCTCGGTGGTCTCAGCCTCGAAGTCCGGGGCGGTGTCCCCGATCTGCAGTGCCATGTCGCTCCTCTGTCGTCGGCCTAAAATCCTGTAAAGGCAGTCTACTTAGCCTGAAATGCCCCGTGGCACGCCCGCCGCGGGTGGTGGCCCGGACGTGGAAAACCCCCGCATTTACGGGGGTTTTCCGTAGCTGGCCTGTAAGCCGGATTCTGTCTTGAGCGACCATCCATCTCGCCCGGCCGGCGCCTTCGGCGCCGTCCGGCCGGGGCCTCGCGGCCCTGCGGCCTACCTGGGACTCGGCGGGCAGCGTCGACGTCCCTGCTTGGCCTTGCACCGGGTGGGGTTTGCCTGGCCGCCGTGTCGCCACGACGCCGGTGCGCTCTTACCGCACCATTTCACCCTTGCCGGCCCCGGGCTCACGTGAGGCCCGGGACGTGGGCGGTGTGTTTCTGTGGCACTTTCCCGCGGGTTTCCCCGGGTCGGTACCCCGACCACCCTGCCCTACGGTGTCCGGACTTTCCTCGAGGGACCGGTTGTCTCTCCGGCCTCCCCGCGGTCGCTCGGCCAGCGAAGTCCATGGTAGGCCCACGACGTCCACCTGACCACACCTGCACGCCGCGGTTCGGCGGAAAGAGCGCGGGCGGCGGCCAGGGCGGGGCGGGCCGGGCGGGCGGGCGGGCGGGGCCCGGCGGTCCGTTGTCGAGTTAGTCCCCGCTGCGGGGACAAAGTCGACAACGGACGACTGCCCGGGCGATCCGCCGCGCGGGCGATCCGCCGCCCGGGCGATCCGCCGCCCGGGCGATCCGCTCCGCGGCGGGGCCCTCGACGCCCGACGCTCCGCACCGGCGGGCCCAAGACCCCGGCGCTCGCGGCTCCCGCCCCGCCTCAGCTCATCCGCGAGCCGCAGCCGGCGCACTCGCCCTGGCCGTGGCGCAGCTGCATCCGGCCTCGGCAGATCGGGCACTCCGCTTCGCCGTCGGCGCGCACTGCGGCCCATATGCCGTCGAGGCGCTCAGCGAGCGTGAGGCCGCGCCCGCGCCCGCGGGCGCGGTCGCCGTGCCATCCGCCGGCGCGCCGCTCGGCGAGGCCCTGCAGCGGGGCGGCCAGTGCGGCGGCCGTCATCCGACTCTCCTGCATACGCCCACCACGCGACCGAGGATCTCGACGTTGCGGCTGCGGATCGGGTCGAGCGCGTCGTTCTCCGGCTGCAGCCGCACGTGGTCGGCTTCCCGGAAGTAACGCTTGACGGTCGCCTCATCGCCAACCAGCGCGACGACGATCTCGCCGTCGTCGGCCGTGTCCTGCCGGCGCACGATCACGTGGTCGCCCTCGAGGATGCCGGCGTCCTTCATCGAGTCGCCCTTGACCCTGAGCACGAACTCGCCCTCGTCACCGCCGGCGATGCCCGGGACGGCGACGTAGTCCTCGATGTTCTCCTCGGCCAGCACCGGCTGACCGGCCGCAACCTGGCCGACCACGGGAAGGCCACTCGGCCCGACCGCCTGCTTCGCCTTGTCGACCAGCACCTCGATCGCGCGCGGCTTGCTCGGGTCGCGGCGCAGCAGCCCGACCTTCTCCAGGTTGGCGAGGTGGGCGTGGACGGTCGACGAGGAGGTGAGCCCGATCGCCTTCCCGATGTCGCGCACCGTCGGCGGATAGCCATGCTCGGCTCCGTACCGCTTGATGTAGTCGAAGATCTCCTGCTGCCGCTTCGTGAGCTTCAGATCCACCATTGGAACCTCCCCCGGAAGCCGCGGTTTCCCGGCCGTCCAAGCCTGTTCTTTGCCGCTACTTCGAACATGTGTTCGTAGAGTACCTGGGGGGTCGGACGGCTTCAAGACGGCGCGGGGCGAAGCGTTGAGCGGCTCTATACTGGGGCCCCCGCACGCGCCTGTGGCGGAACTGGTAGACGCGCAAGGTTGAGGGCCTTGTGACCCGTTTGGGTCGTGGGAGTTCGAATCTCCCTGGGCGCATCGAGAAGGCTCCGCAAAGGCGGGGCTTTCGGCTCACGGAGGCGGTCGACCGCTCACCGAGAACTGAGATGGACGCCCGTGTCAAGGGCTTGTTTGGGATTTCGCGGATCTGATCTCACGGTGGTGGTGATGGAGCCGGGCGGCCGGCGCGACGCAAACGACGACTGGTCACGCTGAGATGCGCGGGTCGGGACCGCGGGACAGCTTCCGGTCGTGAGTTGCCTCGCACTAGGGTCGCGAGTCGGGATCGCATAGTTCGCGTCGAGGATCCTCGGGCAGCCACGCCGGCCGCCCGGCTCCAGCGGGTTGTTGCCGCTTCGCTCAGGTGGCCGCCTCCGCGCGCAGGGGCTGGTTGGTCATCGCGGCCCAGATGAAGCCGCAGAGCTCGCGCGCGATCGCGACGTTGGCGACGGTCGAGCGCTTGCCCTTGGCCTGCAGGGCGCGGTGGCGGCCTGCGAGCCTGACCTGCGCCGTCCAGGCGCGCGCGAAGACCTCGGGCGGCACGAACTGCTGGAACTCCGAGATCCGCTTCGAGACGCGCGGTGGGTGCTGGTAGTGCCAGGCCGCCTCGACCACGAGCCGGCGCGCGTGGGCGTTGCCGGACTTCGTGATCCGGCCGCGGTGGCGCTCCTCGCCCGACGAGTACTCGCTCGGGGTGAGGCCGAGGAAGCTCATCAGCTCGCGCGCCGAGCCGAAGCGGCGGAAGTCACCGATCTCGGCCAGCAGCGCGAGCGCGGTCAGCGTCTTGATGCCGCGGAAGCAGCAGAGCCAGGCGACCGGGTCCGACCACGGCTCGCTCTGCGCGATCCGCTCGAGCTCGTGATCGAGCGCGGCGATCTCGGCGTCGACCGCGTCGAGATGGGACAGCATGTGGGAAAGCGCCGCCTGCGCGTTCGAGTCGCACAGGCGCTGGCGGCGAACCCAGGCCTGATGGGCCTTGGTCCAGCCCTTCTTGCCGCTGAAGACGAGCCCGTAGCGCAGCAACTGCTTCTGGACCCGGTGGCGCGCCGCACGCCGCGCGGCGACCAGGTCGTGACGGCAGCGCACGAGGTCCCTGAGCCCTCCTGGCAGGGCGTCGGCGGCTGCACGAAGCTGAGCGCGCCGGCGCGGTAGAGCGTGAGCAGCTTCTTGGCGTCGCGGCGGTCGGTCTTGACGCGATCGCCCGAACGCACCGGCACCAGCGACGGGGCGACGACGTCGCAGGCGACGCCCATCCCCGCCAGCAGGCGCAGCGGCTCATAGCCGCAGGGCCCGGCCTCGTAGCAGACGGCGAGGCTCTCGGCGCCGCCGAGGCGCTTGACGAGCGCACGCAGCGCGCGCTCCGAGTTTGGGATCTCCTCGAGCTTGAGCTCGCCCGCGCGCGGATCGTCCGGGCACGAGGCGCACACGATCGTGCGCTTGTGGACATCGAGCGCGGCGCGCATGCGCACCCGCACGGGCGCGTTCGAGCTAACGTCGGGCATGGGTCGGTCCTCCTCCGTGTGCGGCTCTGGCCGAAGCGGCCCTCAACAACCGCGACGCTAACCCGCGCCATACACGGAACCGAGGGCCGGCCCTTCAGAAACCGGCGTCCATGCTGACTAGGCCGC
>DASXAA010000110.1:0-17623 GCA_036407035.1 Thermoleophilaceae bacterium | reverse complement strand
ATCGGCCACGAGTTCATCGGCGTCGTCGAGGACGTCGGCGCGGAGGTGCGCAACGTCGTTAAGGGCGATCTCGTCGTCTGCCCGTTCGCCTTCAGCGATGGGACCTGTCCGCACTGCCGGCACGGCATCACGACGGCATGCGCGCACGGCGGCTTCTTCCCGATGAACGGCGACGGCGGTCAGGGGGAGGCCGTGCGGGTGCCGCTCGCCGACGGCACGCTCGTGACGGTCCCGGGCGCCGGGCACTCCGACGAGACCCTGCGCTCGCTGCTGACGCTCTCCGACGTCATGGGCACCGGCCACCACGCCGCGGTCTGCGCTCGCGTCAAGCCGGGCGACGTCGTCGCGGTCGTCGGTGACGGCGCCGTCGGCCTGTCGGCCGTGCTGGCCGCCAAGCGCCTCGGCGCCGAGCGGATCATCGCCATGAGCCGCCATCGGGATCGCCAGGAGCTCGCCCGCGCGTTCGGCGCCACCGACGTCGTGGCCGAGCGCGGCGACGACGCGATCGCGAAGGTCAGGGAGCTGACGGAAGGGGTCGGCGTCGACGCGACGCTCGAGTGCGTGGGTACCGGCCAGGCGATGAGGACCGCGCTCGGGATCGCCCGCCCCGGATCGACGGTCGGCTACGTCGGCGTCCCGCACGGCGTCGAGCTGCCGGTCCAGACGCTGTTCTACGGCAACGTCGGCGTCCAGGGCGGCCCCGCGCCGGCCCGCGCCTACCTCCCCGAGCTGCTCGACGACGTGCTCGACGGCCGGATCGAGCCCGGCCGCGTGCTCGACTACGAGACCGACCTCGACGGCATCGCCGAGGCCTACGCCGCCATGGACGAGCGCCGCGCGATCAAGTCGCTCGTCCGGGTGGGGAGCGTCTGAGGAGCTACCGCAGCACGGCCCGCGCCGCCGCGTACACCTCGTCCGCGCCCGGCACGTATGCGTCCTCGAGGGGCGGGCTGAACGGCACGGGGGAGAAGGGCGCGCCCACGCGCTCGACCGGCGCGTCCAGCCAGTCGAAGGCGGCGCGCTGTACGGAGGCGGCGATCTCGGCGCCGAAGCCCCCGTGCTCGACCGCCTCGTGGGCCACCACCAGGCGGTTGGTCCGCTTGACCGACTCGACGATCGCGTTCAGCTCGAGCGGCACCAGCGTTCGCGGGTCGATCACCTCCGCCTCGATCCCCTCGCCGGCGAGCCGCTCGGCGGCCGCCAGCGACTCGTCAACGAGCCGCGAGAGCGCGACGATCGTCAGGTCGCGGCCGGCGCGCAGCACGGCCGCGCTCCCGATCGGCACCGGCTCGACGTCGTCCGGCACCTCCTCGCTCTTGAAGTAGAGCGTCTTGTTCTCAACGAAGACGACGGGGTTCGGGTCCGCGATCGCACTCGCCAGCAGCCCGGCGGCGTCCGCCGCGCGGCTCGGCATCACCACCTTCAGCCCGGGGATATGGGTCAGCCAGCTCTCGAGGCTCTGCGAGTGCTGGGCCGCCCAGCGCCTGCCGGCGCCGCCCTGGGTGCGCAGCACGAGCGGCACGGTCAGCTGGCCGCCCGACATCGCGTGTGCCTTCGCGGCCTGGTTCACGAGCTGGTCGAGCGCGAGCGTCACGAAGTCGATGAACATCACCTCGATCACCGGGCGCAGCCCGGACTGCGCCGCGCCCACCGCCACGCCGCAGATCGCGCCCTCGCTGATCGGCGTGTTGCGCACGCGCTCGGCACCGAACTCCTCCACGAGGCCGGTCGTCGTGCCGTACGGCCCGCCCTCGGCCACGTCCTCGCCCAGCACGAGCACGTCGGGGTCGGCGCGCATCGCGCGCGCCATCGCCTCCCCGAGCGCCTTGAGGTAGGTCGTCTTCACGCGCGGACGGGCTCCTCGGGGGAGCGGCCGGGCGGCGACGCGTACGTCAGCTCCGCCGCCAGCCCGGCCGGCGGGAACGGGCTCTCGCGCGCGGCCCGCACCGCCTCCTCGACCTCGTCGGCGGTCTCGCGGCCGATCGCGATCGCCTCCTCCTCGGCGAACCAGCCCCCGGCCGCGCCGCGGCGCTGCAGGCGCAGGATCGGGTCCTTCTCCTGCCAGTCGGCCTTCGCGATCGCCTCGCGGTACTTCGCCGGGTCGCCCTCGTAGTGGCCGCGCAGGCGATACGTGAGGCACTCGAGCAGCATCGGCCCGGCGCCGCCGCGAGCCGCGTCGAGGAACCCGCCGAACGCCTCCCACACCGCCTCCACGTCGTTGCCGTCCACCGTGTCGCGCGTGAGCCCGTACGGCGCCACCACGTCGCTCACCCGCTCGACGTTCGTGTGCGCCGAGCGCGGCGTGAACTCGGCGAAGCCGTTGTTCTCGCACACGAGGATCACCGGCAGCCCCCACAGCGTCGCCAGGTTCACGGACTCGTGGAAGTGGCCGGCCTGGACCGCGCCGTCTCCGAAGAACACGACCGCCACCTGGTCGCCGCCGCGCAGGCGCGCCGCCAGCGCGCTGCCGAGCGCCATCGGGATGTTGCCGCCCACGACCCCGGTCGCGCCCATGAAGCCGCGCGAGAGGTCCACCAGGTGCATCGACCCGCCGAGCCCCCGGCAGAGCCCGGCGTCCCGCCCCATCAGCTCGGCCATCACGCGGTCGAGCGGCGCGCCCTTCGCGATCGCGTGCCCGTGTGCGCGGTGGCCGCTGTATACCGGGTCGTCGTCGCGCAGCTGCGAGCACACCGCCGCCGCCACGCCCTCCTGTCCGACGCTCAGGTGGAGCAGGCCGTGCACCTCGTCGGCGCGCTTGAGCTGGCCGACCCGCTCCTCGAAGTGCCGGATCCTCCACATCGTGCGGAGGACGGCGCGCGCGTCGAACGCCACCGGCTAGCGCATCCCGGCCGGCCAGATCCCGTGCCTGCCCGGCGCGATGATGCCGTTCGGGTCCAGCGCGTCTTTGATCGTCTGGTTGAAGCGCCGGTACGCGTGGTCGCCGAAGCTGTACTGGTCCGTCGCCAGGTCCATGAAGTCGAGGTGCGCGCGGTACTCGCCGTAGCCGCGCTTCGCGCACTCCTGCACCAGGTGCTTGGCCACGTCGTAGGCGGCCCTGGCCTTCGCCTCGTTCTCCGTGTCGAAGATGACCAGCGTGATGTGCACGAAGCAGCGCGGGTTCGTGGCGATCAGCGCCGCCATGTAGTCGAGCCCGGCGCCCTCGACCATCCCGCGCAACAGCGAGCGCAGCGTCGCCGCGTCCTCGCCGGTCATCGGCGAGACGGGCGAGAAGCCCACGTGCCCCCCGCCCTCGCCGCCGTCCCAGCCGGCCATCTGGTTCAGGTCCATGCTCGGCACGCCGGCCTGCACGCGCTCGTGCGGGTTCGGCAGCTCGGCCGCCTCCTCGGGCGAGTACTTCGTCCCCCAGACCTCCGCGCCGTCGATGCGCTCGAAGGCGCGCTTGACCTTGTCGAACTTGATGTCGGCGATCGCCTCGTCCTCGTGGAGCGCGAACCGCATCATCCAGCGGCCGAACTCGAGCTCGCGCGCGATCTTGTCGAGCACCTCGTCGGGGATCGGCCCGTCGCCGTCCCACCACTGCTCGCGCCTCGACACGACGCCCGCGACCAGCACGATGTTCACGATCTGAGGCACCATCCGGATCGTCCCGTCGAGCATCAGGCCGCGCAGCGTGTCGACCACCTGCGGCAGCGAGTCGTCGTTCCAGATCCGCAGCCAGCACGGCATGTAGACCTCGGGATACGGGTGCAGCCAGTAGCCCATCTTCGTGACGATCCCGAAGTTCGACTGCATGAAGAGCGGGTCGGGCGTGGGGCCGAGGGCCTTCTTGTAGACGTGCCAGGCGCGGCCGCCGGGCAGCGCGCCCATCCCGGTCCGCATCAGCTCGCCGTTCGGCAGCACCACCTCCATGCCGCACCAGGCCGCCTGGTCCTGCGCGGGCGGCAGGTAGGTGAGGCCGTGGTCGAGGGTGTTGCCGATCACGCTGCCCCAGCCGACGTCCGCGATCGACGGCATCAGCCGGTGCCCGCCGGCCTTGATCGCGTCGTAGAGGTCGGACCAGCGCACGCCCGGCTCAACGACCGCGTAGGCGAGGTCCTCGTTGATCTCGAGCACCCGGTTCAGCTCGCGCAGCGAGACGATCACCGATCCCTTGACCCGCGGCGCCGGGCCCCCGTAGCCGTTGTTGCGGCCCTGCGACAGCGGCCACAGCGGCACCCGGTGCTCGTTGGCGATCCGGACGACGTCCTGCACCTGCTCGACCGACGTCGGCGTGACCACCGCCGACGCCGTGTAGTCGTCCCACGACGCGAACGAGAACGGGTCGCGATACTCGGCCAGCGCCTCCTCGGAGGACTGGACGGCGTCGCCGCCGAGCGCGGCTGCGAACTCCTCGAGCGCGGCGTCCGACACCGTCACGACCGCCGTGCTCATGCCGTCACCGCCTCGAACTGGGCCGCCGCGGCCTGGTACGTGCGGCGGTACATCTCGTCGAGCGGATAGCTCCGCAGCTCCTGTGAGAGCACCTCCACGCCCCACACGTCGCTGTAGCCCATGTCGAGCCCGACCTCCACGTAGCCGCGGATGTCGAACTCGCCCTCGCCCGGCAGCCTGCGGTGGTTGACGGTCTCGTCGACGGGGTCCTCCATGTTCTCCACCTGGCCGTCGCTCAGCTCGATCCAGCCGAGCTGCTCCAGCGGGATCTTCCGCAGGTCCTCCGGCGCGATGCCGAGCTTCGCCATGTGCCAGGTGTCGATCACCAGGCCGGTGTTCGGCACGCCGTCGATCAGGGCGAGTGCGCTCTCGATGCTCTTCACGTTCGCGTCGAACGGCATGAACTCGTAGAGCACCGGGGTCGAGGTGTGGCCCGCGGCGTCCTCCACGAGCGCGGCGTATGCCTCGTGCAGCCGCCCGGCCTCGCACTCGTGCCCGGGGATGTTGCCGGCCTTGATGTGGTGGGCGTCCAGCTCGTTGGCGGCCTCGAAGAGCATCGCCCGCGTCCGATCCGCGGCCTGCCGGGCCTCGTCGCCCTCGTCGAGGAACCAGTCCATCAGGAACTCGAGCTCGAAGCAGCGGACGCCGTTGTCGTCCAGGATCCGCCGCATGTCGCGCAGCGAGCGCTTCGGGAGCTGGTGCTCGATGTCCGAGTGCCACAGCCCCAGGCCGGCGAACCCGGCCCTGGCCGCCTCGGCGCACCGGTCCGCGAAGTCGAAGTCGCTCCACTCCTTGCCCGCGTGCACCTCAACCGGACCGGCGGAGGTCCAGTAGGCGTTGGCAAGTTCCACGTTCACGTCGCCTCCTCCATCACGTTGATCTCGATCTTCAGGCCGTTCGGGTCGCGGAAGAACAGCTGGCGCAGCCCCGGCGCCTCGTTCGTCTCCGCCTCGATCCCGCTCGCAGCCAGCCGCGCGGCGACCTCCTCGTAGCCGCCGGCGGTGAAGGCCACGTGGTCGAGCGGCTCCGACAGGCCGGCGAGGACGAAGGCGGAGTACGCCTCGCGGTCGGCCACGTGCACACAGGGCACGCCGTCGAGGTAGAGCCAGTGGCCCGGGAAGCCGAGGTCGGGCCGCTGGCCAGGCTCGAGCCCGAGCGCGGCCGCGTAGAAGTCGCGCGTGCCGTCGATGTCGTCGGTCAGGACGAGGAAGTGGTCCAACCTCGCCAGCGCCACGGCTACGCCCGGGCCGGGACTCCGCCGACGACCTCCCTGGCGGCCGCCACCAGCTTCTCGGCGCTCGGCGCGAGGAAGGCCTCCTGGACGGCGTTGCCGGGCACCGGCGCGTCCACCCGCGCCACGCGCGCCGGCGGCGCCTTGAGCGACTCGAAGCCGTGCTCGGCAACGGTCGCCGCGATCTCCGACGCCACCCCGCAGCGCAGCCGCCCCTCGTCCGCGATCACGAGGTGGCCGGTCTTCGCCACGGAGTCGAGGATCGCCCGCTCGTCGAGCGGCACCAGCGTGCGCAGGTCGATCACCTCGGCCTCGATGCCCTCCTCGGCCAGCTGCTCGGCGGCGGCCATCGACACCGCGACCATCATCGAGCAGGCGACGATCGTTACGTCGGAGCCCTCGCGCTTCACCTTGGCCTCGCCGAACGGGATCTCGTAGTCCTCGTCCGGCACCTCTCCCTCGGTGCCGTAGCCGAAGGCGTGCGTGATCACGAGCGTCGGGTTGTCGCTCCTGATCGCGCGACGCAGGAGACCCTTGAGGTCGCCCGGCTCCCAGGGCACCACGATCTCGATGCCGGCCACGTTCCAGTACATGCCCATCGGGCTCTCCGAGTGCTGCGACGCGCCGCCGTGCAGGAGGCCGTGGCTGATGTGGAACGTCGCGGGGACGCTCACCCTGCCGCCCGAGCCCTGGCGCGCCGTGGCCACCTCGCTCGCGATCGTCGAGAACGCCGGGTAGCTGAACGGCGCCAGGCCGAGGTGCAGGAACATGCGCTGGCCGCACATCGCGGCCCCGGCCGCCAGCGCCGAGTACGACGCCTCCGAGCAGGGCGGGAAGTAGATGCGGTCGGCGTACTTCTCCTGGAACGCCCCGAACTGCACGGCCTCCGGGCCGATCCCGAGCACTTCGTTCCCCATGACGACGAAGGTCGGGTCCTCCTCCATGCAGAGCGTGAGGACGTCCAGCATCGCGTCGGCGTAGTTCTTGGTTGCCATGTTGGTCTCCCCTAGGCGAAGACGTGGTCGAGTGCGCTTTCGGGCGTGGGCCGCGGGCTGTCGAGCGCGAACTGGCGCGCCTCGGAGATGCGCTCGCGCACGCGCGCGTCCATCTCCTTCAGCTCGTCCTGGGTCACGTCCCCGGAGGCGAGCAGCTTGCGCGCGTACCCGAGCACGGGGTCGTGCTCGCGGTACCACTGCTCGTGCTCGCCCGAGACGCCGGAGTCGTCCCACGCCATCGAGATGTCGGTCTCGCCGGTCGGCAGCGTCGGCCAGAGCGGCTGGGTGCCGGCGTAGCGCGCCGTGGCGACGTGCACGAAGAACGGCCCTTTGCGCGCGCGCGTGTATGCAACGCCCTTCGACGCCACGTCGAACACGGCCTCGGGGTCGCGCCCGTCCACGGTCTCGACGGGGATCCCGAACGTGCGCGGGATGTCGGTCAGGTCGCCCACCGCGGAGACCGAGGTCGGGAAGCCGCCGCCCGCCGAGCCGAGGGCGCCCTCGCTGTTGTTCTCGCACACGTACAGCACCGGCAGCTCCCACAGCGCCGCGAGGTTGAGCGACTCGTAGGACACGCCCTCCTCGAGGGCGCCGTCGCCGAACAGGCCCACGGCGACCGCGTCGCCGCCCTGCGTCTTCATCGCAAACCCCGCGCCGGTCGCGAGGCTGATGCTGCCGCCGACGATCGCGGACGTGGCGATGAACCCGCGGTCCGTGTCGCTCATGTGCATCGTGCCGCCGGCCCCGCGGTTGATGCCGTTCTCACGGCCGAGGATCTCCGCCAGTGCGAGCTTGGGGTCGGCGCCGCGCGCGAGCACGTGCCCGTGGTTGCGGTGGTGGGTCGCGATCCGGTCGTCCGGCCGGAGCGCCTCCATCAGCGCGACCCCGGTGGCCTCCTGGCCGATGTACAGGTGGAAGTGCGTCATGAACTCGTGCTCGAGGAACAGGCCGACCACCGTCTCCTCAAAGCGGCGGATGGTCAGCATGGACTCGAGCGCCGCGGTCCTCTGCGCCTTGTCCCAGGTCATATCTCCTCCGCGTTCGACGTCAGCCCGCCGCCTCCAGGCTGCCGCGCAACAGGTACGCGGAGTGGAGGAGCTCGGGCTTTTCCTTCAGCTCTGCGGCCGAGCCGGCGAAGTCCACCCGGCCGCGGTCCATCACGTGCACGCGCTCCGCCAGGTCGAGGGCGACCGTGGCGAACTGCTCGATCAGAAGCACGCCCACGCCCGACTCCGCCACCGTGCGGATCGTCGGGATCAGCCGCTTCAGCACCACCGGCGCGAGTCCCAGCGACAGCTCGTCGATCAGGATGTACTGCGGCTTCGACACGAGCGCCTGCGCCAGCACGAGCATCTGCTGCTCGCCGCCGGAGAGCGAGCGCGCCGTCGTGTCCAGGCGCTGCCGCAGCTCCGGGAACAGCTCCAGCGCCCAGATGCGCCCGGACGCGGCGTCGTCGCGCGAGAGCGAGTAGCACGCGACCGAGATGTTCTCCTCGACGGTCAGCTCCGACAGCAGCCGCCGGCCCTCCGGGACCACCGCCACGCCGGCCTGCCGGATCCGCTCCGGCCGCCGGCCGGCCAGGTCCACGTCGCCGATCCTCACGCTGCCGGACTCCGGCTTCAGCACACCGGCCACGCCGAGCACGAGGCTGGACTTGCCGGCGCCGTTCGGGCCGAGCAGCGCGGTGACCTCGCCCTTCGGGATCTCGAGCGTGACCTCGCTCACCACCGGCCGGGCGTTGCGCGCGACCGTGAAGTCCTCGATGACCAGCCGCTCGCGTTCGGTGCTCATGCCACCCGCTCCGTGCCTTCCACTTCCTCGGTGCCGAGGTAGGCGCGCATCACGTCCTTGTTGCGGAGCACCTCTGCCGTCGGCCCGGATGCGATCAGCCTGCCGAAGTCGAGCACGGCGGTCGTGTCGCAGCAGGCGGACACGAGGCTCATGTCGTGGTCGACGAGGATCACGAGCGCGCCCATGTGCTCGGGGATCCGCTGGATCACGCGGCCGAGGTGCTCGGTCTCCTCGCCGGGCAGCCCGGCGGCGGGCTCGTCGAGCAGCACCAGACGCGGCTTGCCGACCACGGCGCGCGCCACCTCGACGAGGCGCCGCTCGCGCGCGCCGAGCGTGCCGACCTTCACCTCCGGGTCCACGTCGAGGCCGACGAACTCGATTGCCCCCAGCACGTCCCGCTGCCGCTCGGCGCGGTCGCTCCGGGACGAGTGCTCGTGCGCGAGCGCGACGTTGCCCGCCACCGACAGCTCCTCGATGGCCTGCTCCGTCTGGAATGTGCGCCGCAGGCCCCAGCGCGCGCGCTTGTAGTGCGGCATGGCGAGCAGGTCGTCGCCGAACGCGACCACGGCGCCGGACGCCGGCTCCACGAACCCGCTCAGCACGTTGAAGAAGGTGGTCTTGCCGGCGCCGTTGGGGCCGATCAGCCCGCAGGTCCCCGACTCGAAGGTGACCGACATCGCGTCGAGCGGGGTGACCCCGCCGAAGCGCACCGTCAGCTCACGGATCTCGATCAGGACGTACGCTCCCCTGCGGGAGCGGCACGTCTGAAGAGGCCGACCAGCAGGCCTCCCAGTCGCTTCATGTCCCTCGGGAACTGGTACGCGAGCCCGGCGGGAGCGGTGAGCAGCACCTGGAGGATCCCGACGCCGAAGAGGATCGTCAGCAGGTCGGCGGGCAGTCCCCAGTTGTCGAGCAGGGCCGGTATGAGCTTGAAGAAGACGCCCGCGACGATCGCGCCCCAGAGGCTGTAGATGCCGCCGATCAATACGACGGCGAGCAGCTCGATGTTCTGGCTCGTGGCGAACTGGAACGTGAACAGCTGCCCCACGTCGGCCGCCATCAGCCCGCCGGCGATGCCGGTCATGAACGACGCCAGCGCGAACGCCCACAGCTTGTAGAGCGTGATGTTCACGCCCGCCGCGAGGGCGGCCGGCTCGCTCTGGCGGATCGCCGCCCACGCCCGGCCCGGCTTCGCGCGCACGTGGACGAGCGCGAGCAGGAACATCAGGACGCACGCGATCACCGTGTAGCGGAAGTAGGCGGAGTCCGTCAGGGCGATCGCGGGCCGGCGCACGCTGTCGTTGCCGAAGTCGCGCTCGATGTGGCCGAGGAAGCCGCCGCCGCCGTTGGGGAAGTTGGTGGCCGTCAGGACCACGGCGATCGCGCCCGCCAGCATCAGCGTTATGAGCGCCAGGTAGAGGCCCGACATCCGCAGCGCCGGCAGGCCCACGAGCGTTCCCAGCACCATCGTGATCAGCCCGCTCAGGAGGAGCACGATCGGGAACGGCATCCCGCTCGCGAATGACAGCCGGGCGAACGTCCACGCGCCGAGCGCCAGCACCGCGATCTGCCCGAGCGAGACGAGGCCGACCCGGCCCATCAGGAGGCCGAGGCCGAGGGCGACGACCGAGTAGATCGCGACCTGCGTGGCCACGTCGGTCCAGTAGGCGCTCATCCAGCCGGGAAGCGCGAGCAGGACGAAGGCGAGCAGCACCACGATGACCACGGCGCGCTTGCGATCGCCGGCGTCCAGGCGCGCGAGGGGCGACGGCCGCTTGGGCGCGGTGGGCGCCTCGGCGACGGTCATACGGACCTGCCCGAGAGCGAGATCCGGCCCTTCCGCGACAGGAACAGCAGTGCAACGGTGGCGAGCACGAACGGCGCCATGTTGCGGTACTCGGAGATGGACTCGATCGGCGTGGCCATCGCGGACACGAGGCCGACGACGAGGCCCGCGATGAGCGTCACCACGAGCGATTGAAGCCGCGCGATGAGCGCCGCCGCGAGCGAGGAGATCACGAGGAACGTGAGCGTGGCCGCGTCCAGCCCGACGAGGTTCGACAACAGCAGTCCCGACACGCCGGACAGCAGCCCCGATACCAGCCACGCCGACGCCTCGACCCACCGCACCGGCACGCCGAGCGTGGCGGTGATCTCGCGGTCGTTCGCTAGCCCGCGCATGGCGGTGCCGAGCTTCGTGAACTTGAGGAACGCGACCGTGAAGAGCGTCACCCCGATCCCGAAGGCGACCCCGATCACCTGCGTGTAGTTGACGAGCACGTCGCCGACCTCGAAGTTCTCGGTCGACGTCGGCAGGATCATCGAGCGCGCCTTGTCGCTCCAGATCCACGACATGGCGCCGAGCAGGATCAGCGCTAGGCCGAGCGTGGCGGTGGCCTTGACGAGTGGGTCACGCCCGGCGAGCGGAGGCCCGAAGGCGACGCCGTACGCGAGCGTGACGACGCCGCCGAACAGGATGCACACAAGGTACGCGGGGTACTCGCCCCAACCCGACTCGTTGATCAGCTGCCAGGCGATCAGGGCGCCCATCGCTCCGACCGCGCCGAACGCCAGGTTCAGCACGCCCGTCGTCCGGTACAGCACCACCATCCCGACCCCGGAGAGGGCGTACACCCCACCCAGCGCCAGACCGGTGACTATGAACGGTTGGAACTCGTCCCAGCTAGGCATCGGCCTCCTATGGGCGCCCTACATGACCGCGGTCAGCCGCCGACGGGCTGGTAGATGCCCTCCTTCTTCTCGAGATCGCGGACGCGCTTGATCGGCGCGTCGGCGTCCGAGACCTCGAAGCAGTCCTCCTTGATGACCATCGTGTCGCCCTTCGGCGTGACCGTGCGGTCGGTGTTGTTCGGGATGTGAAGCGGCCCGTCACCGTAGTACCAAGGCTTGCACAGGAGGTCGGTCTTGAAACCCTTCACACCCTCCAGTGCCTCGTTGACGCTCTCCTTGTTCACGTCGCCCTTGATTCCGAGCATGGCCTCCGTCGCGATTCTCGCATCAAGGAAGCCCATCTGGCTGAAGCTGCCGAGGGAGATCCCCTTCCCGTACTGCTTCAGGACCTCCTTGTACAGGTTCGTGTCGGGCTCGTCCGCGCTGATCAGGTTGAGCTCGGCGTTGACGCCCAGCTTGCCGTCGAACGCTCCGCCCAGCGCCTTGGCGAGGAAGTCGGTGTTGCACGGCGTGGAGCACGCCCACGCCTTGACGCGGTCCTCGAGGCCCTGCTGCGCGGCCGCCTGGAGGATCTTCAGCGCCTCGGGCGGCGTGAAGTTGAGCAGCACGCCGCCGTTCTGGCCGGCCGCCTGCACGATCCGCAGCGCCACCGAGTTGGCGTCCTGGATCGGCACCGGCTCGGCGAGGCTCTCGGTGTCGACGCCCTCCTGCTTCGCCAGCGCGAGGAAGCCGCCCTCGATGTACTCGGTGCCGGGCACCTTCGACTGGAGCAGCACCATCTTGTCGACGTCCTGGCGGATCAGGTACTGCGCCGCGCCCGTGACGCTGTGGCGCGGGCCCATGTTCACCGATGCGAAGTTGGACGTGCCGTAGCACTCGGGCGCGATGCCGGCGCCGATCACGTAGTAGTCGTTCGCCTCGTAGTACTTGTGGTTGACGGCGCACTCGATGATGCTCGAGTTGCCGACGAGGCCGGCGACCTTGTCGGTCTCGACCAGCTTCTTCGCGGCCGCCGCCGCCTGTGCCGGGTCGGTGGCCTCGGTCTCGAGGATCATCTGGACCGGGCGGCCGTTGATGCCGCCGTTGTCGTTCACGCAGTCGAAGTACGCCTTGGCCGAACGGCCGATCTCGCTGAAGTCGGTGCCGGGCTGCTTGGTGTTGATCGCGCCGATCTTGATCGGCTCGCCCGTCGCCGGTTTCTTGTTGCCGAGGCCGCACTTCGAGGCCGCGGTCTTGGCCTGTCCGCCGAAGCTCTCGCCGCCGCCACCACCGCCGCCACCGCCGTTGTCGTCGTCGTCGCCGCCGCAGGCGGCGGTGAACAGCGAGAGGCCGAACGCCGCCACGATCACCAGGATCCAGCGCGTCCAAACGGGGCCAAGATTGGTCCTCACGATTCTCCCTCCTCCAGGATGAGCCGAGCTTTGTGCTCCACGTGGGTCACGAGCCACGATGCAAGGGCTTCCCAGGCCCCACGACGCGGGCAGCTTAAACGAGCCCCACGCTACGGGTCAAATTGTCTGATGATTAAGATCGGGACCGCGGTGGGGGCCGTGACGCCCGGCTTCATCGCGGTCACAGAGGGCGAATCGAGGAGGGATTCATGCCGCGCAGCACACCGCCGTTCCGGGCCGACCACGTCGGCAGCCTGCTCCGGCCGCAGCGCCTCCTCCAGGCGCGCGACGACTTCGCGGCGGGCAGGATCGACGCCGACGAGCTGCGCGCCGTCGAGGACGACTCGATCCGCGACGTGGTCCGCACGCAGGAGGAGATCGGGCTCCAGTCGGCCACCGACGGCGAGTTCCGGCGCGCCTCCTGGCACATGGACTTCATCTACCAGCTCGACGGGATCAGCAAGGTCGAGGGCAACATCGCGGTCCAGTTCCACAACGAGCAGGGCGACATCGAGTTCACGCCGGCGGCGCTGCGGATCGACGGCAAGCTCGGCGTGCACGAGCCGATCTTCGGCGAGCACTTCAAGTTCCTCGAGGACACCGTCACCACGGCCGTCCCGAAACTCACGGTCCCGTCGCCGAGCATGGTCCACTACCGCGGCGGGGCTGCGGCGATCGACCGCGACGTGTACCCGACCGACGACGACTTCTGGTCCGACCTGACGTCGGCCTACGCCGACCAGGTGCGCCTGGTCCACGAGCTGGGCTGCACCTACCTGCAGTTCGACGACACGAGCCTCGCGTACCTGAACGACCCGAACCAGCGCAAGATGATCTCCGACCGCGGCGAGGACGCCGAGCACCTGCACGAGGCGTACATCCGCCACATCAACGAGGCGCTCGCGGGCCGGCCGGAGGGGCTGACCGTGACCACCCACATGTGCCGCGGCAACTTCCGCTCGTCGTGGGTCGCCGAGGGCGGCTACGACTTCGTCGCCGAGGCGCTCTTCAACCAGCTCGAGGTGGACGGGTTCTTCCTCGAGTACGACGACGCCCGCTCGGGCGGGTTCGAGCCGCTGCGGTTCGTGCCGAAGGGGAAGATGGTCGTGCTCGGGCTCGTGACGACGAAGCGCCCCGAGCTCGAGGCGAAGGACGAGCTCAAGCGGCGGATCGAGGACGCGTCGCAGTACATGGACGTGGACCAGATCTGCCTCTCGCCCCAGTGCGGGTTCTCGTCGACGGTCGAGGGCAACGTGGTGAGCTTCGACGACGAGGTCGCGAAGCTGCGCCGGATCGTCGAGACCGCCCAGGAGATCTGGGGGTGAGCCTGCAGGAGTCGCTGTTCGACGTGCGCGGCGCCCGCACGGTGGTCACGGGGGCCGCCAGCGGCCTCGGCCTGGCGATGGCCGAGGTGATGGCCGACTGCGGGGCCAAGGTCACGCTCGCCGACCTCGACGGCGAGCGGCTCGAGCGGGAGACGGAGCGGCTCGCGTCGCGCGGCGGCGACGTGCGCTCGCGCGCGCTCGACGTGAGCGACGAGCAGGCGGTCGGGGCGCTGTTCGGCGAGGTCGTCGAGCTCGACGGCGGGGTGGACGTGGCGTTCGCTAACGCCGGCATCTCGCTCGAGCACGGCGTGCTCGCGCCTGAGGGTGGCCTCGGGGCGATGGACCGCGCACGCTGGGACAAGGTGCTCGGCGTGAACCTGAACGGCGTGATCCACACGCTGCGCGCGGCGGCGGAGCCGATGAAGGACCAGCGCGGCGGGCGCATCGTCGTGACGGCCTCCACGGCCGGCATCCGCGCCGATCCGCTCGTGGGCTACTCCTACACGGCGACCAAGTTCGCGGTCGTCGGGATCGTGCACCAGGCGGCGCTCGAGCTGGCGCCGTACGGGGTGCACGTGAACGCGATCGCGCCCGGCCCGTTCAGGACGCGCATCGGCGGCGAGACGGAGATCCCGGACTCGTTCTGGGAGCAGGTGGTGGCGATCGGGCGGATGGCGGAGCCCGACGAGCTGAAGCCGCTGGCGCTCCTGCTGGCGTCGCCGGCGTCGAGCTTCATCACCGGCGCGGTGATCCCGATCGACGGCGGACAGCGGTTGATGGCCCCGAACCCGCAGCTCTCTTAGGATCGCCGTCGATGCGAGCCATCGTTACCCGCGGCAAGGGCATGATGGAAGTGGCTGACGTGCCCGAGGCGCGCGAGCCCGGCCCCGGCGAGGTGCTGATGCGCCCGGAGGCGATCGGCATCTGCGGGTCGGACTTCCACTTCTTCATGGGCGAGCTCGGGCCGGGCGACGGCTCCGAGTTCCCGCGCATCCAGGGTCACGAGGTGGGCGGGACGATCGAGGCCGTGGGGCCGGACTGCTCCAAGGGCCTGTCGGCCGGCGACCGCGTGGCACTGCACCCGATCAGCCATTGCGGCGAGTGCTACCCGTGCCGCGTAGGCCGCGGGAACGTGTGCGACAACTTCAGCCTCGTGGGCATCCACGAGGACGGCGGCTTCCAGGAGCGGCTCGTGCTCTCCGAGGAGCGCGTGTTCCCGGCGCCGGGCGCCAGCGCCGAGGTGGCCGCGATGGCGGAGCCGCTGTCGATCGCCGTGCGGACGGTCGTGCGGGCGCGAATCGAGCCGGGCGAGCGCGTGGTGGTGCTCGGCGCCGGCCCGATCGGACAGGCCGTGGCGCTGCTCGCCCGCGACCGTGACGCGCCGGTGCTGCTGGTGGACCCGGTGGAGAGCCGGCTGTCGATCGGCGAGGGCACGGGCGCCGAGACGCTGCCGTGGACGGACGGCGACGAGGTCGTCTCGACCGCGCGCGAGTGGTCCGGTGGCGAGGGCCCGCCCGTGGTGATCGACGCCACCGGAGCCCCGGACGCCATTCGAGCGTGCGTGGACATGGCGGCCTCGGCGGGCCGGGTGGTGGTCGTCGGGATGTCGCACCACGAGGTGCCGCTGCGGGTGTTCAGCTTCACCGAGAAGGAGCTCGACGTGCTCGGCGTGAGCTGCTGCCAGGAGCAGGAGTTCGCCGACGCGGTGGAGTTCGTCGAGCGCAACAGCGCGCAGGTCGAGCGGCTGATCACGCGGGAGTTCCCGCTCGAGCGCGCGCCGGACGCCCTGCGGTGGGCGATGGAGAACCCCGCCGAGGCGATGAAGGTGGTCATCCAACAGGAGGTGTAGGAGCCGTGCCGCTCACGATCAGCCCCAAGGCCCGCGCCGCCCTCGACTCGATCTGCGACACCTTCGTCCCCGGCGGCGAGGGACTGCCGTCGGCTACGGAGCTGGGCGTGCCGGAGGCGGTGCTTTTCGCCGTGGGGGAGAGCCCGAGCGCGGGCGAGCGCGAGCAGTTCACCGGGCTGCTCGAGGAGTGGGACACGGGCCTCGCCGGCTCCGACGAGAAGCCGTTCACGGGCATGTCGCACGCCGACCGCGAGCGCGTGCTCCTGGGGTGGTGCGACGCGCCGGAGGCCGGCCCGCGCGCGGCGTTCCAGGCGCTCCGCAAGGGGATCCTGCTGAGCTACTACGCGCTGCCGACCGAGGGGCCGAACCCGGTGGAGGAGGCGGTCGGGTACCCAGGGCCGCTCGGGCCCCCCTCGGATCCGCCGCCGAAGACGATCGAGCCGCTGTCGGTGGCCGAGGACGTGGAGCTCGACTGCGACGTGTGCGTGGTCGGGTCGGGCGCCGGCGGCGGCACGGCAGCGGGCGTGCTGGCGTCGGCGGGGCTCGACGTGGTGGTGATGGAGGCGGGCGGCTACTTCGCCGAGGAGGACTTCGACGGCCGCGAGCTGGACGGCTACGGGCGCCTGTACCTGAACGGCGGCGGGATCGCGACCACCGACCAGAGCATCGGGCTTCTCGCGGGCTCCTGCCTCGGCGGCGGCACGACGGTCAACTACACCTGGTGCTTCCGGCCGCCCGACCACGTGCGCCAGGAGTGGAAGGAGCGGTTCGGGCTCGACGACTGGGCCGGCCGGGACTTCGACGACAGCCTCGACGCGGTGTGGGAGCGCATCTCGGTGAATGCCGAGAACAGCATCCCGTCGAAGCGCGACGACGCGATGCGCGCCGGGCTGAAGGACCTCGGCTGGCACTCCGAGGTGATGCAGCGCAACGTGCGCGGATGCAAGGAGGAGGTGTGCCGGCTCTGCCACTACGGCTGCCAGATCGGCGCGAAGCAGTCGACGATGAAGACGTGGCTGCAGGACGCGTTCGACTCGGGCGCCCGCATCCTCGTCAACACGCCCGCGGACCGGGTGCTGGTGGAAGGCGGCCGCGCGGTGGGCGTGGAGGGCCATACGGTGGACGGCCATCGGGTGACGGTGCGGTCGCGGGCGGTGGTGGCGGCCGCGGGGGCGCTCCATACGCCGGCGCTGCTGGTGCGGTCGGGGATCGACAGTCCGGCGCTCGGCAAGAACCTGCTGCTGCATCCGGTGCTGATCGTGTGGGGGATCTTCGACGAGGAGGTGCGGCCGTGGGAGGGCGTGCTGGGCTCGACGTTCTCGGACGAGCATCTCGATCTGGGCGAGGGCTACGGGATCAAGTACGAGCACGCGGCGACGCCGCCGAGCATCCTGGCGATCTTCGCCCCGTGGCGGGGGGCGCGCGAGCACGCCGAGCTGATGCAGGCGCTGCCGTACACGGCGGGCTACGGCTGCCTGCAGCGGACCCGCGATGGCGGCGTCGTGGAGGTGGGGCGCGACGGGCTGCCGGCGGCGCACTGGGCGCTGTCGGACTTCGACCGCGCGGTGATGCGGCGCGGGCTCGATGGGGCGGCGCAGATCCTGGAGGCGGGCGGGGCGCGGCGGATCTATTCGTCGCACGCCGGCTGGGTGTCGTACGAGCCGGGCGGTGACGGCGGCCGGGAGCGGTTCCTGGAGGACGCCGACCGGGCCGGCTGGGGGCCGGCGCAGGTGACGCTGGGCGCGTTCCACATCATGAGCACGGCGCGGATGGGCAGCTCGCGCGAGGACTCGTTCTGCAACGGCGAGGGCGAGTCGTGGGACGTGAAGGGCCTCTACATCTGCGACGGTGCGGCGCTGCCGACGGGCCTGGGGGTGAACCCGATGATCACGATCGAGGCGGTGGCGCACAAGATCGCGCGCGGGATGGCTGCGGGGTTGGGCTGAGGGCCGGGCGCC
>DASXAA010000109.1:0-3975 GCA_036407035.1 Thermoleophilaceae bacterium | reverse complement strand
GAAGGACCGCTGGTCCTCGCTCGAGCACCAGCGCTCGTTCATCGGCGCTCAGGCCAGCGCGTTCCCACGCGTCCGCTGCTAGCGCCGCCAGGTGGGCGCCGGCGTCGCTGCTGGGAGCCGTCGGGCTGGCCCAGGCTGTTCGGGCGTCAACGAGCTCCTGGTCGGTGATCGCCGCTGCGCGCAGCGCGTGGCGCCAGGTGGCGAAGAACCGCAGGATCGCGCCGTAGTTCGGCAACCGCTGGCGTTCGTAAGCGTCGGCGGTCGGGCGGCTCAGCACGGCGCGACGCCAGCGCAGATAGCACAGCGATTGCGGTCGTCGACCGAGCGCCAGCGCGCAGCGGCGGATCGCCTTGAGGACGTCGGTGCGGGTATAGGTCGGCATGGGGACCGGCCGCCGCGCCGTCCACGGACGGCCTGCCCCGAGGTAGCGGCCATCGGGCAGCAAGCCCACGCCGCGCGGCGCGCACCGAGCCAGCCGCCGTAGCGCTCGGACAGGAGTTCGGCTGAAGGCGCGCCGAGCGGACGCAGACGGTCGTAGTCTGCCTGGGCCAGGCGCGGAGGCCTCGTGCGCCACGCCCAGCCGTCGCGTGTCGGCGCCGCGTGAAAACTGACCCCCCTCTGCCGCGTGAAGGCTGACCCCTCGGGCGGGTGGCGGAGGCGTCCGAGGTGCTGCGGAGCCTCGTCGTGTTCAGCGACGAGGAGGCCGCGGAAGAGGTGGTTGGTGTGGAGCAGTGGGCCGAGCTGCGGCGCGAGCACTTCGTCGCGGGCAAGTCGATCAAGGAGCTCGCGAGGTCGACGGGCTTGTCGCGCAACACGATCCGCCGCGCGTTGCGCAGCGAGACGCCGCCGAGCTATCAGCGGACGCCGAGGCTGGGCGTGCTCGATCCGTTCAAGCCGGAGATCCATCGGTTGCTCAAGCAGGATCCGAAGCTGCCGGGTGTTCGTGTTCGAGAGCTGCTCGAGCCGCTGGGTTGCACGGTCTGCAAGACGGTCGTCGATGACTATCTGCGCGAGGTGCGTCCGTTGTTCGCGCCGCCGCCGAGGACGTTTCAGCGCACGGTCTATCGGCCTGGGGAGCTCTGTCAGTTCGACGTCTGGCAGCCGCGCAACGAGGTGCCGGTCGGTCACGGCCAGATGCGCCGCGGCTGGGTGGTGATCGCATGCCTTGGCTATTCGCGCGCCGGCGCGGGCGTGCTGATCCTTGGCAAGCAGACCGAGGACCTGCTGGCTGGTGTCGCTGGTTGCCTTCAGCGACTCGGCGGCCTGCCGAAGATCCTCGTCTGGGATCGCCAGGCCGGCATCCACGGCCACGCCGGCCGCCCGAGCGACGCGTTCGCTGCGTTCTGCGGGCAGTTGCGGGTTGGCTGGCGGTTCTGCGAGGCGGCCGACCCGCAGGCCAAGGGCGCTGTCGAGCGCCTGCAGGGCTATGCCGAGACGAACTTCGAGCCCGGCCGGCGGTTCGCCAACGAGCTGGACTTCCAAGACCAGCTCGACGCCTGGTTTGCGAAGGTCAACGCGCGCACCCACAAGACGCTGCGGGTTCGCCCGGTTGACCGACTGGCCACCGAGCTAGACGTGATGGCGTGCCTGCCGCGGGCGATGCCCGACACCACGCGTCGGTGGGTGACCAGGGTGCCGCCCGACCCGCATCTGCGCTTTGACACCAACGACTACTCGTTGGACCCCGCGCTGGTCGGTCGACGCGTCGAGGTGCGCATCGATCAGCGAGCGGTGACGGCGGTCTGTTTGGACACCGGCGATATCGCCTGCCATCACACTCGCAGCTTCGCGCGCCACCGCACGATCACCGCGCTGCAGCACGCCCGCGCGATCCGCAGCGGCCGCGACCACGCGCCGGTCGTCGAGGTGCGCCCGCTTGACGTCTATGACCAGCTGATCGCATGAGCCGCCCGACGACCGAACTGGCGCACCTGTTCCGGGCGCTCAAGGCGCCCGCCGCCGCCCGGGCGCTGCCCAAGCTCGCCGATCGCGCCCGCGCCGAACAGTGGAGCTTTGAGCAGTTCGCCGCTGCCTTGTTGAAAACCGAGACCGACAGCCGCGACAGCCACGGCGGCCAATCCCGGATCAAGACCGCCCGCTTCCCGGCACGCAAGACGCTGGAGGAGTTCGACTTCACCTTCCAGACGTCGCTGCCGCGCGAGACGATGCTGCATCTCGGCCAACTCGACTTTCTCGCCGGCCGCGAGAACATCGTCCTGCTCGGGCCGCCCGGCACCGGCAAGACACATCTCGCGATCGCGCTGGGGATCCGCGCCTGCCTGGCCGGCCACCGCGTCGCGTTCAAGACCGCCACCGAATGGGTTGCGCTGCTTGCCGACGCACAACGCCACGGCCGCCTCGACGCCGAACTCGACCGGCTGCAACGCATCCCGCTGCTGATCGTCGACGAGGTCGGCTACATACCCTTCGATGCCCAGGCAGCCAACCTCATGTTCATGCTCGTCAGCCGCCGCTACGAGCGCGCGTCGCTGATCGTCACCTCCAACAAACCGTTCTCGGCCTGGGGCGAGATCTTCGGTGACGACGTCACCGCCGCCGCGATGATCGACCGACTCGTCCACCACGCCGAGATCCTCGCGCTCAAAGGCGACTCCTACCGCCTCAAAGACCGCGACCTCGCACGAGCCACCCCCGCCGAATGAAGCCGCGCGCGGCGAGCGCAGCTCCGGCTCGCCCTACGGGCTCACCTCCGCACCGCCCGCCGCCACCCCCAGCAAAAGGGGTCAGCTTTCGCGCGGCGCTACGGGGTCAACTTTCGCGCGGCCTTGACACCGTCCTGGGACCGCCACGCATCAAGAAGGCTTGCTTCATGCCGAGAGCGTACGCCGGACGCTCGACGGACGGCCACCGCCTCGCAAGGCGTTTCCCAAACGGCCACGAGATCCTTGGGTGGCCCGAGCTCGCGTCGGTCCGAGGTCGGGTATTCAGCGGCTGGTCTTGTATCTGGTCAGGAGCACGCCGTCGGGAAACGTCCGAGTCTCCACCAGGTTGAGGTTTACCCAGTTGTCCAGGGCCGTGAAGAAGGGCGTGCCGCCGCCCACCAGGACCGGGTGGGTGACGATCGCGTACTCGTCGATGAGCCCGGCCCGCATGGCCGCCGCGGCGAGGGTGGCGCCGCCGATGTCCATGGGGCCGCCATCCTCGGCCTTGAGCCGGGTGATCTCGCTGACAGCGTCGCCGGTGACCAGGCGGGCGTTGCAGTCGACCGCGCTGGTCGTCGAGGAGAACACCACCTTCGGCATGTCCAGCCAGCGGCGGGCGAACTCGATCTGCGCCGGTGTGGCGCCAGGCTGCTGGTGAGCGGTCGGCCAGTGCGAGCTCATCGTCTCCCACAGTTTGCGTCCGTACAGCGCCAGGCCCGTCGCCCCGACCCGGTCGGACCACCACTGGAACAACTCGTCGCTCGGTACGCTCCAGCCGATGTCGTCGCCAGGCGCGGCGATGTAGCCGTCCAGGCTCAGGTTCATGCCGAAGGTAAGTTTGCGCATGGCGTCAGCCTCCCGTGAGCCGGTATTCGGTGTACAGACCAGCCCTGCGCGGAAAATCATCGGTCTGGCCACGCTGAGGGCCGGCTGACCTAGCGTCGGCTGGCTGCAGCGTTGCAGCGCTCCGAAGTGAGACCGGCAGCCTCGCCGATGGCGGGTCGAACCAGTCCTGCTTAAGTGCCGATAATGAGCATTATGTTAAGTTGAACTGCGCCGGGCGCTCCCCCGCTACCCGCAGCAGTGCACTGCTGTCCTGCTGTCCTGCTATCCCGCTGTCCTGTCTCATCTCATCGAATCTGGTCCAGTCTCACTGGGTCTGGTCCGGTATGCGCTGATCGTGTTCGGTGCGGTACTGAGCGTGTTCGCACGCTACTGCCCGTCCTGGCCGTCATGCTGCTCTTCGCCGAGCCGGGCCTGCTCAGCTCAGGCCGGCCCGGCGCGGAATGTTCTGGCCGGACCCGGTGTTATC
>DASXAA010000108.1:0-7154 GCA_036407035.1 Thermoleophilaceae bacterium | reverse complement strand
GTACGCGAAGGAGCGGACGGGCGCCTGGACGAGCTCCTCGAGCTCCACCCGGCTGCCCTCGACCTCGGCCGTCAGCCCGCGCCCGTCCAGCTCGTCGAGCCGACGGTGGCGGACCGCGTGGGCGCCGAGCTCGACCGATGTGCCGTGGGCGACCTCGCTCAGCTGGGCCGGCGTGAGCCTGTCGCTCCTGCCGACCTCGCCGCTCGTGACGTACACGGTGGAGACGAGCCCTCGAGCCTCGAGCGCCACGACCGCCTCATAGGTGTCGGAGAAGCCGTCGTCGAACGTGATCCCGACCGGCCGCTCGGGCAGCGGCCGCCCGCCCCGAAGCGCCTCCGCGATCTCGGTGACGGTCATGGCGATCCGCCCCGAGGCCGCGACCGCACGGGCGTGGGCGGCGAAGTCGGCCACCCCGACCGTCCAGCGCCGGTCGCGCGGGTCCGGGCGATCGCTGACGGAGTGGTAGAGGAGGATGGGGATCGGCGTGCTCATCGGCGCGGGCAGCGGCGCCGCAGCTTCGGCGCCCGGACGACCGGGCAGCGCGTCGCGCGGCCCCGTAGGACCCGCACCCAGTCGACCAGCATGGTCGCCGGCCAGCGCGTCGTGGCGTCCGGATGTCCGAGCCACCGCGGCCCGACCGCGAGCGTGAAGAGCAGGAAGAAGGGGTGCCGGAAGGCCCATCTCGATCCGCCGGGCAGGTCGCCCGGCGTTCGCACCGCGTAGACCCGGCCGTCCAGGCGGAAGACCACCCGCCGCGGGGACCACGAGACGTCGTACACGTGGAACCCGTCCGCGAGGGACGTCGCGGCCCGCTGCGTGCCCTCGAGCGCATAGTCCTCGTGACCGCGGCGGGGGCCGTGCAGCGTGCCGTGGACGGTGTAGGGGTCGTCCCCGTAGACCTCCACGACGTCGATCTCGCCCGACGCCGGCCAGCCGACCGAGCCGAGGTTGTGCCCGAGCGCCCAGAACGCCGGCAGCAGCCCGCGGCCCTGGGGCATCCGGATCCGGGCCTCGACGCGCCCGTACGCGAACTCGAGCTTGTTGCGCGTGTCGATCCGCGCGGACGTGTACCCGGCGGTGCGCCCGTCCGGCCCGGTGTAGCGCTCGTGGCGAGCCGTGATCGCCAGGTGCCCATGGCCGTCGAGGGCGACGTTGGCCCGCCGGTCCGTGTAGGACTGCAGCTCGCCGTCGCCCCAGCCGAACCCGGTCTGGACGTTCCATTTCCTTGGATCGGGAGGTGTGCCCCGGGGCCCGTTGAACTCGTCCGCCCAGGCGAGCGAGCGCGGCTCATCGCGAGCGTCCTGCGAGGGCAGGCGCGCCTCGCCCGACACCAGCACGACGCCGCCGAGCACCAGGAGCAACACGAGGAGGGCCGCGATCTTCGCCATGATCATCGGAGCGGCGCCCGTTCGGGAACGGCGCGTACGGAGGGAGCCCGGCCGGGCACGCGCAGGAAGCGCACGAGCGAGGGCGCCACGGCCAGCGCGACGACCGCCACCGAGCCGAGCCAGGCCAGCGCGACGCCCTCGATCCCGAGCGGGCCGGAGAGGACGAAGACCCCGCCGAGCAGCAGCGGCAGCTTCGCCGCCTCGGCCGCCAGGATCGCGCCGCTGCGCCCCTGGAGCCGGGCGATCGCGATGTAGAGGACCACCACCGCGTAGAAGGCGGAGCCGCAGGTCAGCAGCCGCAGGACCCCTGTGCTCTCCCTCACGTAGTCCTCGCCGAAGGGGAGCAGGATCAAGGGCGCCGCGACGATCACGAGCAGCACGCCCGCCCCCAGGATCAGCCCGAAGCGCCGAGCGATTCTCACGGCCAGGGCGCGGATCCGATCCTCGGCCAGCGCGCCCTCGGCCACGAGCGACGTGCTCGCCGCGAAGAAGAGCATGTTGAAGGTGCTGACCATCATGTACGGGATGAAGAAGTAGGCGTTCGCGCCGGAGCCCAGCAGCGCCACGATCAGGACCGGGAGGAGGGCGGTCGGCGCGAAGGAGAGGACCGTGGCGCAGTAGTCCCTGGCCATGAAGCGGAGGAGCCCGCCGCGACCGAGCCGCCTCCGCACCTCGGAGCCGCGCGGCCGGTGCCTGAGCAGGTGCTGGGGGATCGCGACGCGAAACAGGAACAGGTTCACGGGCACGAGCAACAGGAGCGTCGGCAGCGTCCAGGCCAGGAAGACCCCGTTGCCGACGCCGAGCGCGAGGAAGGCGGGCAGCGCCGCGAGCTTGAGAACGCCGAAGGCGCCGTTCTCGACCGGCACCCACGGGGCCCGCCGCATCGCCGTCAGCGCGGCGTCCTGCAGCGCGAACCAGCCCCAGGACACGAGCCCGGCGACGTAGAGGAGGCCGAGTCGCCAGTCGCCGGTGAGGAACTGGAACTGGCTCGAGACGGCCGGCGCGGCCACCAGGAAGGCGAACCCCGCAAGCAGTGCCGCGGCGCCGCTGATCGCGTACGCACCCACCAGCGCCCGTGCGGTTCCCCTCGCGAGGCTCGGGAGGAACCGCGTGATGGCGTTGGCCATGTTCAGCTGGCAGATCGCCGAGGTCTCGAGCATCACGGCTATCAACGCCGCGCCGCGTCCGAGCGTGTGCGGCTCGTACAGCCGGGCGGCGACGACCCAGAAGGGAATGCCGAGGCCGGCGGTGATGCCGGCGTTGATCGCGAGGCTGTACGCGCTTCGCAGCAGCGGGTCGCGTCCGGCGCTCACGGCGACCTCCGTGGCTCGTACCTGAAGATCGACGCCCCGCCGCGCGCGTGGACGAGCCGGAACGAACGCGACGAGCGCAGCGCGCGGTCGAGGCCCTCGACCGAGCCATCGGGCAGCAGGCCGTAGAGCCGCGCGAAATGCGTCTGATTGGGGGTGATGATGAGGAACGTGTGCCGGGCGCCGAACCTCCGCGCGTAGGCCGCGACCTCCGGAACGTCGTCGCGACCCAGCCGCCGGCCGCGGAAGGTCGCCCTGTCGAGCAGCGCCGAGGCGCCCGGGTAAGCGGGGTCGTACACGCTCCGGTAGCGCGCGGACAGGCGCCGCGGGAACGTCTCCGCAAGCCCCAGCAGCAGGGAGTCGTGCGGCGCGTGCCGCTCGAACCAGGCGGCCGCGTCCACGTCCGCGGGACTCATCCGGTTCGACAGCTCGAGCCCGAAGTACGCGAACAGGAAGCAGGCGGCGAGCGCGCCGGTGGCCAGCTCCAGGCGCCACGGCCTGACGGCGCGCGCGGGGCGCCCGCCGGTCACGGGCACGCATACGCCGGCGGCGAAGAAGCACAACCACGGGAGGGCGAACAGGTAGAGCCGGTAGCGGCCCTCGCCCCCGTACGAGTTGAGCGCCACGGCCAGGATGGGTGCGACGATCAGGATCGCGGCGGGGAGGTCCCAGCGCCGCGCCCGCAGCCTGCGGGCGATGCCGAGCGCGGCCAGCGCCGCGAGAAGCAGCAGCTCCACCTCGCCCGCGTGGGAGACCAGCACGAGCCCCGGCAGGCCTTGCCCGGGGTCGTAGCCGGCCGGCGCCGCGCTCGACGACGGATCCGGATCGAACAGCGTGTAGTGCTTCCCCAGATAGGGCAGGGCGAGCGCGAGCCACCAGAGCTCGACGACCGCCATGGCTGCCGGTACCCATAGCGGCAGGCGACGAGCGGCCAGCGCGAGCGCCGTCGCGCCCGCTATCAGGACGATCGGCGTCAGCTGGTGGCTGATGACGACGGCCAGGTAGCAGATCCCCCCGACGACGAGCGCTCCGCGCGGGGACAGCGGGCTAGCGGGACGCGGCTCGCGGACGTGGCGTCCGTGCGGCATCAGCCTGCGCAAGCGGTCGACGAGCGCCGCCAGCCATCGCCCGGGCGGCGTCCGCGGCAGGCGTGCTCGAAGCTCGACCCTGAGCGCCAGGCCGAGGACCACCAGCGCGAGGACGAACGCGAAGGCCTGTGGCGCGAGGTAGTCCTGTCCCACCCAGTTCCCCAGCACGAAGAGCCAGGTGGCCGTCCACACCAGCCGCCCGTTGCCGCTCAGGCCGCGCAGCGCGAACTGGAGCGCCGCGACGGCCGCGAGATTGAAGAAGACCTGCGCCCACTCGGCGTAGGCGGACGGCGGGACGCCGGTGAGCCGGGTGAGCCACGCGCCGAGGGCCAGGAACCCGGGCCAGTTGTTGTAGATGTCGGCGGAGCGGTCGACCGCTCCCGTCTCGGCGATCGCGCCGATGACGCCCAGGTGCGGGAACACCCACGGGTAGCGCGGCTCGTCGTAGAGGAGCGGCGTCGTGCCGTGGAGCACGAGGATGAGCGCCGCCACGTAGAGGCCGAGCAGCCACGGTTCGAGCCGCGGGCGCGTGACCGCCACGGCGAAGCCGATCAACAGCAGCGAGACGGCCAGGAACCAGGTCGCCGGCAGCGCGGCGAGCAGGCCCGTGCCGCCCATCCGGTCCAGGTCGACATGGGTCAGGGACGCGGCCCAGATCGCCAGCGCCGCTCCCAACGGGGCCAGGTCCCAGCCAACGCGGGGCGGGATCCGGCGCGCCCGGCGCTTGACCACCGATCTCCGCCGGTGCGCGTGCAGCACGGTGAGACAGGCCGCGGCGACGAGGTAGAGAACGGCATCGGGCCACCACACCCCGAGCCAGAGCATCGACTGCGCGATCAGGGCGCCGGCGCCCAGGGAGGCCCCGATCACGAGGCCCAGCTCGATCCTCCCGTGGAGCGCCTTGACGAGGGCCGTCCCGGGGGCGAGACACAGCATCGCGAGCACGGCGGGGAACCGCAGCGCCGCGGGCAGGCCGAGGGCGACCGTGAGCGGCGCCGCGACGCAGGCCAGCGTCGCGGCGACCGTCACGGCGCGGCCGGCGGGCCCCGTCCCGCCGGCCACGGGCGTACCCCTGCCGAACGATGTGACCTCGACCGATCTGCCCTCGCCGAGGAACACATGTTGCACGGAGGCGTCGGTGGCGTCCTCTCGGCGCAGGCGCCGGGAGGTGGCAGCCGCGCTCGCCAGGTAGGCGGCCGGCCCGGCGAGCATCCCGGCGCGTTCCAGCCAGTCGAGGCGGCGTGGGTAGGCGGCCGTCTTTCCGGCGTTCTTGCGAGAGCTCGGGTCGAGCGCGTGCCGCACCCCCACCGGCGTCGACCGGAGCAGCTCGAGACGCGCGGGACCCACGAAGAGCTGCTTCGCGAACGTCGCGCCAAGGCCCACGCCGTATCGATAGACCTGGCGGCGCAGCCGCTGCGGGCCGCCGGGGTGCTCGTGCCAGACGATCGCGCGCGGCTCGTACGCAATCGCGCGGCCGGCGAGCATCAGCCGGATGTAGAGATCCAGGTCCTCGCCGCCCTCGGCCCTCGTGCCGGCGCCCAGCGCGGGATCGAAGCCTTCGAGCTCGCGCGCCGCCGCCGTACGCAGGATCGTGTTGGCCCCCGACCCGATGCTCCCGGGCGAGTAGGGGTACCCGCCGCCCAGACGGTGAACCCGGCGCTGAAAGCCCTTGCCGAAGCCGGCGAACTGCTCGAGCAGCAGCTGGCTCTCGGTCTCGAGCTCGAGCGGCAGGATCAGACCGGTGACGCAGTCCACGTCCGGATCACGCTCGAACGCCTCGACGAACCGTCCGATCCAGCCGGGGTCGACGACCGTATCGTCGTCCGTGAACGCAACGAGATCGCCATCGGCGGCGGCCAGACCCGCATTGCGCGCCAGCGACAGCCCCGGCCGAGGCTCCTCGATGTATCGCAGGGCGTCCGAGTCGCCGAAGCGCTCGGAGAGCATCCGGCCCGTGGCGCCCGACCCGGGGCGGTTCTCGACGACGATCACCTCGAAGGCGTCGTAGTCGCAGGAGAGGATCGACCGCAGGCAACGCTCGAGCGAATCGGGGCCCCCGCAGGTCGTGACCACGACGCTCACCGGCGTGCTCGGTTGCGTCCTCGGCGGGAGGGGGGGACCCGGCTTCCGGCCGAGGCCGGCGCGCAGCCCGACCGCAAGCAGCTCCCGCGGGACGCGGCCGTCGGGGCCGACCGAGAACGTCGCGGTGCCGATGGGCTCGCCGTGGAGACGAGCGACCGCCAGCAACGATCGATACCGCTGGCCGCTCCGCGCCGATGGCAGCCAGAGATCGCCGAGCGGCGCGTCGAGGTCGACGATGCGGATCGCCGCCGGCGCGAGGAGCGCTGCCCGCCCGGCGCCCGCATGGCTTGGCGCCGGATCCCGATCTCCCGCGTGCGGGCGTGCTGTGACGGCCGGCTGCACCGGTTATCGCGCTTGCGCCGCGCCGACCGCGTCCGCCGCGGCGTGGCGAGTCGGGGCGTGGCCGTTGGCCGACTGGAGGTGGCCGCGGCCGGCGATCGACCGATAGAGCGCCAGGAGCGGCTCGACGAGGGCCTCGGCCGCGGGGATGGCCGCCGGTGGCACGCGGGTCTCCGCCGCGCTCGCGATCGCATCGGCCAGCTGAAGCGGAGAGCAGTCGGCGTCGACGAGCCTCACAGCGGCCCCCGCCGTCGAGGAAGCGACCTCGCGATGGACGGGCACGTCGGAGGCCACCACCGAGGCGCCGGCGCTGAGCGCCTCGAGCGCATGGAGGCCTGAAGGCTCCAGCTCGCTCAGCGTCACCAGCACGCGCGCGGTGCGGAGCCACCGGTGGAGGACGGGCGTGGCGATGACTCCCGTGAAGCACACGCGATCCGAGACCCGCAGGTCGTCCGCGTACCGGGCCAGCCGACGAGCGGCCGGCCCGCCGCCGATGATCACCAGGCGGAACGGCCGGTCGAGCGTCGCCATGGCGGCGATCGTCCGCTTCAGCCGCTCGCATCGTTCGAGGCGGCCGCCGGTGAGCACCACATCGCCCGGGAACGTCAACGGGCTCGCCGCGTCGAGCGCTGCCACGTCCACGCCGGGCGGCACGGCGAGGACCCGGTCGGCAACGACCGGAAAGAAGCTGCGTATGAGGCCCGCCTCCGATTCGGACAGCGAGACGGTGTGCCCGGCCCGCTCGAGGACGCCGCGGACCACGTGCCCATAGGGCCAGCCCAGCAGCCGGCCGATCGGCGCGAGCGGCGTGAAGACGAGTCGCCGCGGGGCCACGGCCGAGGCCGCCAGCCCGAGCGCGTCACGGCCGGAGTGGAGGTGCACGACGTCCCAGTCCCCGGCCGTGCGCCGAAGGTACTCCCGCAGCCCCGGCGCGAACCCCTGGCGCA
>DASXAA010000107.1:0-72638 GCA_036407035.1 Thermoleophilaceae bacterium | reverse complement strand
GCGGCGAGCGCCGCGTCGCGGTCCAGGTCCACGAGCACGTTCCAGCCGGCCTCCACCGTCTCGACCCACTCGGTCGTGTCGCGCAGGGTCACGCACGGCACGCCGAGCAGGTAGGCCTCCTTCTGGACGCCGCCGGAGTCGGTCAGCACCGCGCGCGCGTGTCGGGTGAGCTTCAGGAAGTCGAGGTACCCGAGCGGGGCGGCCAGCTCCACCCCCTGCGCCGCGGCGAGCCGCTCCGCCAGGCCCTGCTCCTCGAGCCGGCCGCGCGTCCGCGGATGTACCGGGAACACGACCGGCGTCGGCAGCGCCTCAACCAGCTCGACCAGCATGCGCAGGCGCGCGGGATCGTCCACGTTCCCCGCCCGGTGTGCCGTCAGCACCAGGTAGCCCCCCGGGTCGAGCCGACGCTCCTCCACCGCCCGCGACCGCTGCTCGGCGATGTCGCGGAACGCGAGCGACACGTCGGCCATCACGTCCCCGACCAGGTGCGCCTCGCCGGCGGCGCCCTCCCGCTCCAGGTTGCGCACCGCCGTCTCCGTGGAGCACAGCAGGAGCCCGCTGGCGTGGTCCGTCAGCACGCGGTTCAGCTCCTCGGGCATCGAGCGGTCGAACGAGCGCATGCCGGCCTCCACGTGACCCACCGGGATCCCCGCCTGGGCCGCCGCCAGCGCCCCCGCGAGCGTGGAGTTGGTGTCGCCGTACACGAGGGCGAGGTCGGGCCTCAGCTCTCCCAGCACCGGCTCGAGCTCGGCCAGGATGCGCGCCGTCTGCGCCGTGTTGGTGCCGGAACCGGCGCCCAGCTCGCGGTCCGGGGCAGGTACGCCGAGCTCCTCGAAGAAGACACGGGAGAGCTCGTCGTCGTAGTGCTGCCCGGTATGCACGATCAGCTCCTCGTGCCGCTCGCGCAGCCGGCGCGAGACCGCGGCGGCCTTAACGAACTGCGGGCGATTGCCGATGATCGTGACGATCCTCATGACCGGGCGTTCAGGTCCTATCATGGTCTGTGGGATGACCAAGAAGCTCCTGGTGGGCGCCGCCGCCGCGGCCGGCCTGGTGGCAGACGTGGCACGTCACGTGGCCTGGTACGTCGCGCACCAGATGCAGAGCAGCCCCCGCGACCGGGACTAGCCTCCCGCCAGCTCTTCCTCTATCCGCGCCCCGACCGCCGCGGCGGCCTCGCGCGTGACGGGGCCCTCGGTGAGCTCCACGTCCTCGATCGCCGCCACCGACTGCACCTCGCGGGTGGTCGACGCGATGAAGGCCTCGCGCGCCCTCAGGATCTCCTCCTTCGGGCAGGGGCGCTCCGTCACGTCCGCCACCTGCAGGACGCGGTCGCGCGTGATCGAGGCGAGGATGTGCTCGTCGAGCGGCGGCGTGCAGAGCGTGCCCGCCTCGTCGACCCAGAAGACCGAGGACGTCGGGGCCTCGAGCACGCGCCCGTGCGGCGTGACGAGCAGCGCCTCGTCGAAGCCGCGCTCGCGCGCCAGGCGGCTCGCCAGCATGTTGCCCGCGTACGAGAGCGACTTGACACCGTCGAGCACGCGCGTGGGCGCGAACGTGACGAACCCGAGCCGGATGCGCTCCACGCCCGGCGGGAGCGGCTCCGTCAGGAGCAGCCTGCGCCCGCCGCGCGTCAGCACGATCCGCAGGCAGCCGTCGAAGGCCGCGCCGCCGCGGGCCTCGAGCAGCTCCGCGGTCTCCGCTTCGAGGTCCGCGCGAGGCACGTCCCCGAGCCGCAGGTTCGCCGCCGAGCGCTCCATCCTGTCGAGGTGCTCCGCGAGCGCGAAGGGCCGGCCGTCGTACACGCGCACCACCTCGAAGACCCCGTCCCCGCGCAGAAGCCCCTCGTCCGTCGCCGGGATGTAGGTCTCGGACGCCGCCTGGATCGTGCCGTCCAGGCAGCTCAGCTCGTCCGTCTGCTCCGCGCTCCGCATCGCAGCGGCCGCTGCCATCTCGTCGGTCATGCCCGCTTGATAGCAGACGGGCGGTCCGCGCCCGCGAGGGCCAGCCCCACGCGGTGCAGGAGCGCCGGCCCCTCGAACGGCTTCTGCACGAAGCCCGCGCTGGCGCCGAGGGCGTCGCGGATGGCAGCCGCGTCGCCGCTGTAGCCCGACATCAGCAGCACTGGAGGCGCCGCCTCGTGCTCGTTCCGGAGCCGCCGGGCGAGGTCGATCCCCGACATCTGGGGCATGGCGACGTCGGTCAGCACCAGGTCCGGCGGGGCCGGCAGGCCGCGGTACGCGGCGAGCGCCTCCTCTCCCCCGGAGGCCTCGACGACGAGGTAGCCGTGCCGCGAGAGGATCCGCGCGGTCATCCGCCGCACGGCCTCCTCGTCGTCCACCACCAGGATCGTCTGGCCCGTCGCTGCCGCGGGCCGCACCTGCTCGCCGCGCGCCTCCGGGCCGGCCCCGGCCTCGACCGCCGGCAGCAGCACCACGACGGTCGTCCCGCTCCCCGGCTCCGACCGGATCGAGACCTTGCCGCCGGCCTGGGTGACGATCCCGTAGACGGTCGCGAGCCCGAGCCCGGTACCCGCGCCGGCGCGCTTGGTGGTGAAGAACGGCTCGAACGCCCGCTCGAGCACCTCCGGCGGCATGCCCGTGCCGGAATCCTCCACCACCATCCGCACGTCGCCGCCGGCCACCGCCAGCTCGATCCGCAGCCGGCCGCCGTCCGGCATCGCGTCGCGCGCGTTCACGGCGAGGTTGAGGAGCACGTGCTCCAGCTGCTTCACGTCGACGGCCACCGGCGGCAGCCTGTCCGGGAAGTCGAGCTCGAGCTCCACGTGCTTCCCGAGCGTGCGAACGAGCATGTTGCGCACGTCGCGCACGATGTCGCGCAGGTCCACCACCTCGGGCTGCGACACGTCGCGCCGGCTGAGGGTGAGCAGGCGGCGGGTCAGCGCTGACGCGCGCTCCGTCGCCCGTTTGATCTCCTCGACCGATTCCAGCGCCTCGGGGCGGTCGGCGAGGTCCGCCTCGGCGATCTCGGCATAGCCCTGGATGACGGACAGCAGGTTGTTGAAGTCGTGCGCGATCCCGCCCGCGAGCAGGCCGACCGTCTCCAGGCGCTGCGCCTGGTGGAGCTGGTCCTGGAGGCGCTCCCGCTCGCGCTCGGCCTCGACCAGCGCGGTGATGTCCGTGAACAGCCCGAGCGAGCCCGCGTACGCGCCCTCCTCGTCGAACAGGGCGTTACCCGAGACCGACACCCACACGCCGTGGCCGTCCTTGTGGAGGAAGCGGTTGCGGTAGTTGTCCGCGTGGCCCCTGCGCCTCTCGGCCAGGCGGGCGCGGGTGAACTCGCGGCTCTCGGCGTCGAGGAAGTCGAAGGCAGAGCGCCCCACCATCTCCTCTGGGGTGTAGCCGAGCATCTCGCCGAGGCGGCCGTTCACGAAGCTCGTCACGTCGTCGGCGTCGAGCACCCAGACCCCCTCCGAGGTGCTCTCCACGATCTGCCGGTAGCGGTGCTCGCTCCGCTCCAGTGCCTCCTCGGTCCGCTTGAGCGCCGTGATGTCCACCACCTGGCCGACGCCGTACCGCGGCGCCCCGTCGGCGCCGTGCACGAGCGACGCGTGCAATTGCACCCAGCACGCCGCGCCGTCGGAGCGGAGCAGCCGCTTCTCGATCTCGTAGGAGTCGATCTCGCCGGCGAGGAGCCTTTCGAAGTGCGCCAGGTCCACCTCGAGGTCCGGCGGGTACGTGACCTCCGCGATCGTCTTGCCGACCAGCTCCCGCTCCTCGTAGCGCAGCATGCGGCAGAGGGCGGGGTTGACCCAGATCAGCGTGGCCGGCGGGCTCGCCACCACGTCGAGCAGCGCCATGCCCACCGGCGCGCGCTCATGCGCCGCGAGCAGGACCTCCGGCGCCGAGGCGGGCGGTTCCATGCCTCAATGCTCCCGCACCGGCGGGTCCTTCGCGCACGACTCGCTGCACTTCACCGACACGGCGCTTGCCGAGTTGCTCTACGGGTGCGCACGACAAGGGCGCCGGGGAGACGGGACGCTCGCTTCACAACCCGCAGGTGTGCACCCTCTCTGCCCTATCAAGCGCCAAGGCTGAGGCCCGCCGATGAAGCCAAGTTGAGGAACCGTTTCGTTGGGCCAATTCGTTTACCGCCAACTGGAGTTGGGCCCTCGCGAATGAATCCAAGTAAACCGGCCATATACTTGGATTCGTGCGGCGGGTCCCAACTTAGCTAGGGCGTATGGATATTGACGCCATAAAGCACAGCCCTATCGGTCATCTGGTCCCGATAGCAGGATTAGACCCGCGGACTGGCCGAGAGTACGACCATTGGGCGTTTGTGCCTACGGCCATTCCGCAGGAAGTGGCCCTGAGTGCGGCAACGTGGACGCAAGTCGCCGCTGCGGAAGCGGCGCTCGGCCGGCTCGATGAAGCGAGCCAACAGGTACCCGCACCAGCCCTGTTGCGTCGGCCAGCCCTTCGCCGAGAGGCACAAAGCACGAGCGCGCTCGAGGGGACTTTCGCTCCCTTCGAGGACGTCTTGGAACCAGCTCTCGAAGATCGCGGCCAGTTGCCTCTTGAGGTCCACGAGATCTTGAACTACGTCGTTGCCGCGGAGGAGGGGTTCCACTGGGTGCGCGAGCGGCCACTCACGTTGGGCGTGATCGGCCAGCTTCAGCGAGTGCTTGTTCGGGGGACGCCTGACGAGCACAGTGACGCTGGCGGGGTGCGTGATCACCAGGTCGTGGTCGGGCCGCGCGATGCCCCGGTGCACGAAGCGCGCTTCGTGCCTCCGCCTCCGGGAGATGAACTCCGGGCGGGCGTCGAGCAGTGGGTCGCGTGGGTCGGGCACCCTCCGAGCGATCTTTCGCCGGTTGCACGAGGGGCACTTGCTCACTACCAGTTCGAGACGTTGCACCCGTTCTCAGACGGCAACGGCCGGATTGGCCGACTCCTGATCGTGCTCCAGTTCATGCGGGATGGCGTTCTGCGTGAGCCGATCTTGGTCGTGTCGCCGTGGTTCGAAGCTCGTCGCCGCGAATACCAAGACGCGCTCCTGGGACTCAGCAGAACGGGGGATTGGGACGCCTGGGTGCACTTCTTTGCGGAGGGCGTAGCTGCTGCGGCAGATGGGACCCGCCAGCGCATTGAGGCACTGCTTGGCTGGCGCGATGAAGCACTGGAAGCCGTCCGGGAGGCTGGAATATCTGGTGTCGCCGAGCGGCTCGCCGGTGAACTGATCGGGGTCCCGCTCCTCACTGCGTCGCGCGTCGCACACGACCACGGGATCAGCAATCAAGGAGCAATGAACGCGCTGCGGCGCCTAGCGCAGCTGGGACTCTTGCGTGAGGGTCGCCGGCGAGGTCGGCCTGCATTCTTTGCCGATCCCGTGATCCAGCTACTTGGCCCCGAGGGGGATCGTGCGTCGGTCCAGCCAGCAGAAGCGTCCTAGCAACGTGCGCCATCGGGCAGTAGGCGACGGCTACGGGATCGACCCGGCGACGGCTAGGCAGACGAGCTCGTCGTGGTCGGCTACCCGAGGGCCGACCAGGGCGACGATTGCGGCGGCAATCCTACGAGGCCCGCGGCGCGTCGACCAGGGCGTTGACTCAGGGGCGGGGCCGTCGCGCCGGTATCCGAGATTCCGCTCCCTTAGCGGACAGTGGGCCGTGTAGGACTCGAACCTACAACCTTGAGATTAAGAGTCTCCTGCTCTACCAGTTGAGCTAACGGCCCCGAAGGGGCGATTCTAGGCGCCGCCGCGCCTCGCGTCAGTCCGTGGCGCCGGCTGCCACCGCGGCGAGGGCCTCGTCGCGGGAGCCGTGGATCGGGAAGACCCGGTCCAGGCCCGTGATCTCGAAGATCTTCGTGATGTTCTCGTCCGTGCAGACGAGCGCCAGCGACCCGCCCGCCGGGCGCAGGCGCTTGACCCCGCCGACCAGCACGCCGAGCGTCGTCGAGTCGATGAAGGTCGCCTTCGAGAGATCGACCACGATCTGCTTCTTGCCGGACTCGATCAGTTCGACCATCCGCTCCTTGAACTCGGGCGCCGTGTAGAGGTCTACCTCCCCGCCAAGCTCGATGACGTGCGTGACGTCGTCGATCGCCTCGTCTTCGATGTGGAAGTTCACTTCTCTCCTCGTGTTGTCTTCCAAAGGTCCCCTCGCGCGAGCCCGGACAATGTACGTCAGCCGCCGTTCGATTGTTGCTGCTGCGGATTCTTCAGCGCCTCCGCCTGCTTCTTCACGGCCTGCTTCTGCCCCTTGGGGGCCAGGTCCACGGCCTTGATCGCCGCCAGGTTGGCGGTGCGGGTGTCGCCGGCGCGCGCCGCGTACGCCACCAGCTGCAGGTAGCTCGCGCTGTCGTTGCGCTCCTCGGCGATGATCCCCATCGCCCTCTGCGCCTCCTTGGCGTCGTTCAGGGCGTTCACGTCGTAGATCTGGAACGCCACCCCCGCGAGTGACGGGTCCGGCTTGCCCTGGTGCGTCTCGAGGTAGCGCTGCCAGTACTTCGCGGCCGCTCGCAGCTCGTCCTTCGCGTCGTCGGGGAAGGTCTGGCTGCCGCTGTCGATCTGCGAGGTCGCGAGCGCGTAGTTGTCGCGCACGAGCGCCTTCAGCAGCGCCTCGTTCTGCGGGTTGGCCGCCAGTCGCTGCTGCTCGCGGTCGATCCGCTTCTCGATCAGCTCGTTCCCGCTGCTGCCGCCACCACCGCCCTGGAACGCGTCCAGCAGGCCGCCGGACACGCCCCCTCCGATCCCGAACAGGACGAGTCCGCCGCCCATCAGGACCGCCAGCATCAGATAGGTCGCCTGCACCGCACGGCGGCGACGCCCTCTCAGGTCGAACAACATGAGCGCCGAAGGCTAGAGCACTAGCCGCCCTCCGCCGACGCCACTCGTTCGCCGACGTCGGTGGACGGTCGCCCGAAGGCCGTGGCCAGCCAGATGCTCAGCTCGTAGAGGGCGATCAGCGGCGCCATCTCGAGCAGCAGCGTGACCGGGTCGAGGGTCGGGAGCAGCGATGCCAGCACCGCGATGATCACGATCGCGTAGCCCCGGTTCTTGCGCAGGAACTCCGGCGAGGTCACCCCGATCTTGCACGCGGCGAGGATCCCCATCGGGATCTGGAAGCCGAGGCCCATCGCCACCATCAGCAGCATCACGAACGAGTAGTAGTCGCGGGCGCGGACCTGGGTGTTGAACTGACCCTCGTTGAAGTTCAGGAGGAAGTGGAGCGCCGGGGTGAGAACGACGAAGTAGGAGAAGACGACGCCGCAGATGAACAGCGCCGGGCAGAGGAGCAGCAGCGGCAGCGCCACCCGCCGCTCCCTCGGGCTGAACGCCGGCAGCACGAAGGCATAGAGCTGGTAGAGGATGAACGGCAGCGCGAGCAGGATCGCCGCGTAGGCGGAGTTCGTCAGCGTGGTGGTGAACGGCTCGGCCGGTCCGAGCGTGATCGGCTCCACGTCGCCCGGCAGCGGGTCGTTCAGGATCTCGAGGACGAGGTGGTTCTGCCACCCGGTGATGGCCCACGCGACCGCGAAGGCGACGATCGACCAGACGATCCGCGAGCGCAGCTCATCGAGGTGATCGACGATCGACAGTCGATCCTCGTGCGAGATGGGCCGAATTCGCCGCACCGCTACGCGGCCTTCGGGCTAGGACTTCTGCTCGCTGGCGGTGGTCGTAGGCTCGGGCTTCTCGGCCTGGGCCTCGGTCGCCTTGGGCAGCTCGTCCTGGTCCTTGCCGGTCACCGAGTCCTTGAACTCGCGCATCCCCCGACCCAGCGAGCGCCCGAGGTCGGGCAGGCGCTTTGGGCCGAAGACGACCAGCACGATGACCAGGATCACGATGATCTCGAGTGGGCCTGGAGTCCACATGCTCACGCCATGGTAGCGGTCAGTCCTTGAAGTTCAGATAGAAGCGGCTGGCGGTCGGCTCGGCCTGGCCCTGGTACTTGCTGCCGGTCGTGCGTGAGCCGTACGGGTGCTCCACCGGCCCGTCCATGCGCATGAACGAGATCTGGCCGATCGGCATCCCCTCGTAGATCGTGATCGGGAGGTTGGCCACGTTCGACAGCTCGAGCGTGAGGTTGCCGGAGAAGCCGCTGTCCACGAAGCCCGCCGTCGAGTGGATCAGGAGCCCCAGCCGGCCGAGGCTCGACTTCCCCTCGAGCCGCGCCACCAGGTCGTCCGGCAGCGTCACCTGCTCGAGCGTCTGGCCCAGCACGAACTCCCCCGGATGCAGGATGAAGGGCTCGCCGTCGCTCACCTCCACGAGCTCGGTCAGCCCCTCCATCGGCTGGCGCACGTCGATGTACGGGTAGCGCGCGTTGTTGAAGACGCGGAAGCGCCGGTCCACGCGCACGTCCACGCTCGACGGCTGGATCAGGTCCGCGTCGAACGGCTCGATGACGATGCGGCCGGCCTCGATCTCGGCCCTGATCGTGCGATCGCTCAGTACCACGGGGCGCCGAGTGTACGGGCTCAAGTTCGCGGCTCGCATGCCGATACCGGAGGTGAGGTCGCTGGAGATGATGGAACGCCACCACAACGAGGAGCACAGCCACTTCGTGAAGCGCGTCGTGCTCCCGAGCGGCAAGACGATCGAGGTCGTCTACTTCAGGGAGGCCGACCAGCCGGCGCCCGAGGCCCCCGAGCACCGGCCCGCGGAGCCGCACCAGGACCTCCACGTGTGCATCGACTGCGACAGCGACCTGGTCTACCCGGTCCAGTGGGAGGAGTCCGGTCCGGAGAACTGGAGCGTGCTGCTCCACTGCCCGAACTGCGACGTGTATCGCGAGGGCGTGTTCACCCAGGACACGGTCGAGTGCTTCGACGAGGAGCTCGACCGCGGCGCCGACGCGCTCGCCCGCGACTACAAGCGGCTGATGCGGGCGAACATGGCCGAGGAGATCGAGCGCTTCGCCGGTGCCCTCAAGGCCGACGCCATCCTGCCCGAGGACTTCTAGCCGCAGCGCTCAGGCGTAGCGCTCGACCACGCCGTCCGCCACGAGATCGAGCGCCTGCCGGTGCCGGTCGGGCAGGTCCATCTCCCCCAGGGCCGTCTTCGCGTCCGCGACGTGGGCCAGCGCCTGCCGGCGCGCCTCCTCGAGCGCGTCCGTGAGGGCTATGCGGTCGCACACCGCCTCCGCGCTCTGCGCGTCGGTCACCTCGGCGCGCAGGTCGGTCGCGCGCAGCTCCGGGTCTTGGCGCCGCGCCAGGATCAGGGGCAGCGTCACCGTGCCGTCGAGCAGGTCCGTGCCGCGCGGCTTGCCCGTCCGCTCCGTCGGGCCCGAGACGTCCAGGACGTCGTCGAGCAGCTGGAACGCCAGCCCGATCCGCTCGCCGAAGCTGCCGAGCGCTGCCGCGAGCGCCGGGCGCCCGCCGAACAGCGCGCCGAGCCGGCACGAGGCCTCGAACAGGCCCGCGGTCTTCAGCCGGCAGCGCTCGAGGTAGCGCTCCGGCGTCACCGAGTCGGACCACGCGTCTGCCCGCTGCATCAGCTCGCCGCGCGCGAGCGACGACGACGCAGTCGAGAGGGCGTGCACCGCCGCCTCGCTCCCGGTCGACGCCAGCTCCGCGAACGCCCGCGAGAACAGCAGGTCGCCGGTCGCGGTGGCCACCTCGCGGCCGCCGTCGGCGAACACGGTCGGGCGGCCGCGGCGCAGCGGGGCGCGGTCGAGCACGTCGTCGTGCACGAGCGTGGCCATGTGGAGCAGCTCCACCGCGGTCGCGGCCGCCACCAGTCGTTCGTCGTCGCGGTCGCTCGCGCAGAGGACGACCAGCACGGGCCGCAGCCGCTTGCCGCCGGCGGACAGCGTGCCGCCCGCGTAGTGGGCGAGGCGCGCGCCGTGGCTCTCCGCCACCTCCGCCAGGCGCGTCTCCGTGTCGTGGAGCAGCCGGGTCAGCTCGGGGCCCGCGGCGGCGAGCACAGGGCCGAGCTGCGCCTGCGCTGTGTTCATCCGCGCCTCCCGCCGTGGAGCGCGATGATGCCGCCCGCCGTCAGGATCCAGCGCACGTCCGTCAGGCCGGCGGCCGCCAGCCGCGCCGCCAGGTCCTGTGGGCCCGGGAAGCGGCGCACGGAGCTCGGCAGGTAGCTGTAGGCGTCGGAGTCGCCCGCCAGGCGGCCGAGCCGCGGCACGACGCGATCGAACCAGAGGCTGAAGAACCAGGACAGGGGCGGCCGCTGCGGGTCGGTGATCTCGAGCACGACCACGCGCCCTCCCGGGCGCGTCACGCGCGCCATCTCGCGCAGGCCGGCGTCGAGGTCCGAGAAGTTGCGCGCCCCGAAGCCGACGGTCACCGCGTCGAACTCGCCGTCGCCGTAGGGCAGATCGAGCGCGTTGCCCTGCTCGAACGCGATCTCGGGCGCCTTGCGGCGCGCGATCTCGAGCATGCCGTCCGAGAAGTCGAGGCCGGTGACCTCGGCGCCGCGCCGGCGCAGCGCGATCGCCAGGTCGCCGGTGCCGGTGGCCACGTCCAGCGCGCGACTCCCGGGACCGACCTGTGCCAGGTCCACGGCCCGCTCGCGCCAGCGGTGGTGCAGGCCCGCGGTCATCACCGAGTTCATGGCGTCGTACACGCGGGCGATGCGATCGAACATCGCGCGCACCTGGTTCTCCGGCAGCGTGCCGGTGGCGGGCCCGGAGCCCATCGGGGTCAGTCCTCGGATCGCAGGGAGGCTACGAAGTTGACGAGCTCGTTGAACTCCTCCGGCGAGTCCTGCTGGAGGCTCTGGAACGACGGCATCGGCGGCGTCGGGTTTACGAGCGTGCGCGCGATCGCGTTCTTGCCCAGCCGGTCGCCGATCGTCGTCAGATTCGGGCCGAGGGTGCCCCCGTTGTCACCGACCTTGTGGCAGGCCAGGCATCCGGAGGACGCCATCACGTCCTTGCCCTTCTCATACTGGGGCGGGACCTTGAGGTCGATCTCGGTCGGCGAGCCGGCGGTGGCGCCGAGGATCGTCAGGTAGGCCATCGCCGCGATCGTCGCGATGCCGGCCGTGGTGGCGATCGGGCGGCGCAGCGGGTTGCGCTCGGGGCTGCGGTCGAAGAACGGCAGCAGCAGGAGCAGCACGAGGCAGATGGTCGGGATGCCGATCGTGGCGAGGAACACCAGCGCCGGCGGCTTGACCACGCGCAACAGCTCGAAGAGGAAGAAGAAGTACCACTCGGGCCGCGGCGTGTAGGTGGTGGTGGTCGGGTCGGCCTTCGGGCCGAGCTCGGCGCCGAGCAGGATCGCCATCAGGATGATCACCACGAGGGTGATCGTGGCCATCATGCCGTCCTTCGCGATGGCGTAGGGGAAGAAGGGCTTCCCCTGCCCCTTCAGGATCGAGTACTCGCGGAGGTACTGCTCCTTCTCGCGCCGGTTCACGGGGTCAGACCTCTTCTCTCAAGAGGTCCTTCTTCTCGGCCTTGATCCACGGTGGCGCCGTGGTGCCGAGCTTGGCGACGAGGTACAGGTGCGCCCCGATCAGCGCGGCGATCAGCCCGGGCACGAGCAGCATGTGGAGCGCGTAGAAGCGGCTGATCGTGGTTGGGCCGAACTCGGCGCCGGCGCGCAGGAAGTCCGCCAGGTACGGGCCCACGATCGGCCCCGACGCGTTGATGTTCACCGCCACGACGGTCGCCCAGAACGAGCGCTGGTCGAACGGCAAGAGGTAGCCCGTGAGGCCCATCATCAGCGTGAGCACGAGCAGCACCACGCCGATGATCCAGTTGAGCTCCCGCGGGTACTTGTAGGCGCCGAAGAAGAAGGTCCGGCCCATGTGCAGGAAGATCAGGATGATCATGATCGACGAGCCCCACTTGTGCATGCCGCGCACGAGCTCGCCGAGGAACACGTCGTTCGTGATGTGGGAGGCCGACTGGTAGGCGCGGCTGGGCGAGTCCGGCTCGTAGTACATCGCCAGGAACACGCCGGTGATGGCCTGGGAGAGGAACGCGAACATCGTGGCCGAGCCGAGCGTGTAGTACCAGTTGGTGCCCTTCGGGACCTTGCGGTAGAGGAACCCGCGCAGGAACGGGCTCATGCCCGTGCGCTCGTCGAGCCAGCCGACGGCGGCGGCGGTCCCCTCGATCGCGGCGTCCTTCGCGCCGGGCTTGGTGGCGGGGGCGCCGTTTCCGTCGTCGCCGCCCGGCCGCGGCGGGCTCGGGCGCAGGAACCGTGGTCGAGGCGGTGCCGGGAGCTTCATGTCGTGGGCCTCGCTGGGTAGATGTACTGCCACAGACCGTCGAGGTGGTTCGACGGGTCGCGCGGCGAGAAGCGCCGCAGCTCGGAGTTGAGCGAGAAGCGGTCGCCGACCTGCACCCGGCCGTTCATGACGCGCGTGTAGAAGCGGTCGAGCGGGCGCACGGGCGGGCCGCCCTCGACCTTGCCCTCGAATCCGTACACGCCGCCGTGGCACGGGCAGACGAACTTCTTCGACGCCTGGATGTACCGCACCGGGCACCCGAGGTGGGCGCAGCGCGTGGAGATGGCGACGTACGGCTGCGTGTCCTGCCCCTCGACGACGGTGTCCCGCTGCTGGTCGAACTTGCGCACGTAGATCGTGGTCTTGCCGGGGTCGCCGATCTCGGGGACGAGGCTGATCACGCGCGGCTTGTACGTCTCGATCGTGAAGTCCGCCTCGGCGCCCACGTCCTGCCAGCGGGTGGGTGTGGTGTCCTCGAACAGCGGCCCGAGTGCGAAGCCGAGCGCGGGCAGCACTATGGCCGCGGTGGCGATCCCTCCGGCCGCCAGCGCGGTGCCCTCCATCAGACGGCGGCGGGTGACCGTCTCGCCCTCGAACGCACCGGCGATCCCGCGACCTTCCGTATAGCGGGACGACTTGTCGAACTTGGGGGGATCGGCCACTTTGAGGGGGTTTTACAGCCCCGACGGAGCTACTGCCAACATGGTGGCGAGGCGCACTATCGCGGGAACGCGACGACGCCTCTCAGGGCAGCGGCAGCCTATCGCGGGCGACCTCGCGCGCGCCCGGACCCCCGGCCTCGGACAGCGCCCGCGCGCTCGCCTCCCACAGCTCGTCGGCCAGCTCGGGATGACCGGTCGCCTGGGCCTGCGCGGACAGCGAGATCAGGTCCGAGAGCTCCGCCACGGCGTCGATGTCGCCGGCCTCGGCGAGGCGCGAAAGGCCGAGGGCGTACAGCGCGTCGCCGGCGAGCAGGCGAAGGTCGTCGTCCATGCCCTCGAACGCCCGCGGCGACGAGTAGTGCATGAGGTAGCCCTCGTACACGGTCTCGAGCACGAACAGGCGCTCGCGGTCCTCGAGCACGTCCTCGAACCGCGCCGGGCCGGGGTCCGCGACGCCGTGCGGGGCCAGCGCCGGGCCGGAGGCCGCCACGATCTCGGCGAGCACGCTCACGCCGACAGCGCCTCGCGCGCGGCTTCGAGCGTCAGCTCCACGTGGGCGTCCGAGTGGGCGAGCGACGGGAACCAGGCCTCGAACTGCGACGGCGGCAGGTACACGCCGCGGTCGAGCATCGCGCGGCAGAAGGCGCCGTAGCGCTCGGTGTCGCAGGACCTGGCGGCCTCGTAGTCGGTCACGGGCTCGTCCGAGAAGAACGCGGTCACGAGCCCGGTGGTGTGCGCGGCGCGGAGCGGCACTCCGGCGTCGGCCGCCGCGGCCTCGAGCCCCTCGGCGAGCGCGCGGGCCAGGTGGCCGAGGCGCTCGTAGGCGGCCTCGTCGAGCAGGCGCAGCGTGGCGAGCCCGGCCGCCGTCGCGAGCGGGTTGCCCGACAGCGTGCCCGCCTGGTACACGTCGCCGGCGGGCGCCACGCGCTCCATCAGGTCGCGCCGCCCCGCGTATGCGGCCGCGGGCAGCCCGCCGCCGATCACCTTGCCTAGCACGGTCAGGTCCGGGGTCACGCCCTCGCGCTCCTGGGCCCCGCCGCGCGCCACGCGGAAGCCCGAGATCACCTCGTCGAACAAGAGCAGGGCGCCGGCGGCGTCGGCCCGCTCGCGCAGGAAGCGCAGGAAGCCGTCGTCGGGCAGGACCAGCCCCATGTTGGCCGGGTAGGGCTCGCAGAGGATCGCCGCCGGGGCGCGCTCGGCGAGCGCGCGCTCCACCGCGTCGCGGTCGTTCCAGGGCACCACCACGGTGTCGGCGGCCTGAGCCTCCGTGACGCCGGGGCTGGCCGGGATGCCCTGGGTGGCGAGCCCGGACCCCGCCTCCGCCAGCAGGCCGTCCACGTGCCCGTGGTAGGCGCCCGCGAACTTCAGCACCCCGCCGCGACCGGTCGCCGCGCGCGCGAGCCGCAGCGCGCTCATCGTGGCCTCCGTGCCCGACGAGGTCATCCGCACCATCTCGGCACCGGGCACCCGCTCGACGACCTCGGCGGCCAGGTCCACCTCGGCGAGCGTGGGCGCGCCGAAGCTCGTGCCGGCGCCCGCCGCGGCGGTAACGGCGGCGACCACCTCGGGGGGCGCGTGCCCGGCCACGAGCGGCCCCCAGGACATCATCCAGTCGACGTAGCGGTTTCCGTCCACGTCGATCAGCTCCGCCCCCTCCCCGCGCGCGACGAAGACCGGCTCCCGGCCGATCGCGCGCATGGCCCGCACCGGCGAGTTGACCCCGCCGGGGAGGAGGCCGAGCGCCCGGCGGTAGGCGTCGGCCGATCGGGTAGCCGTCAGCTGTGCTCCGCCTCCCACCGCTTGTGCGCGTCGGTGAAGTAGAGGAGGCGGATCTTCTTGAACTCGGTCGAGGAGTACAGCGTGCGGCGCTCGTGGATGCCCGTGTCGCCGGCGATCGACTCGAGGATCGCGTCGCACTCCTCCTTCGACCGGCCGTGGGCCATCGTGAAGACCGAGTAGGGCCAGTCCGGGTAGGTGGGCCGCTGGTAGCAGTGCGAGATGCCCCGGAACGCCGCCATCCGCGGCGCGATCTCCATGATCTGATCCTCCGGCACCTTCCACACGCCCATGCCGTTCGCGGAGAAGCCGGCGCGGCGGTGGAAGAGGATCGCGGCCACGCGCCGCAGCGCGCGGCGCTCGCGCATCGACTCGAGGTGCTCCAGCAGGCGCTCGACCGGCGTGCCGAGCTCCGAGGCCGCCGCGGCAAACGGCTCGGCCACGACCTCCATCGGCCCCTGCGTGGCCCTGATCACCGCGACGTCCAGGTCGGACAGCTCGATCGGGTCTGGCTCGATCGGCTCCGACGCCTCGGCGGCGGCCGCGAGCGCGTCGGTGCCCTTCTCCATCTCGAGGTCCATGCGGATCTTGAACAGCTTGAGCGTCGGCAGCTGGCGCACGGACTCGGCTCCCGTCAGCCGCTGGAGCACGTCCAGCGAGCCGTCGAGCCCGAGCGCCGAGCCGGGCTCGGTCGCGATCGTGAACCAGAGGTTGAAGTCGTGGTCGCGCAGGTAGTTGTGCGACACGCCCGGGTGCGAGTTGATGATCTTCGCCGCGCGCCACGGGTTCTCCGGGTCCACCCTCGCCGCGACGAGCATCGACCTGTAGCCGAGCACGCGTGTGTCGAAGATCGGCGTGATCTCGCGGATGATGCGCTCGTCGAGCAGCCGCCGCGTGCGGCGCAGCACCTCCTCCTCGGGCACGCCGGCGAGCTGTGCCACGTGGGCGTAGGGGCGCGGGTCGAGCGGGAAGCTGCCCTGGAGCAGGTTGAGGAGCCTCTTGTCGAGCTCGTCGAGCGGGACCGCCGACCCGCCCTTGCGGCTGCGGACCTTCGCTACCGAAGCCACCGCGCCACGTCCTTCGCGTGGTAGGTGATGACGATGTCCGCGCCCGCGCGCCGGATCGCCGTGAGCGTCTCGAGCACGATCCCCCGCTCGTCGACGTAGCCGGCGGCCGCGGCGGCCTTCACCATCGCGTACTCGCCGCTGACGTTGTAGGCCGCGACCGGTACGCGCGTGGCCTCCTTCACGCGGCGGATCACGTCGAGATAGGCGAGCGCCGGCTTGACCATCACCACGTCGGCGCCCTCCTGGACGTCGAGCAGCGCCTCGCGCACGGCCTCCTCGGCGTTGGCCGGGTCCATCTGGTAGGTCCGCCGGTCCCCGAACGCGGGCGCCGAGTCGGCCGCCTCGCGGAACGGCCCGTAGTACGACGAGGCGAACTTCGCCGAGTACGCGACGATCGGCAGGTCCTTGTGGCCGTCGGCGTCGAGCTGGGCGCGCAGCGCGCCCACGCGGCCGTCCATCATGTCGCTGGGGGCGACCGCGTCGGCGCCGGCGGCGGCGTGCGAAAGGGCGGTCTTCGCCAGCAGCTCGAGCGTCAGGTCGTTGTCCACGGTGCCGTCGTCGAGCACGACGCCGCAGTGCCCGTGCGACGTGTACCCGCACAGGCACACGTCCGTGATCACGACGAGGTCGGGATGCGCGTCCTTGAGCGCGCGCACGGCCAGCTGGACCACGCCCTCCTCGTCGTAGGCGCCTGAGGCCTGATCGTCCTTCTCGGCCGGCAGCCCGAAGAGCAGCACGGCCGGAACGCCCAGCCCGTGCGCCTCGCCGGCCTCGTCCACGGCGTGCGAGATCGATAGCCGCTCCACGCCCGGCATCGCCTCGACCGGCGTCCGCTCGTCCTCGCCGAGCTGCACGAACATGGGATAGACGAGGTGCGAGGGGGCCAGCTCCGTCTCCCGCACCATGCCGCGCAGGACGCCCGTCTTGCGCAGCCGGCGGAGACGTGTGGCTGGAAACGACACTGCGTGCAGTGTAGGGCCGCCGACCCGGACATCCGTCCAGAGGGGTCAAGCCCGGCGGCCGCCGCTCCGATAGATGGATCGTCGTAAGTGGGCAAACCCGCCGCGAGGCGGGGACGCAAAGCCAGGGGTCTCTCCGAGACGGCCCAGCCGCCGACGTTTGCAAGTTGAACGCCGCGGCCGTGCCGTGGCGACGGAGAGGGAGGTGCCGGCTATGCCCTACGTGATTCGTCCCCCGCGCCCCAAGGCGCTCCTCGCGGCCGTCGTGGCCGCGCTCGCGCTGGCGGCGCCCGCCGCGGCCGAGGCTGCGTGTCCCGCGAACCCGGTGACCAACCCGTTCGCCCGCTTCGGCGACACCGCCGACTACAGCCTGCTCGCGGGCGGCGACTTCGAGTCCGGCGCCCCCGGCTGGACGCTGTCGAACGCGTACACGATCTTCGGCAACGAGAGCTACAAGGTCGGCGGGTCCTCGGACTCTCGCGCGCTCCGGATCCGGTCGGACGGCACGGCGGTCTCGCCGTCGTTCTGCGTGGGCATCGAGCACCCCGGCTTCCGCTTCTTCGCGCGCCAGAGCGGCGGCACGTGGGCGACGATGCTCGTCAAGCTGCGCTGGACCGACCAGGGCGGAAACACGCGCGACACCACCGTCGGCGCGCTGAACGGCGGCGACCTCAGGACCTGGGGCCCGACGCAGTCGTTCGCGCTGGCTCGGGCCCTGCCGCTGTGGCAGGCCGGCCAGAGCCTCGACGTGCGCCTCGTCTTCGACCCGGAGGACTGGGGCGGCGGCTGGGCCATCGACGACGTCTACATCGACCCGTACGCCCGGTAGCGCGATGGAGCTCGGGGAAGTTCGTGCGCAGGCGGCCGCGGACCGGCTGCTCGAGGATTCCTGGGACACGCGCTCGCGGCGCCTGACTCTGCGCGAGCTGGCCGCCGAGGCGGCGGCCGCGGCGCTGTTCCTGGCGTGCGCGGCCGGGCTGGCGCTCGCCGCTACCCCGGCGGGCGGGTTCGACGTGCCGCTCGCGGCCCTGCTGGTCGCGCTCTACGCGCTCGTGTCGCGGATCGAGTTCCCCGTCGGCGCCGGCTACGTGGTGCCGTCGTACCTCGTGCTGGTGCCGATGTTCGTGATGCTGCCGCCGGCGGTCGTGCCGCTCCTGACGGTGCTCGGGCTCGTGATCGGCACCGTCGGGCAGTGGCTCGTCAGCCGCTCGCGGCCGGAGCGGGTGCTCTTCTCGATCCCGAACGCCTGGCACGCGATCGGGCCGGCCGTGGTACTAGTGATCGCGGGCCCGGTGCAGGGCACGGCCGAGGCCACCGCCCTGTTCCTCGCCGCCTTCCTCGCCGCCTGCGCCGTCGACCTCGTGTCCGCCACGCTGCGCGAGGCGGCCGCGCTCGGGGTCGCCCCGCAGCTGCAGCTGCGCGTGCTCGCGCAGGTGTGGGTCGTGGACGCCTGCCTGGCGCCGGTCGGCCTCCTCGCCGCCCAGGCGGCAGCCGTGAGCCCCGAGCGGCTGCTCCTGATCCTGCCGCTCGGCGGGCTGCTGCTGTGGCTCGCCCGCGACCGCAGCGCGCGCATCGTGCAGGCGCAGCAGCGGCTCGAGCAGGCGTCGACCGACCCGCTCACGGGGCTCGGCAACCGGCGCCTCCTCGCCACCGACCTGACCACCCGGCTCCGGACCGCGACCATCCAGTCGCCCGCCGTGCTGATGCTCTTCGACCTCGACGGGTTCAAGCGCTACAACGACACCTTCGGCCATCCCGCCGGCGACGCGCTGCTCGCCCTGCTCGGCGGGAAGCTGGCGGCGGCGGTCGGATCGCACGGCACCGCCTACCGGCTCGGGGGCGACGAGTTCTGCGTGCTGGTGGACGCCGGGCAGGAGCGGCTCGAGGAGCTGCTCGCGAGCGCGGCGCACGCGCTCACCGAGGCGGGCGAGGAGTTCACGGTGCGCCCGTCCTACGGCGCGGTGCTGCTGCCGCACGAGGCAAGCGACGCCGAGTACGCGCTCCAGCTCGCGGACCAGCGCATGTACGGGCGCAAGCACGGGCGGGCGACCGGCCCGCGCGAGCAGGCGCGCGACGTGCTCATGGGCAGCATGCAGGCGTGCGAGCCGAGCCTGCATGAGCACGCGACCGACGTGGCCGAGCTGGCGATCCGCACCGGACGCCGGCTGGGGATGAGCGGCGAGGAGCTGGACATCGTGGCCCGCGCCGCCGAGCTGCACGACGTGGGCAAGGTCGCCGTGCCGGACGCGATCCTCAACAAGCCCGGCCAGCTCGACGCCACCGAGTGGGAGTTCATGCGCCAGCACACGGTGCTCGGCGAGCGGATCCTGAGCGCCGCGCCGGCGCTGCGCCCGGTGGCGCGCATCGTCCGCTGGTCGCACGAGCGCTGGGACGGCCGCGGCTACCCCGACGGCCTGGAGCAGGACGACATTCCACTAAGCGCACGCATCGTCGCGGTGTGCGACGCCTTCGACGCGATGACGTCGGATCGAGCGTACCGGGCCGCGCTGGAGCTCGAGGAAGCCCGCGCCGAGCTTCAGCGCGAGTCCGGGCGGCAGTTCGACCCGGCGGTCGTGGAGGCGTTCCTGCACGAGATCCACATCGCGCGCGGCAGGCTCCAGGACTGGACGGGCGCCGAGGCGCACGAGCTGGACGAGGTGGCGAAGCACCTGCGCGAGGTGCTGGCGGCCGCGACCGGCACGCTCGCGCCGCGGCGGGCAGCGTCGGCCGCGGCCTGAGCCTTACGCAAAGCGCCGCAGCGCCACGCGGCTGATCGCCCCGAACCCGACGAACAGCACCAGCAGGTGCAGCAGCGGGCCGGCCAGCCCGCCGGCGTCGTTGAGCGCGGCGTCCATCGCGTCAAGCGTCGGCTTGAACGGGAACACCGCCGACACCGCCCGGATCACGTCGTAGAGCGCCGGCGCCACGGCGCCGGAGGGCACGAGCGCGAGGAACGCCAGCGGCAGCGCCAGCATGAACGCCAGCAGCGAGGCCGCGCGCACCTCGCGCGTCAGCGCGCCGATCGCCAGGCCGACCGAGGCGAACGCCAGCGCCCCGCCCGCGAGCGCCGCGATCCACAGCGGCACGCGGCTCCAGTCGAGGTCGACGAACAGGCCGAGCCCGACCAGCATCACGAGGCAGACCGCGACCGAGCACGCGGCCGCCAGCCCGGCCTTCTCCACCAGCAGGCCGGTGCGGGACACGAGCCCGCGAACGAGGCGCGAGAACGCGTTCTCCTCGCGCTCGAGCGCCAGTGTCCCGGCCGCGAGCAACACCGCGATGAACATCAGCGACACCGCGACCGCGAGCGCGACGGCGAACGACGTCAGCGAGGTCGTCCCGCCGTTCACGACCGTCGACTTCACGCGGATCGGCTCGCCCACCACGGACAGCACGTCGTCGGAGAAGGTCAGGTTGTCGCGCGCCAGCTTCGCGAACGAGATCGCCTTGTCCACGCGCTCGCGATCGGTCGAGCCGGCCGGCAGCGCCTCCCGCGCCTCGCGGAGGTACTCCTCGGCGCGCTTGAGCCCGAGCACGTCGAAGTCCTGGCCCAGGAACGAGTAGTGGCCGCCGCTCCGGATCAGCTCGAGCAGCCGCAGCGCCTCCTTCGCGATCCGCTTCGTCAGCGCGGCGTTCGCCTGCTGCACCTGCGAGTTGATCGTGTTCTCCACGAACTGCTTCTTCGCGGGGTCCTCGGCGTTGTAGTAGACCTCGACCGTCCCCGGCTCGAGCGTGGACTGCAGCTTCGCGGTGATGTCCTTCGGGATGATCAGCGCGCCCAGCACGTCGCCGTCCTTGACCTTCTGGATCGCCTCCTCCCGGCTCTTCACCGGCACCGGGTCGATCGCCTCGAACAGCCGCCGACCCTGCTCCGAGATGTCGATCCGCTCGCCGCCGAGCTGGATGACCCCCGCCGAGGGCGGCACCTCGTTGAGGAACGCCACCTCCGGCTTGTCGGGCCCGCGGGAGAGCGCGAAGCCGATCAGCACCGCGATCACGATCGGGTAGAGCACGAGCAGCGCCACGAGCAGCGGCGAGCGGCGCAGGATCTGGAGATCCTTCAGGAGCAGCCAGCGCATCAGTGGCCGTGCTGGTGCAGGAAGCGGACGAAGGCCGCCTCGAAGTCGAGGCCGGTCGTGCCGACGGCGTCCTCGAGCTCGCGCGGCGAGCCGCCGAAGAGCCGCTCGCCGTCGGCGAGCACGACCAGCTGGGTGGCGTAGCGGTCGGCCTCCTGGATGTTGTGGGTGGCGTACAGGACCGTCGTGCCGCGGCCCGCGAGCCGCAGGATGAACTCCCACAGGCGCTCGCGCTGGCGCGGGTCGAGCGCGGCGCTCGGCTCGTCGAGCAGCAGCACCTCCGGCTCCGACAGCAGCCCGATCGCGATGTTCACCCGCTGGCGGTTGCCACCCGACAGCACGCCGACCTGGTCGCCCGCCCGCTCGCGCAGGTCGGTCAGGTCGAGCATCCGCTCCACGGTCGCGGCCGGGTCGGCGCATCGCTCCAGGCGCGCGAACAGCGACAGGTTCTCCCTCACCGTCAGCTTCCCGTAGAGCGCTGCCTGCTGCGGCACCCAGCCGATCTCCGCCGGCTTGCGGCTCACGCTGCCCTCGTCCGGCCGCTGGATTCCGGCGAGGATCGAGAGCAGGGTCGTCTTGCCGGCGCCGTTGGGCCCGATCACCGCCACGAGCTCGCCGCGGGCGGCCGACAGCGAGACGCCGCGCAACGCGACGCGGTCGCCGAACCGCTTCACGAGGTCGCGCGCCTCGAGCACCTGCTCGGCATCGACCCCCACCGCGCGGGCGGCGCTTGCGGCGCTGCTCTCCATCGCGGTCAGCTTGGCAGAATCGTTCGTCGTGAAGGTCCTCTTCGTGGGCGACGTGGTGGGAGGCGCCGGGCGCCGGGCGCTCGCGACGCTGCTCCCCGGGCTGGTCGACGCTCACGCGCCGGACTTCGTCGTCGCCAACGGGGAGAACGCGGCCGGGGGCGTCGGCATCACCGAGAGGACGGCCCGCGAGCTGCTCGGGCTCGGCGTCGACGCGATCACGCTCGGCAACCACGCCTACCGTCACCGCGACGTCTACGAGTTCCTCGACCGCGAGGAGCGCGTGATCCGGCCGGTCAACTACCCGAAGGGCAGCCCCGGCCGCGGATACACGATCGTGGAGCGGGACGGCGCCCGTCTGGCGGTGGTCAACCTGTCCGGGATGGTGTTCATGCAGGCGGCGCGCTCGCCGTTCAGCGAGATCGACGTGACCCTCTCCGAGCTGCGCGGCCGCGCCGACCACGTGCTGCTCGACTTCCACGCCGAGGCGACGAGCGAGAAGGTGGCGATGGGCTGGCACGTGGACGGCCGCGTGACCGCCTGCGTGGGCACCCACACGCACGTTCCGACCGCGGACTTCCGCGTGCTGCCGGGCGGCACGGCCTACGTGACCGACGTCGGCATGACCGGGCCGCGCGGCGGCGTGATCGGCGTGAAGCGCGAGCAGGCGCTCGAGCGCTTCATGACGCTGACGAACGTGCGCTTCGAGACCTCGGCGGAGGACCCGTGGCTAAACGCGGTGCTGATCGAGGCGGACGACGGCGGGCACGCCACGGCGATCGAGCAGCTTCTGCTCCCGGCGAAGGGCTGACGGCGCCAGCTCCCACAGCGCCAGGCCGAGAGCGACGAGCAGCGCGGCGTTCCGGGCCGCCACGAGCCAGACGGCGAACGGCTCGCGCGCCACGACGTCGAAGTAGCGGGCGGGGAACTCGAGCTGGGTGAGCACGATCGCGCCGGCCACCGCGGCCGCCAGCGCGTGCATCCGCCAGGCGAAGGCGAGCGCCGCCAGCGGGACCGTCCAGATCAGGAACTGCGGCGAGAGCACGCGGCCGAGCGCCGCGAACGCGAGCACGGCCGCGAGCGACGCGAGGACGACGTTGCGCTCGGCCCCGCGGTCGCGCGCGGTCCGCGCCGCCGCCAGGGACAGCAGCGCCACCGCGCCGAGCAGCGCCGCGAGGAACGCCCCGCTCACGGCCCCGTCCGCGGGATGCACGAGGCCGTCCGAGCGATGGCTGTTCACGCTCCGCGCCTCGCCGAGCCCGGCCGCGTCGAGCCCGAGCAGCACGCTCGCCGGGACGCTCTCCACCTGCACCGGACGGTCCACCTGGTAGCGCACCGCGTCGGCGAAGCCGTCCGCCGACACCGCGACAGCCGCGAGGGTGACGGCCGCCACGACCGCGGCGCAGGCGAGCGCGCCGTCGACCGCTGCCCTGCGCTCGCCGCGCGCGGCGAGCCATGCCAGTGCCACCGGCGCGACCACCAGGGGAAAGCCCTTTGTCGCCACGCCGGCGCCGAGCACGGCGAGGCCGAGGCGCGGCCGCTCGGAGACGATCAGGAGCAGCGCGGCGAGCACGAGTGCCGCCGGCGCCAGGTCGAAGTGCGTGCGCACCATCGCGCCGCACGCGAGCGGCATCAGAGCCGCGGCGAACAGCGCGCGGCGCGCGCTTCCGCCCGTGCGCGCGGCGAGCGCCCCGCACAGCAGCACCACCGCGACCGCCATGAGCAAGGTCCAGCCGGCGAAGGCCCAGCGGAAGGCCTCGGCGCCGGTCCCGACAACGCCCGGCAGCGCGATCACCGGCGCGGCCAGCGGCGGGTACTCGAAGAACACGTCGCGGTAGGGCAGGCCCCCATGCAGCACCGGCTCGGCGAAGGAGCGGTACACGAAGAGATCGTTCACCCGCTCGTTCGAGAAGGGGGCGAGCCAGAGCGTCGCTCCCCACCCCGCCACGAGCAGGGCGATCGCAGCCCGTCTCACGCCGGCACCAGCTCGCGCTCGGCCGCCGGCTCGGCGCGGCGCTCGGGCGCCGCCTGCGAGTACGCCCCGAACACGGCCACGAACACGAACGGCACGAACCACACGATGTAGAGGTAGAACCAGTGGGTGACGGCCAGCTGGAGGGCGATCATCACCGCCGCAGCGAGCGCCGCGACCTGGCGCGCGTCCGGCCGCCGGGGCACGAACGCGACCAGCAGCGCGAGGCCCCCGGCGGCCGCCTTGAGCGCCGTCTGGAGCCAGTCGAGCGAGGGCTCCTGGCCCCAGATGCTGAACGGCGAGGGGCGGCTCGCCTGGTAGCCGACCGTGCGGTCGTACAGCTCGCGCAGCCCGCCGTCGGGGACGAACGGCAGCACGACGACCGCCACCGAGACGAGCAGCCCGAGGGCGAACAGGAGCGTCCGGCCGCGGCGGGCGAACAGCGGCGCGAGCGCGAGCGGCGCGAACTTGGCCGCGGTCCCGAGGCCGATGGCGACCCCGCGCGCGGCCGCGCCGAGGCGCTCGCGCCGCACGGTCAGCGCGAGCATCGCCGCCACGCCGCTGACCGCGACGAGCGTGTCGTTCGAGTTCGTCTCGAGCGCGAACGCCGTGTAGGGATAGGCGGCCCACGCGAACGCGAGCGCCGCGCCCAGGGCCGCGCCGTCCCTGCCCGGCCTCAGCCGGCGGCCGAGCAGCAGCAGCCCTCCCATCGCCAGCAGGTCGAACGCGATCGCCGCGCCGTGAGCCGCCGGCAGCTTGTCCCAGCGCCCGCTCCACGGGAACGCCTGCTCGAACGGCACATAGAGGAGGTAGGTGAGCGGGCCGTAGGTGTCGCCGCGCTCGACGTCGTCGGAGAACCCCTCGCCGTAGAGCGGCTTGCCGTCGACGATCCGGTCGGCGCCGATCACGCCCGCGTAGCCGACGTCGATCACGTTCGAGCTGGCGACGTTCAGCCCGACCCGGAACGCCGTCAGGAAGACCACCCCGACCAGCAGCCACGCGACCGGCACGTGCGGCACGAGCGGCCCGGCGCGCGGGCGCGGCCGGAAGCCGGCGAGCAGCACCCGCGCGAGCAGGTAGAGCAGCACCGGATAGACGAGCGGCACCGACACGCCGATCTCGCCGCGGTTGAAGAACACGTGCGAGACGCCGAACGCCAGCAGCACGAGCAGGTCGAGGTGGAGCAGCCGGAACGGCCGGCGCACGTCCACGAACGGCGCCACGAACAGCAGGCACAGCGGGATCCACACGTACGGGGCGTTCAGCTTGCGCCCGAACGCGCCGGGGTACCCGCGCGCCATCGTCCAGGCGATCTGGTCGCCGGTCCACTGCTCGATCACGCCGCCGGTGGCGTCGTCCACCTGGACCTGGGCCACCTCGTCGTCGCCGCGGAAGAAGCTCACCTGCCAGCGCCCGACGCCCTTCGTGTAGGCCACCGGCCGCAGCCGGCCGTGCCGCCGGCGCTCCTCGACGACCTTGTCCGCGCCGGAGGCGATCCGGATCACGTCGCGGGCGCTGCGCTCGTAGAAGGGCGGCGGCTTGGTCTGCGACGACGGCACCTTCAGGTCGCTGCCGGCATGCGCCGACGCGGGCAGGAGCAGGACGAGGGCGAGCGCCGGAAGGAGCGCGACCCTCAGTCGCGCGAGAGCTCGATCGCGAAGCTCCACATCTTGTTCCCGATGAAGTTCAGCGGGGTGGCGACGACGATCGAGATCGCCTGCGCGGGCACCTCCGCCACGCCGGCGACGCTCACGAGCAGCTCCAGCACCGCTGCCGCGAACAGGAACGCGCCGACGCTCACCGTGAAGAAGCGCGCCGCCTGGAAGCCGGCGTGCCCGCTCGCCGCGCGGAAGGTCCAGTGACGGTTCCACCAGAAGTTGTTCGTGACGGCGACGACGAACGCGATCGTCGCCGCGATCAGGTGGTGGAGGCTCAGGACCTCGACGCACACGGTGAACACGGTCAAATTCACCACGTAGCCGGAGCCGCCGACCAGGCAGAACTTGGCCAGCTGCATCCAGTTGTGCGGCTTGCGCAGGCCGGCGCGCACGCGCAGGTGAAGCCCGCTCGCGCCGCGCATGGACGCCTGAGCGACGGCCGCGTCGCTGTCGTCACTCATGCGGCCAACGGTACACGGAAGTGCTGCAGAACCATCGGGGTCACGTCCGCCAGCGACCAGGACTCGCGCTCGGGGACGTCGAGGCCGCATGCGATCAGGACCCCCTCGGAGTCGTCCCGGTGGAGCGAGCCGTGGCTGCCGCCGCCCAGGTGGTCGGCGCCGCCCCAGTCGACGAACTCGAAGCCGGGGCGCGCCGACACGAGCACGTCGCCCGCGTGCGGCGACTCGAGCGCCGACCACAGCCGGCCGAGCGCGTCCGGGTAGGACCTGCTCCTGACCCGGCCGTCCTCCACGATCAGCCGCAGCGCGCGGTGGTTGCCGTCCACGCTCCAGCCGAGACCGCGGCGGTCGGTGAGCTCGTCCCCCGGAGCGAAGCGGAGCTGGCCGCGGCGGGACCACACGCGCGCCTCCCCGTCCTCGCGGGTGACGACTAGGTCCACCCCCTCGACCCGTTTGAGGGCGCCGACCGCGCGCTCCACGAGCCCGGGCCGGTCGTCCTCGTCGAGCACGTAGACCATCGCCGAGCGGGCGGCCGGGCACACGGCGACCTCGGCCTCCGAGGGCGCGGGGTCCGCCGGCGTGAGCAGGCGCCAGGCCGCGAACGCGTCGGCCAGGTTCACGCGCTCGTCCACCTGCGTTTGCGAGTGGTCCGACATCACGATCACGGCGTGCTCGTCGAGGAAGGCGTCAACGCCGCCGGCCACCTGCATGATCCGGTCGAGCGCCCTGTCGGCCTCCGCGATGGAGGTCAGCTGGCCGTCGGGTCCGTACTTGTGGGAGTAGGTGTCGTTGTCGGGCAGCGAGAAGAGCAGGAAGTCGAAGAGGTCGTGCTCGACCAGGTACGCGCCGACGCACCCGGTGTGGCGGTCGCGCTGGCCCGGCATCCCGAGCGCCGAGGTGCAGCCGGTGTTGCGGGAGTCGAACAGGTCGGCATAGAAGAGCTCGCCGGCGCCGTAGACGGCGTGGCGGAACTGCGCCGCCTCGGCGATGCGGCGGTAGACGCTCACCCCGGACGGGTCGTGCCGGGTGCGGCCGCGGTAGATCAGGTAGGTGGTGCACGCGGTTCGCAGGCCGGCGTCGTCGAGGTGCTCGAAGACCGTCCTCTGCGCACGGCTCAGGTGCGCCATGTTCATGTTGTAGACGGTGTCGTAGAGGGAACGGACGACGCCGAAGGCGCGCGTGGCCGGGAACGACGAGCCGTACTCCACGTAGCGCTCCTCGCCCCGGTGGTACCAGTTCATCGAGGGGATGAAGTGCTGCCCAGGGCCGACGCCGGTGGCGATCGTCGCCGATGCCACCGGCGTCACGGACGGGAACGTGGAGACGCAGTCGCGCACGTAGGTGCCCCGCTCGCGCAGCGCCGCGAGCGCCGGCGCCCGGCCCTCCTCGATCACCTCGTCGAGCGCCGCCGGCTTCAGCGAGTCGATGACCGCCAGGACGAGCTTCTTCGGCGCCACTAGCGAAGGATCCGCAGGCCGGCGTACTTCTCGCCCTCGCGGCGGCGGCCGCCGGCGATCAGGACCACGAACCCGATCAGCGCGAGGAACGACAGCGGCGGCAGCAGGATCGCGATTGCGGCGAGCACGAGCGCGGCCCCGTCCGCGTAGGCGGTCAGCAGTGCGGCGGCGCTGTCGTCGAGCCGCCCGCGCACGCGCTCCACGAGGCCGCCGACCGCCACCCAGGCGAGCGCGGCGCACGCCACGCCCGCGACGATGCCGGGCCAGGCCTCGTGGCCGCCGTCCGCGAGGGCGCCGGCGAACAGTAGAGCGCCCAGCACGAGGCCGCACACGGCCAGTGCGAGGTCCACCGCGCGGCCGCGGGCGCCGCGGTCCCCGCCACGGTTCGCCACCGAACGTTCGGCCACGTACGCCAGCACGGCGCCGGCGAGCACGGCGAGCAGGAACCACTCCGACTCGAGGAACGTGTAGCCGGTGCCGTCGAAGTCGATGCCGATGTCGCCACGCGCGAGCGCCCCGGCGAGCAGCGGCGGCAGGAACGGCCGCACCCCGGTCGCGCCGGACAGACCGGTGCCTGTGCCGATGTCGAGGAAGAGGCTCATGGCCGGGTGGAGGGCTCGATACCCTGCTGGCGCATGACGATAGACCAGCCGGCAGGGCGCTGGGCTTGCGGCTGCGTGCCGCACGTCTCGTGAACGGGGAACGCGACCTGGAGCGGTACGCCGGGCTGTTCGCATCGCGCACCCGCGTGATGCGGTCGTCGGCGATGCGCGACCTGATGGCGGTGACGGCCCGCCCCGAGGTGATCTCGCTGGCGGGCGGCCTGCCCGACACGAGCAGCTTCCCGCCGGACACCTTCGCCGCGGTGGCCCAGCGGATCGCGGAGGAGTCGTGCGCCAAGGCGCTCCAGTACGGGCCCACCGAGGGGCTCGAGGAGACGAAGGCGTGCATCGCCGAGGTGATGGCCGCCGAGGGCATGGCCGTGGACGACGAGGACGTGATGGTCACGACCGGCGGCCAGCAGGTGATCGACCTCGTGACGAAGACGCTGATCGACCCCGGCGACGTGGTGATCGCCGAGGGGCCCACCTACCCCGGCGCGGTCCCCGTCTTCTCCTCGTACGAGGCCGACGTGGTGCAGATCGACATGGACTCTGACGGCATGCGCGTGGACCTGCTCGAAGACGCCCTCGACCGGCTGGCGCGCGAGGGCCGCCGGCCGAAGTTCGTCTACACGGTGCCGAGCTTCCAGAACCCGGCCGGCGTGACGATGTCGCTGCCGCGCCGGCGGCGCCTCGTGGAGGTCGCCCGCGAGCGTGAGCTGCTCGTGCTCGAGGACAACCCGTACGGCCTCCTGCGCTACGAGGGCGAACCGCCACCGCCGCTCTTCTCGCTCGACGGCGGCCTGTACGTCATGTACCTCGGCACGTTCTCGAAGATCCTCTCGCCGGGCATCCGCCTCGGCTGGGTGGTGGCGCCGCCGCCGGTGCTCGAGAAGATGAACCTCGGCAAGCAGGCCACCGACCTCTGCACCTCCACCCTCTCGCAGCTGATGGTTCAGGCGTACTTCGAGCGCGGCAAGTGGCACGACTACGTCGAGTCGCTGACCGGCATCTACCGGGCGCGCCGCGACACGATGCTGGACGCGCTCGCCGAGCACTTCCCGCCCCAGGCCGAATGGACGCGCCCTGCCGGCGGCCTGTTCATCTGGGCGACGCTGCCCGACTTCATCGACACGACCGACCTGCTGGCGCGCGCCTTGCGGGACAACGTGGCGTTCGTGCCGGGCGAGGCCGCCTACCTGGACGGCAGCGGACGCAGCTCGATGCGGCTGAACTTCTCGGGCTCGAACGAGGAATCGATCCGCGAGGGAATCCGCCGCATCGGCGAGGTCGTCAGCGAGCAGGTGAAGCTCTACGGAACGCTGACGGGGGAGCACCGGGTGGCGAAGCCGCCGGCGCCGCGACCGGAGCCGGAGGGCGCCCGAGTCGTGCCGATGCCGACGCCGGCCGAGCGGGAGCGGCGCCTGCGGGGCTCGTAGTTGGAGCTCCCCGGCCGCATCGCGGTCGTGACGGGCGCCGCCGTCCACACCGGCAGGGCGATCGCGAGGCGGCTCGCGCACGAGGGCACCGTCGTCGTCGCGGCCGCGGCGCCGGGCCCCCACATCCTCGTGAACAACGCGGGCGGAGGAGGCCACATCGAGCCGCACTTCCCGGACGCAACCCCAGCCGAATGGACCGCGCTCCTCGACCTGAACCTCCGGAGCGCGATGCTGGCGACCCAGCTGGCGCTCGATCCGATGAACCGCGCCGGCGGAGGCGCGGTCGTGAACATCGCATCGGTAGCGGGCCTAGGGCTCGCCGACTACCAGTCACCGGAGTACGCCGCCGCAAAGGCCGGCCTAATCCGCTTCACATCCACCCTGGCACCGCTCCACGAGCGAAAGAACGTGCGCGTGAACTGCATCGCCCCCGACTGGATCGCGACGGAGAGAGCGCAGGAGGAGCTGCGGCAGATGAGCGCGGCGGAGCGAGCCGAGCGACCGACGCCGGTCCCGATGGAGGCGATCGCGGAGGCGGCGTTGGAGCTGGTCAGAGACGAGACTGCGGCGGGAAAGGTCCTGGCGCTATACGGAACGGGCCCGGCACAACGCCTGAACCCTTAGCCCCGCTGCACCAGCCCATCCAGTTCAAGGACGCCGGGCAACCGGGCCGACCACAGGAGGCGCCGCCGGAGAACCGCGCTACTGGTCCTCACCCGAAGCAAAATCCTCAGGCGTCACATTGTCGAGAAAGTCCTTGAACTTCTCGACAACCTCCTCCGTGTCCTCCACCTCGTGCTCAAACTCGATCGCCGACTCCGAGATCACGTCCTCGGCGGCGAAGATCGGCGCGCCCGTCCGCACCGCCAGCGCCAGCGCGTCCGACGGACGCGAGTCGATCGGGATCTCGCGCCCGTTCAGCTGGAGCGTCACCTCGGCGTAGAAGGTGTTCTCCCGCAGCTCGGTGACCGCGACGCGGGTGCAGGTGACCTCGAGCTCGGACAGCATCTCGCTGATCAGGTCGTGGGTCATGGGCCGCGGCGTGTTGGCGCCCTGCAGCTTCATGAGGATCGCGGCGGCCTCCGGATGGCCGATCCAGATCGGCAGGAACTTGTTGCCGTCGCGCGTCTTCAGCAACACGATCGGCTGCTTGCCGACCATGTCGAAGCTCACGCCGTAGATGACCATCTCCTGCACTGGCGACCGTCCCTGAGATCGGGTCTGGACTCCTTTCGACAGTCTAGACGCGCGGGGAAGCGGTGCGGACGGCTCCCGACGTGAAGAGCCCCCTGTCTCCGGGGGCTCTGGCACTCGCCTGTCATGGGCGATCCTGGACTCGAACCAGGGACCTCGTCCTTATCAGAGACGCGCTCTAACCGACTGAGCTAATCGCCCGCGTGCGGGGCAAGATTGTAGCGTCGGTCCGCCGGATGTCCCGGCCGCGGATCAGGCCGCCCGACGGCCGCCGGCGGCCAGCAGGCGCTCGGCCAAGCGGACCGCCTCGGCCGGACTCTCGAAGGAGATCTCGACCACGCAGCGGTCGCCGCGGGCGCGCGCCTTCGCCTCGTGGCCGAGCGCGGCGGAGAGGGCGTCCTCGGCCGCCGCGAGCGCTTCGGCGAGGTCCGGGTGCACCACGACGCCATCGCGCGCGCGGCGCATCGGCGGCTCCCCGGCCTCGCGGGCGCGGCGCTCGGTCTCGCGCACCGACCAGGCGCCGTCGCGGGCCTCGAACGCCAGCCGGCGGCGGGTGGCGTGGTCCTTGCAGAGCAGGATCGCGCGGCCGTGGCCCTCGGAGAGCCGGCCGCCCTCGATCAGCTCGAGTGCCTCCTCGGGCAGCGCCAGGAGCCGGATCAGGTTCGAGATCGCCACGCGGCTGCGGCCCACGCGGCGCCCGACCTCCTCCTTGGTGAGCCCGAGGTCGTCCACGAGCATCGCGCAGGCGCGCGCCTCCTCGACCGGGTTCAGGTCCACGCGCGCCATGTTCTCGGCGAGCGCCAGGTCGAGCCGCTCCCAGTCGTCGGCGTCGCGGACGACCGCCGGTATCGAGTCGAGCTCGGCGATCCGCGCCGCGCGCAGCCGCCGCTCGCCGGCTACGAGCTCGTAGTAACCGCCGGCGAGCGGCCGCACGACGATCGGTTGCAGCACGCCCCGCGCCGTGATCGACTCGGCGAGCTCGGCGAGCGCCTGCTCGTCGAAGCTGCGGCGGGGCTGCCGCGGATTCGGCCTGATCAGGTCGACGGGGACGTCCCGCAGGCCGCCCTCGTCGTCTGCGGCGCGCGGCAGGATCGCCGCGAGGCCGCGCCCCATGCCACGGTCAGCCACGGGCGGCCACCTCCTTCGCCAGCCGCAGGTAGGCCGCCGTCCCCGGGCTGTGGGGCGCGTGCCTGATGCCCGGGACGCCGAAGCTCGGCGCCTCGCCCAGCCGGATGTTGCGCGGAATCACGGTCTCGAACACGAGCTCGGGGAAGTGCTCGCGCACCTCGCGCTCGACGTCGCGCGCGAGCCTCGTGCGGCCGTCGTGCATCGTCAGGATCAACCCGGCGACGGTCAGCCGCGGGTTCAGCTCGCGCTGGATCAGCGACAGCGTGTCGAGCAGCTGGGCGAGGCCCTCGAGCGCGAAGTACTCGGTCTGGACGGGGACGATCACCTTGTCGGCCGCGACGAGCGCGTTGACGGTCAACGGGCCGAGCGAGGGCGGGCAGTCGAGCAGGGTGAAGAGATAGCCCTCGCGCACGTCGCCGAGCTGCTCGCGCATGCGGGTCTCGGAGCCGGGCATCCGCGGCAGCTCCACGTTGGCGCCGGCGAGCTCGGGAGTGGACGGAACGGCGTCGAGCCGCTCGATCGAGGTCGCGCCGGCGGCCTCGGGCAGCGTGAGGTCGCCGATGACCACGTCGTAGATGTTCGGGCTCAGGTCCTTGGGCAGGCCAAGGGCGACGGTGGCGTTGCACTGGGGATCGAGGTCGACGAGCAGGGTCGGGTGGCCGGCGTCGGCGACGCTCGCGCCGAGGTTGACGGCGGTGGTGGTCTTCCCCACCCCGCCCTTCTGGTTGGCGACGGCATAGACGGTGCCCATGGACGGCCCGAAGGTAGTGGTGGCAGCGGTCGGAACACCATTAGGTTCGCCGCCGAACCGGGGATTCCTGCCCGGGCCGCCCGGCCGCGTGAGCGCGGGCTCCGGCCTCGCGCGCGGCAGCCCTACCCCAGCGGCCGCTTCCGCGCCATCCCCGGTCGCCGCGGGAACCCCGCCGGCGTCGGCGCCACCTTGCGCATCACGTGCAGGTGCCGCTGCTCGGCGCCCGGGAACGGCGTCACCCGCAGGACCTCCTCGGCCTCCATCCCGAGCCGCTCCGCCGCCACCGCGCCGGCCGCCTCCTCCGAGGCGTCGCGGCGACCCTTCCACGCGGCCAGGACGCCGCCCTCCACGAGCAGCGGCGCCGCGTACTCGGCCAGCACCGCGAGCGGCGCCACCGCCCGCGCGGTCACGACGTCGTAGGCCTCCCGGCCGCCGCCGGCCGCCGCCGGAGCGGAGGCCCACTCCTCCGCGCGCGCCACCACGGCGCGCGCGTTGTCCGCGTGCGCCGCCTGGGCCAGCCGCGCGATCACGGCGCCCTTGCGCCGCGCCGACTCGATCAGGTCCACGCGCGTTCCCGGCAGTGCGATCGCGAGCACCAGCCCGGGGAAGCCGGCTCCGGCGCCCACGTCCGCCAACCGCCGGGCCGCGCGCACCGCCTCGACCTCGAGACCCGACAGGCTGTCGCCCACGTGCACGCTTACGGCCTCCTCGGGCGCGCTCACGCTCGTGTGCGGATCGGCCTCGGCCGCCAACGCCTCGAGCAGCAGCTCGAACCCGCGCGCCGCGCCGGCGGGCAGGCCGTACCGGTCGACCAGCGCCTCCGTTTCCCGTGAAACGCTCAGCGCTCGCGGAATGCCTGCACGGGCGACACGACGAGCCGGCGGTCAGGCTCGTCGCCCTCGCTGTGCGTCTCCACGTCGGTGCGCTCGCGCAGGTACAGGTGCACGATCTTGCGCTCGGCCGGCCGCATCGGCTCGAGCTCGACCGGGCGGTCGTAGCGGAGCGCATCCGACGCCGCCCGGTCCGCCATCCGGTGCAGCGCGGCCTCGCGCCGCTCCCGGTAGCCAGCCGCGTCGACCACCACCTGCTTGCGCTCCTCCCGCCCGCGGAAGGCGGCCCGGAACGCGAGGTGCTGCAGGGCGTCGATCGTCGCCCCGTGCTTGCCGATCAGGAGCCCCAGCTCGTCGCCGTTGACGGTCGCCCGGATCTCGTCGGGGCCCTCCTCGATGTCCACCGTCGCCTCGAGCCCGAGAGCGTGGACCACGCGGCCGACGATCGCGCGCACGCGCTCGCCCGGCTCGTCCGGGATCGCGTCGGCCACCTCGCGCCAGGCCTCGACGTCGACCTCCCCCCGCACGCGAGCGGGCCGCCCGCCCGCCGGCTCCTCGACCACGTCGAACCGGACGCAGTCGGCCGTGACGCCCGGGAAGCGCGGCTCCAGGCGCTTCATGGCGTTCCACTTCGCCTCGCCAAGGGTCTCTCCGTCTCCCTCGGCTACAAGCTCCTCGGCCCGGGGCTCCTCGTCGGCGACGCTCATGTCCCCTCGGCCGCGCTCAGCGGCGCCGGCCAGACCGCTTCTTCTTCTTGCGCGGGTTGGGCGGGGGCGCCTTGGCGGCCCCGCTGCCGTTGCCGCCGCCCGATCCCTTCCCGGAGCGGGCCGGCACCTTCTCCTTCGCCTTCTCCTTCTTGTCGGCTCCGTCGGTCAACGCCGCCGCGCCGGCGGGTTGCTCCGACGGCGGCTTGCCGCGGGCGGGCTTCGGCGCGTCGCCGTCCTCACTCGGCTCGATCGGCGCGGGCTTCGGATAGAGCTTTCTGACGAGCAGCTGCTGCCCGATCGTCCAGACGTTCGTCGTGATCCAGTACACGATCAGGCCGGCGGGGAAGTTGAGGATGAAGACCACGAAGACGAACGGCATCGCGAGCATGATTCGCCGCTGCGTGGGATCCGCCGAGAACGCCGTGATCGCGCTCGCGATCAACTGCGTGCCGACGTAGAGCACGATCAGCGTGACCAGCACTCCCCCGGTCGCCTTGTGCGCCAGGTTGTCGATGAACAGGAATCCCGGGTTGCCGGCGATGTCGTCCTTGAAGGTCTGCGACCGCAGCAGCGAGAACAGCGCGATGAAGAACGGGATCTGCAGGATCAGCGGCATGCACGAGCTCAGCGGGTTGACCTTCTCCCGCTGGTAGAAGGCCATGACCTCCTGGTTCATGCGCTGGCGGTCGTCCTTGTAGCGCTCCTGGATCCGCTTGATCTCGGGCTGAAGCTGCTGGAGCCGCTGCATCCCCTTCACGCCCTTGAAGGTGAGCGGCAGGATGAAGAGCCGGACCGTGAAGGTCAGCAGGATGATCGACCAGCCCCAGCTGCCGTCGAAGTCGCCGAGCCGGTCGTGCCAGAACTCGAGCACCCATTGGCAGGCATCGACTAGGGGCTGGACGACGTTGGCGATGTACATGTCTAGACCTGGGGCCGGCTACGGAAGAGGGTCTGGTCCTCAACGTAGTCGACGCCGCCGTTGCTCCAGGGATTGCAGCGCAACAGCCGCCACGCGGCGAGGACCAGACCGCGCGCCACTCCGTACTGCTTGACGGCCTCGACCGCGTACGCGGAGCACGTCGGATGGTACTTGCAGCGGGCCGGCAGGGCGGGCGAGATCCCCCGCTGGTACAGGCGGATCGGCGCGAGGACGATCGTCCGGAGGACGGTCACTCGCCGGCCTCCTCGCGCGCGAGGCCGGCGCTCGCGAGCACCTCGCCCAGGGCCTCCTCGATCGCACGCCCGCCTCCCTGATCGGCCAGCTCGCCGGCCGCGGGCCGGGCGACGATCACGAAGTCGTGCCCCTCCTTCAGCTCACCGGCGCGCGCCCAGAACGCGTCGCGCAGGAGGCGCTTCACGCGGTTGCGCTCCACCGCGCCGCCCAGCTTCCGGCCGACCGAGATGCCGAGCCGGGGATCCTCGTCGTCGTCCGGCCGCGGAAAGGCGTAGACGACCAGGTAGCGGCTGGCATGCGAGCGGCCCTCGCGGTATACGCGCTCGAACTCGCCGCTGCGGGAGAGTCGCCGGCGCCTGCGGCGCGCGCGGTCGGCCATGGCTATGGCGTGAGCCGCTTCCGGCCCTTGCTCCGCCGTCGCTGCAGCAACCGGCGACCGGCACGCGTGCGCATCCGGGCGCGGAACCCGTGGGTCCGGGCGCGCTTGCGCTTCTTGGGCTGATAGGTGCGCTTCATCGAATTGGGGGCGTGGCGAGTCGTGCGCGCCGCGCGCAGGCCAGGGTACAAGATCGCCCCGCGCACACCTGTTCACTTCCCTGTCGACAACCGCCTCGGAAGCGGTCTCGGCGCTTTTCCCGCGTTTTGCGAAATGGTCCCCGGAGAGCCGGCGGGGGCCCACGGAGTCGGGTGTACACTCGCCTTCTCCGAGGGCAGCGGGATCGTGGACCCGCAAGTTCCTCCCCCGTTCGAGATCACCAACGAGAACCCTGAGGAGGGTCACGACCGCCTGTGCGTGAACCGCTCGAGTCGACCTGGGACGACATCCGATCGGAGCTGAGACGGGAGACCCCCGACTTCAAGTTCCACATCTGGCTCGAGCCGCTGGAGCTCGCCGGGATCGAGGGCAACGTCCTCTACGTCCGGGCGCCGGAGCACATCCGCACGTCGGTCGGCGAGCGCTATCTGCCGCTGCTCCGGCGCGCCGCGAGCCGCTGCCTGGGCGACAGGACCGTCGTCGAGATCGTCGGCGGCGACTGGCAGCCGCGCCCGGCGGCGCCCCGCTCGCCCGCGGCGGCCGAGGACGACCGCCTGAACCCGCGGTTCACGTTCGAGCAGTTCGTGATCGGCGCCGGCAATCGCTTCGCCCACGCGGCGTCGCTGGCGGTCGCGGAGCTGCCGGCGCAGGCCTACAACCCGCTCTTCATGTACGGCCCGCCCGGGCTCGGAAAGACGCATCTCCTTCACGCGATCGGCAACTACGTGCGCCACTGGGGGACCGGGTTGAGTGTCCGCTACGCCACGGTCGAGGAGTTTACGAGCGACTTCGTCGCGGCGATCAGGCGCCACGAGACGAGCGCGTTCAAGGAGCGCTTCCGGAGCGCGGACATCGTGCTGATCGACGACGTGCAGTTCCTCGCCGGCAGGGAGCGGACACGCGAGGAGTTCTTCCACACGTTCAACGCGCTGCTCGACGCCGGGCACCAGCTGGTTATCACGTCGGACCGCACCCCGGACGAGCTGCCCGACATCGAGGCGCGGTTGAGAGAGCGGTTCCGTTCGGGGCTCGTGGTGGAGCTCGAGCCGCCCAGCACGGACGTGCGGCGGGCGATCCTCGAGAAGCGGGCCCGTCTCGACGGCGTGGACGTCGGTCCTGAGGTGCTGGAGGAGATCGCCACCCACGTCTCATCGAGCGTCAGGGCCTTGGAGGGAGCGCTGATCCGGGTGGTGGCGTACGCGTCCCTCAAGGGCGAGGCGGCATCGCCGGAACTTGTCCGCCACGTGCTCGATCGGCTGGGGCAGGACGTACGTCGCCGGCACTGCGACCTGCCCGAGATCCTCGATGCCGCGGCCGAAGAGTTCGGGGTCGAGCCGAAAGCGCTGGTGGCGCGCGACAGACGCGCCGCGGTGGCCACGGCGCGCCAGGTCGCGATGTACCTCGCACGTGAGCTGACCGACCACAGCCTGCCCGAGATCGGCCGCGGGATCGGGGACCGCAACCACACGACGGTGCTCCACGCCATCAACCGCGTCAGCGCAGCAGTGCGCACCGATCCGGTGGTCAAGACGGCCGTCGACAACCTCCGCCGCCGGCTCGCACAACGCACGTGACGGCCGGGCGTACTGACACAATCAACGCCTTTGCGAAAAGCTCCCCGCTCACGCGAAGCCAGTTCCAGAGCGCCCGGATGGCGCTTGTCGACTTGTCCACAGCCCCAACAACACCCAAGAGATAGGTAGCTGAGTTGAAGCTCACCGTTTCCCGTGAAACGTTCCTCGCGCGTCTCGGCATTGCCGTGCGCGGCGCATCCACCCGCAGCGCGATCCAGACCCTCGCCGGCGTCCTGGTCCGGGTCGATCAGGGCAAGGCCGAGTTGCAGGCAACGGACATGGAGCTCGGCGTGCGGGTCACGCTCGAGCCTGACGAGGCCGCGGACGGCCGGGCGGTCGTGCCCGGCCGCCTCCTGCTCGATGTCGTTCGTTCGCTGCCGAAAGACCAGCTCTCGCTCGAGTACCGCACGGCTCAGCAAGACGTCGAGGTCGTGTCGGGCTCGGCACGCTTCCACCTGCGTACGCTGCCGGTCGAGGACTTCCCGAAGCTGCCCGAGCCGCCCACGAGCGGCGTCCTGAGCGTCCCCTCCGCCGCGTTCGTAGACACGATCTCGCGTGTCGCCCGCGCCGCCTCGCGCGACGAGACGCGTCCGCATCTCACCGGCGTGCTCGTCACCGCGGACGGTCAGCAGCTCCGGATGGTCGCGACCGACTCGTACCGGTTGGGCGTGAAGGAAACGACGCTGGAGACGCCGCTCGACGGCTCGCTCGAGGCGAACGTGCCGGCGCGAACCCTGCAAGAGCTCGGTCGCATCGCCGGCGCGGGCGGCGCAGAGGCGATCGGCGTGGCGGCGCTCGAGAACCAGGTGGTCTTCACGGTCGCCGACGTGGTGCTGTCGTCGCGCTTGGTGGAGGGCCGCTTTCCGAACTATCAGCAGTTGCTGCCCGAGTCCTACGAGCACGAGCTGCGGCTGAACCGCGACGAGCTGCTCGAGGTCGTGCGCCGCGTCGGCCTGCTGGCACAGAAGAACGCGCCGCTCCGGCTCCGCTTCAGCGAGGGGACGCTCGACGTCTCGGCGCAGACGCCGGACGTCGGCGAGGCGAGCGAGTCGCTGCCGGTGCCGTTCAAGGGCGAGTCGCTCGAGATCGGCTTCAACCCGGAGTTCTTCCGGGAGGGTCTCGAGAGCGCCGAGTCGGAGGAGCTCGTGCTGAAGCTGATCAGCCCGCTGCGGCCGGGCCTCATCCAGTCGGGGGACGAGGGCGCCGGCTTCCTCTACCTCGTGATGCCGATCCGGCTCAACGTGTAGGATCTCGATGCGCGTCACGCGCGTCCAGCTGCGCGACTTTCGCAACTACGAGGACGCGGACGTCGCGCTGGCGGAGGGCCTGACGGTCGTGGTCGGGCCGAACGGCGCCGGCAAGACCAACCTGCTCGAGGGCATCTACTTCGCCTGCACCGCCCACTCGCCGCGGACCTCGAACGAGCGCGAGCTCGTGCGCCGCGGCGCCCAGGTGGCACGGGTGGAGCTCGAGGTCTCGGCGGACGACGCCGCGCACCGGATCGAGGTTGGTTTCCGCCCCGGAGAGCCAAAGCGCGTACGCGTCGACGGCAGCGCGGTCGGCGGCGCGCCTTTGGCCGGGAGCGCGCGACCGCTCGTGAACGTGTTCCTGCCCGAGCGGCTCGAGCTTGTGAAGGGCGCTCCGGCCGCCCGCCGCGGCCATCTCGACCAGCTGGTGGCCGCCATCTGGCCCTCTCGCGCGGAGACCCGCAGCGCCTACTCCCGCTCGCTCGCCCAGCGGAACTCGTTGCTCGGTCGTATCCGCGCCGGCCTCGTGGGTCCCGGCGCGCTCGACCCATGGGACCTCGAGCTCTCGCGCCACGGCATCCAGATGATGGTCGACCGGGCCGAGGCGGTCGAGGGGTTGCGCGCCCCATTCGCCGAGCTTGCCGAGCGGCTCGGCCTGGCGGGGGGCGCGGAGCTGCGCTACAGGCCGCGGTCGGCGTCGTCCTCCGCCGACGGACTTGCCGCCGAGCTGCGTGAGCGACGCGAGGCCGACCTCGAGCGGGGCTTCACGGCGCACGGGCCGCACCGCGACGACCTGCAGCTGCTGCTCGACGGCACGTCCCTGCGCGCCTACGGATCGCAGGGCCAACAGCGGGCGGCGCTGCTGGCGTTGCTGTTCGCGGAGCGGGAGCTGCTGGCCGCGCGCCGTTCGCATCCGCCGCTGATGCTGTTGGACGACGTGATGTCCGAGCTCGACGGCGAGCGGCGCGAGCTGCTGGCGAGCCTGCTGCGCTCCGGTGGGCAGGCGGTCATCACGGCGACGGAGGCCGAGCACGTGCCGGGGGCGGGAGCGGGGAGCGACGGGATCGTCGAGGTGCAGGCGGGGAGGGCGCGGTCGAGGGTGGGGGTGGGGGCGTGAGGGGGGCGGCGGCCTGCCGTTCGCCGTGGTCGGGGGTCGCGTCCGGTGTGCCTCGCCGGCTCTGCAGCACGGCTCCGCGTCGGCTGTGGCTCACCGGGTGGCTTCGCCGCGGGCGCCGACTGGGCTGGGGAAGGGGTGCCGCTGGGTTTGGAGCACGCCGGCGGGCTGGTGCGGCGCACGGTGGTCGTTTGTGGTCGTACCGCGACCACTATGTGCCACTGTGCGCGGTCCGAGCCGCGACGCGGGGCATTTGGTGGCTCGGACAGCAGGTGATGGCGACTCGTGGGTGCTATAGGACCCATAAGTCGACATCACCCCCGGGTTCGTCCGGTCCCGATCCCCTTTCGCGGCACGCCGCTCGGACCGAGAGCGCGATGACGCGCTCGCCTCCCCCCGACCCCCGTTGCCCAGTTCCCGCCCCCGCCCCCGACGCGCGGGCGGCGCTTGTTGCCCCGCTCCCGCCCGGCGGCCACCTCTTCCCGTCGAGGGCCCGATGAGGCGCCCGGCTCCACGCCCCCTCGGCGCCGCCCTCGATCGAGCTGTCGCGGGCGCCCAGCCGCCCACCCTCCTCGCGCGAGTCCAGGGCGCCTGGGCGGAAGCCGCCGGCCCGGCGCTCGCCGCGGAGGCGCAGCCGGTCTCGGAGCGTGACGGAGCTGTCACGGTCGCGTGCTCGTCGGCGGTATGGGCGGCCGAGCTCGAGCTACTGGGGCCGGAGCTGCTTGACCGGCTGAACCAGCGACTCGCCGGCTCGTCCGACCGGTCCAGCGGGTCTTCCGCGCTCCCTGACGACGGCCCTCCCACGTCCGCGGGCCGGCGCCCGCTGGGCACCCCCGTCCGCCGCCTCCGCTTCGTGGTCGGTTCGGGGCCGAATTCCGCCTGAAGCAGTCCTGTAACAGTTGGAAACAAGTATGTGCTTCCACATGCTGTTTTTTCGCGATTTGCGGGCATTTTGCTACCGGCGTACCCGTCCGGCGCAGGGGGTAGCCTGCTAGACTTCAGGGCCATTGAGAGGACCGCCCCGGCCCGTGTTCCCAGGCGGCACGGAGTCGGGGCTTTTTGTGGCATTCAGCGGCCGGAAGGAACGGCTTGGCGACCAAGAAGAACTCTGGAAACAGCAAGCCCAACGGGGGCGACAGCTACGGCGCCCAGGACATCACCGTCCTGGAGGGGCTCGAGGCGGTACGCAAGCGCCCCGGCATGTACATCGGGTCCACCGGTGCCCGCGGGCTGCACCACCTGATCTACGAGGTCGTCGACAACTCGGTCGACGAGGCGCTCGCCGGCGAGGCCGACGAGGTCGAGATCGTGATCCACCCCGACAACAGCGTGACCGTGACCGACAACGGCCGCGGCATCCCCGTCGGGATCATGGAGAAGGAGCAGCGCCCGGCCGCCGAGGTCGTGCTGACCGTTCTGCACGCCGGCGGCAAGTTCGGCGACGGCGGCGGCTACAAGGTCTCCGGCGGGCTGCACGGCGTCGGGGTCTCGGTCGTCAACGCACTGTCCGAGTGGCTCAGGCTGACCGTCTGGCGCGAGGACCACGAGTGGACGCAGTCGTACGAGCGTGGCATCCCGACGGGCGAGCTCACGAAGGGCTCGAAGACCGATCGCCACGGCACGGAGATCAGCTACATGCCCGACCTCGAGATCTTCGAGACGATCGACTACGACCGCTCGGTGCTCGAGCAGCGCTTCCGCGAGATGGCCTTTCTCACGAAGGGCCTCAAGATCGTCTTCCGGGACGAGCGCGGCGAGCGCTTCGAGACGAGCTTCCAATACGACGGCGGCATCGTCGACTTCGTCAAGTACCTGCACGGGCAGGGCACGCGCGAGCCGCTGCACTCGAAGATCGTGTACGTCGAGGACACGAGCGACATCGGCGAGGTCGAGGTCGCCCTGCAGTGGAACAAGTCGTACCAGGAGGCCCTCCTCTCGTTCGCCAACAACATCAACACGCACGAGGGCGGCACCCATCTGTCGGGCTTCCGCTCCGCACTCACGCGCACGCTCAACCTCTACGCGCGTCAGATCGGCGAGCTCAAGGAGAAGGACCCGAACCTCCAGGGCGAGGACGTCCGCGAGGGCCTCACGGCGATCATCTCCGTCAAGATCGCGGAGCCCCAGTTCGAGGGGCAGACGAAGACCAAGCTCGGCAACCCGCCGGTAGAGGGCTTCGTCCAGGCGGCGGTCAACAAGGGCCTTGCGGAGTTCCTAGAGGAGAACCCGCAGGAGGCGCGGACGATCATCCGCAAGTCGGTCGAGGCGGCGCGCGCACGCGACGCCGCGCGCAAGGCGCGCGACCTGACGCGCCGCAAGTCGGCGCTCGAGAACTCCACGCTGCCCGGCAAGCTCGCCGACTGCTCGGTTCGCGACCCCGCGCTCAGCGAGCTGTTCATCGTCGAGGGCGACTCGGCGGGCGGCTCCGCGAAGAAGGGTCGCCGCCGCGACACGCAGGCGATCCTGCCTCTGCGCGGGAAGATCATCAACGTTGAGAAGAACCGCATCGACAAGGTCCTCTCGAACAAGGAGATCCAGGCGCTGATCACGGCGATCGGCACCGGCATCCGCGAGGAGTTCGACATCACGAAGGCGCGCTACCACAAGGTGGTGCTGATGACCGACGCGGACGTCGACGGCGCCCACATCCGCACGCTCGTGCTCACGTTCCTCTACCGCGAGATGCCGCAGCTGATCGAGGAGGGCTACGTCTACATCGCGAAGGCGCCGCTCTACAAGATCAAGTCCGGCAAACAGGACGTGTACATCGAGAAGGAGTCTGAGCTCGAGGAGGTCCTCCTGCGGGACAAGCTCGAGTCGATGGAGGTCAGCGACCGCAGCGGCGCCAAGTTCAACCTGACGCACGCCCGCTGGCAGAAGTTCGGCCGGCTGCTGAAGCAGTACGAGGGCTGGGCGTCGGCGCTGCGCGCGGAGTTCGGGCACGACACGGTCACCTTCCTGGAGGAGTCGCAGATCCTCGACGCCGGCGTCACCGACGGCGAGTCGGCGGCGCGGCTGCTGAAGGAGGCGGCGCCCGAGAGCGAGCCCTACGAGACGGAGCTGATCGACGAGGGCCCGGAAGAGATCGTGGCGCGCGTGATCGAGCGGAAGACCGGTACGGCCGCCACCTACCGGTTGTCGCGCGCGATGTTCTCCCGGCCGGAGTTCGCGAGCTTCGTCCGGGTGCACAAGGAGCTCGAGGGCCTCGCCGGCACGCCGCCGTTCGACGTCGTGCTCGGCAAGCGCGACGGCACGGCGCTGTCCTTCGAGGAGCTGCGGCGGAAGGTGCTCGAGATCGCACGCGACGGCGTGCCCCTGCAGCGCTTCAAGGGGCTCGGCGAGATGAACGCCGACCAGCTCTTCGACACGACCATGGACCCGGAGCAGCGCACGCTCCAGGTCGTGACCATCGACGACGCGAGCGCGGCCGACCAGATCTTCTCGATGCTGATGGGCGACAACGTGGAGCCCCGGCGCGAGTTCATAGAGACCCACGCCCGCGAGGTGACCAACCTTGATGTCTGAGGCTGCAAACCGGCGCCAGGCGGTGTCCTCGGTCGCCCGCGTGCGTCGCACTGCGGGCTCCCTGCGTCCTTGCCTGGCTTGGTTTTCGCACAGACATCAAGGTTGGGACGTACCTACGGGTCGAGTTGAGGTGATCTCGCTTGTCCATTGACCAGCTGACAGGCGGCAACATCGAGCCGCGCGGCCTCGAGGAGGAGATGCGCTCCTCCTACCTCGATTACGCGATGAGCGTGATCGTGGGGCGCGCGCTGCCGGACGTGCGCGACGGTCTCAAGCCCGTTCACCGGCGCGTGCTGTTCGCGATGAACGAGGCGGGCCTGACGCCCGGCCGCCCGCATCGCAAGTGCGCGAACGTCGTCGGCCGCGTCATGGGCGACTACCACCCGCACGGCGACTCGGCGATCTACGACACGCTGGTGCGCCTCGGCCAGGACTTCGCGATGCGGTACCCGCTCGTCGATCCGCAGGGCAACTTCGGGTCGATCGACAGCGATCCGCCGGCGGCGATGCGTTACACCGAGGCACGGCTCGCCAGCCTCGCCAGGGAGATGCTGCGGGATATCGACTCGGACACGGTCGACTTCGTCCCGAACTACGACGAGTCCCGCCAGGAGCCGCTCGTCCTGCCCGCGCGGTTCCCGAACCTCTTGGTCAACGGCGCGTCCGGCATCGCCGTCGGGATGGCCACCAACATCCCGCCGCACAACCTCGGCGAGGCGGTCGACGCGGTCATCGCCTTCATCGACGACCCGGACATCGACGTCAAGGGTCTGCAGCGCCACATCAAGGGGCCGGACTTCCCGACCGGCGGCATCATCGTCGGCCACGGCGGCATCCGCGAGGCCTACGACACCGGCCGCGGCCGGGTCGTCGTCCGCGGGCGCGCCCACATCGAGCCGCTGCGCCAGGGCAAGGAGGCGATCATCGTCACCGAGATGCCCTACCAGGTCCCCAAGGGGGACGGCCGCAACGACGGCAGCGGGCTGATCCGGAAGATCGCCGAGCAGGTGCACAACGGGCGTCTGAAGGAGATCTCGGATCTGCGGGACGAGTCCGATCGCTCCGGAATCCGCCTCGTGATCGAGCTGAAGCGCGACGCGATCCCGAAGGTCGTCCTCAACAAGCTCTACAAGCACACGCCGCTGCAGGTCACGTTCGGCGTGAACATGGTCGCCCTGGTCGACGGCGTGCCGCGCACGCTCGGGCTGCTGCCGATCGTCAAGAACTACGTCGACCACCAGCGCGACGTCATCGTCCGCCGCACCAAGCACGAGCTCCGCGAGCGCGAGGCGCGGCTGCACATCCTCGATGGCCTGCTCGTCGCGATCGCCGACATCGATGCGGTCATCGAGCTGATTCGCGGCTCGAGCGACCCGGACACGGCGCGCGACGGCCTGATGGAGCGCTTCGAGCTGTCCCGTATCCAGGCGCAGGCGATCCTCGACATGCGGCTGGCGAGGCTGACCGCGCTGGAGGCCGGCAAGGTCAGGCAGGAGCACGCCGACACGCTCGAGCGGATCAAGGAGCTGCGCGAGATCCTCGGCGACGAGACGCGCGTCATGGGCCTGATCAAGGAGGAGCTGCTCGAGATCAAGGAGCGCTACGCCGACGAGCGCCGCACCGAGATCACCCACTCCGAGGACGAGATCGACATCGAGGACCTGATCGCCGACCAGCAGATGGTCATCGCGATCACCAAGTCCGGCTACATCAAGTCGCTGCCGCTCGCGACCTATCGCAGCCAGCGCCGCGGCGGGCTCGGCGTGACCGGAATGGAGATGAAGGACGACGACTACATCGAGCACCTCTTCGTGTGCTCCACGCACGACTACCTGTTGTTCTTCACCAACCGCGGCAAGGTCTATCGCCAGAAGGTCTATGAGCTGCCCGAGGCCTCGCGGACCGCGCGCGGGCGGGCGCTCGTCAACCTGCTGCCGTTGCGGGAGGGCGAGCGCGTGCAGGCGGTCCAGGCCACGCGCGAGTTCAAGGAGGGCAAGTACCTGGTCTTCGCCACGCGCAAGGGCCAGATCAAGAAGACCGAGTTCGAGGCCTACAACACGCCGATCAAGGCCGACGGCATCATCGCGATCAAGATCCGTGACGACGACGAGCTCGTCGCCGTGCGCCGGACCAGCGGCGAGGACGACATCATCATGGTCTCTCGCTCGGGCCAGGCGGCGCGCTTCAACGAGGACCAGGCGCGCCCCATGGGCCGCGACACCGGCGGCGTGAAGGGCATGAACGTCGACCGCGGCGACAACTACGTCCTCGCCATGGACGTCGTGCAGCCGGGCACCGAGCTGCTCGTGGTGACCGAGAACGGCTACGGCAAGCGCACGCCGATCGAGGACTACCCGGTCAAGGGCCGCGGCACGATGGGCGTGAAGACGATCGGGCTGACCGAGAAGAAGGGCGGCCTGGCAGGCGCGCTGATCGTGCGCGAGCACCACGACCTCGTCTTCATCTCCCAGAACGGGATGGTGCAGCGCACCGACGTACGGGGGATCTCCAAGCAGGGCCGGCCGGCGCAGGGCGTGCGGGTGATGAACCTGCGCGAGGACGACCAGGTGAGCGCGGTCGCGCTCGTGATGGAGACGACGGCCGACACCGCGGCCCACGTGGAGGACGAGCTCGACGAGGCGAGCGCCGACGGCGCCGCACCGGTGGAGCTCGAGGACGACAGCGTGCTCGACGACGACAGCGTGCTCGAGGACGAGGCGCCCGGCGAGCCGCCGGACTCCGCCGAGGACGACGAGTAGCCGGATTTCCGACGCAGCCTCCGGTCTGGGCCTTCCGGTCCGGCCACCTTGTCTGCTTCAATGGAGAGACCAGGGAAAGGAGGTGGTCCGACTGAGTCATAGATCTTTCGGGACCCTGGAGGTGTCCGGCCGCTAGACCGGTGCTGGGCCCCGTAGTCCCGAAGCTGCCGGCCAAGCCGGCGGCGCACGGACGGTTTAGCGGAGTCCAACCCGAGACACCGTCGGGGGCGTAGGGCCGGGAGTGGTCCCTCCGGTCGCAGGCTCGCCACCGGCAAAAGTCCAGCAGTCGTACTCGAGGGGCGCCCTGTATGGGCGCCCCTCACCTTTTCGTAGCATCGTCAGCCTGCGCGCACGTGTGATCGCCACCCTGATCGTGCTGGCCGCCGCGGGGAGTGGCTGCGGCGGCGACGGGAGCACGGCCTCCGGCGAGCCGGGCGCCGGCGGCGTGCAGCGCGACGTGCCCTACCGGCACACCCGCGACCACGCCGGCAAACCCGTGACCTTGCGGCTCGACGTCTACCGGCCGCACTCGCCCGCGGGGCGGCGGCCGGCGATCGTCTGGCTCTTCGGCGGCGGGTTCGTCGCCGGCAACCGCGCGGACATGGAGCCCTACGCGAAGGCGATGGCCGCGCGCGGATTCGTGTCCGCGACCGCCGATTACCGGCTCGCGACGCAGGCTCAGATCAGGACGCTCGGGTTCGACGAGGTCAGACGCGCCGCTCAGGGCGACGGCGCGGCCGCGGTGCGATGGATCCAGCGACACGCGCGCGGGTTGGGCGTGGACCGCCGGCGGGTGTTCATCGGCGGGTACTCGGCGGGCGCGGTGACGGCCCTGGGTGTGGCGACGGGAGCGGCCGGAGCGATCGGGGGCGGCGGCGAGGCGGGCGGGGGTGGGGCCGGAGCGGCCGCCGCCCACCCTGCCGGCGCCGTGATCATCGCCGGCCGCGTCGATCCCGCGGCGATCGACTTGCGCGACGCCCCGCTGCTCTGGTTCCACGGGCGCGACGACCGGACGGTGCCCTTCGAAGAGGCGGCGACGGCCTGCCGGACGGCCCGCCGCCGCGGGCTCGAGTGCCTGCTGCTCCCCCAGCCGGGCGGCCACGAGATCGTCCGGACGCGGTTCGAGGTGATCGTCCGCCGCGCGACCGCCTGGCTGCGGCGCCACTGACGTGGCGCGGCGGCCCAGCGCCGCCTACGGCTGCTCCGGGGTCGTCGTCGTGGTCGTCTCGGTCTCGGTCGCCTGCTGCTCCAGGTCCTGCACCCGCTGGTCCAGGTCGTCGACCTTGTCGGCCAGCTCGCCGATCCGGTCCGACGTCCTGCCGGCGCCGTCCTCCACCTTCTTCAGGCGGTCGTCCAGCTTCTGAACGTCGGAGGTCTGCGGGAGCTGATCGATCTTCTGGTTGAGGTCGTCGATCTGTGACTGGAGCTGGCGCTGCACCCGTTTCGTCTCGGCGATCGGGTCGGGCCCCTTCGGCGTCTCGGGCTCGGGCTCGTCCAGCAGCGCGATCACGGCGATCGCCGTGGCAGCGGCAGCCCACACCCCCGCGACGAGCAGCCAGCGCCTGACGCTGCGGAGCTCGCCGACCGTGGCCGGGCGATCGAGAGGATCCTCGGGCGGGCGGGCGTCCCCGGCCGCCGCCGCGCCGCCCTCGGCGTCACCGCCGGCCGGTTCGGCCCCTTGCGGCCCGCGCGCCGGCCGGCTCTCCCCATCCCCGGGTGGCGGCCGGCCCTCCCGACCCCCGGGTGGCGGCTGGCCCTCCCGACCCCCGGGTGGCGGCCCGCTCTCCCCATCCCCGGGCGGCCCCTGCGGGGGCGTCTCGCTCATCAGGCGGCGCGGGGCAGGTACTGCTCCCAGGCGGCCGGGATGGAAGGCGCGGCCACGTGGATGAAGATCGTCGGGTTCGGCGCCTTCGGCTTCCGCCGCGGGACCATGTTCGCCTGCCGCGGCAGGCGGTCGCCCTTGCGGCGGTTGCACGGAGCGCAGCAGGTGACGATGTTGTCCCAGCTCGACGAGCCGCCCTTCGAGCGCGGGACCACGTGGTCGACGGTCAGGTTGCCGCGCTCGTGGCCGCAGTACTGGCAGGTCCAGCGGTCGCGGGCGAAGACGGCGCGGCGGGTGATCTTCCGCCGGTGCGCGTCGCGCGGGATCTTCACGTAGGTGAGGAGGCGGATCACGACCGGCCGCGGCAGGGTCAGCGTCTCCGCGTGCAGCGCCCAGTCGCCCTGCTCGAGGATCTCGGCCCTGTTCTTCAGTAGCAGGACCGCGGCGCGCCGGACCGTGCAGACGTTGATCGGCTCAAACGACGCGTTGAGGACCAGCACCCGGCCGGACGAACCCACGCGCTGTCCCGGACGGCCGGTCCCGGGCAGCGCGCGCACAGGGCCTGGTTCCGGCTCACCTACCTCGGCAACGTGTCGCACGTGGAGGCCCACGATGCGGTCCAGTGTACTGACAGACCCCGGCGGCCTGACCCCGTTTCCGGGCCAAGAACCCGGCTGCGAAGCGGTGTGCGAGGGGGCGGCAGCCCGCGGCGGAGCGGCCGCGCGGCCTACCCCGGCGCCGCCGGATACGACCCCAGCACGCGGATCGTCTCGCCCCGTTCGCGCAGCCCCGCCAGGGCGGCGTCCACGGCGGTGTCGCCGGTTGCGCCCTCGAGGTCCACGAAGAACATGTAGTGCCCGAGCCGGATCCGCCGCGGCCGCGACTCGATCCGGGTCAGGTTGACGCCGCGGTCGGCGAACTCCCGCAGCACCCCGAGGAGCCATCCGGGCGCCTCGTCGCCGGCGCCCCAGAACACCAGCGAGGTCTTGGCGTCGGGCCCGGGGTCCACCGCCTCGCCGGCCCGGGCGAGCCAGACGAAGCGGGTGACGTTGTCCGGGTGGTCCTCCACGTCGGCCGCCAGCACGCGGCAGCCGTACAGCTCCGCCGCGAGCCGGGACCCGAGCGCCACCGCCGGCTCCGCCTCGTCGCGCAGGGAGGACACCGCCTCGGAGGTGGACGGCGCCACCACGCGCTCGGCCCGCGGCAACCGCTCGCGCAGGAAGCGCGCGCACTGGGCGGTCGCCTGGGGGTGCGAGATCACCCGCCGCACCTCCTCCAGGTCGACCTCGCGGGCCGCGACGACGCAGTGGTGGATCGGGTGGATGACCTCGCCGGTGATCCGGACGTCATGCGCCTCGGTGGCAAGCGCGTCCAGGGTCGCCGCCACGCCACCCTCGAGCGCGTTCTCGATCGGCACGACCGCCCGTCCGACCGCGCCCTCCTGCACGGCCATCACCGTCTCGTAGACGGTCGGGTACGGCACGGGCTCGACGCCGTCCGGCGCCGACGCCAGCAGGGCCTCCTCGGTGTAGGTCCCCGCTGGGCCCAGGTAGGCGACCTGCACCGGCGCTCAGGCCTCGGCGCGGTCGCCCGACATGGCGACCTCCACGGCCTCCTCCTCCTCGGGGGAGAGCTCGAGCTGGGGGACGCCGTGGTGGAGCTGCTTGACGTACACGCGCGCCTGGTCGCGGTTCACGATCGAGGAGACGACGACCCCCGTGCGCTGAGAGTCGAGCAGGGCGAGCGTGCTGGACTGGTGACCGGACATCTCCCCCCACGCGTCGTAGCGGATCAGCGAGGTGTACGCCACGCACCCGTCGATGCGGTGCTCGGCCGCCGCCACGCGCCGGTCAAGGCCCGCGGCGTTCTCCTCCACCCAGTCGCGCAGCTGCACGAACGCCTCCTGCAGCGCCGCGGCGTGGGCGACGAGGTCCCGCCGGCCGTCCCCGAGCACCGACCGCTGCGCCGCGCGCAGGCGGCGGACCTTGACGGACAGCACGATGAGCCAGATGAGGGCGATCAGCGCCGCGCCCGCGGCCGCCAGGGCGACGATGCCCTGGGTGGTGGTCAGGTCATCCACGAGCAGTCAGCGTAGCGCCCGGCGCAACGGGATCTAACGAGTGAAGATGACGTTGTAGTCGGCCGAGTTGTTGTCGGTCTTCTGCTCGCCCGGCACCGGCTTGACCTCGACCCTCACCGGCACGTTCTGGCCGGTCGGCGGCTGCTCGTTCAGCGGGATCGAGACGGACTTGGTCTCTCCGGCCGCGATCGTGTCGACCGACCCGTCGACGGTCACGGCGTCGTCGCCGCTCCCGACCTTGATCGTCACCTGGACGTCGGTCTCGGTGTGCTCGCCCTGGTTCGCCACCTGGACCTCGAACGCCAGGTCGCTCGTGAGCTGGATCGTCGCCGAGCCGCCCGGGGTCAGCGTCTGGCCGCCGAGCGTGACGCCCGCGAGACCGCTGCCGTGCAGGCCCGGCGTGGCCTCGCCGCCGCCGCCGCGGACGCCCGCGACCTGGTCGGCCACGTAGTCCGGGTCGAGCCACACGATGTCCTTGATGAAGACGCTCTTCGGCACGCTCGTCTGGTCCTGGAGGTCCTGCTCCTTGACGGCGCCGTCGAACAGCGGCTTGAAGCGCTGCGAGTAGATGACGTCGCTCGTCAAGAGGCCCTGCATCTCCGCCGCGACCTGATCGGTGCCCTGGCGCCGCTGGTCGTCGCCGAGCGCCGTCGGCAGCTCGTCGGCGATGTGGGCGAGGCTGTCCCGCCGGAACTCGAGCGTGTCGACCAGGTAGCGCTGCGCGGTGGACAGCTCGTCGGGGACGTCGAGGTCGCGCGCCCGGTCGACGAGCACGCCCGCCTGCACGCGCAGCCCGTTGAGCTGGTTCTGCACGTCCACGACCTGGTCCTGGTTGCCCGACTGCGACAGCGTGTTGAAGAGCGACTTGCCCTCGGCGTTGGACTCGCGGATCAGCTCGCTCGCGTCCGAGCCGTAGTCCTTGATCGCCTGCTCCTTGCGGGAGTTGAGGCAGCCGCGCACGAACAGCACGAGCAGGATCAGCACGAGCAGCCCGATGCCGGCCGCTACCGTTCGGCGGACCATGAGCGTCTGGCGGTCCGTGGAGGGTCCGCTGGACGGCCGGCGTCTCGAGCGGCTTACGGGCTCGTCCGGTTCGTCGAGGAAGGACAGGGAAATCGCTCCTGTGCGCTTGCCGGCGTTACGGCACCTGGCACGCTTCGGGGTTGGAGTATGACCAGGGGGGCGGTTGTCAAAGCTAGGCGCGCGGGAGGGACCCGCCCCACAGGCCCGAACACGAACCCGACATGAAACGTCCCTACAACCGATCCACGGCGACGGACCGCACGGTTCGGATGCAAGGCTCCTACCCGCGGGAGCCAACCGGAAGAACCGCCCGGCTGGGTGGTTCGGACCCTAGCGAACACATGCCGGGTGCGTCAGGCGCACGGCTCGTGCTGGACCGCTACCGCCTGGAGCGGCGCCTCGGCGCCGGCGGCTACGGAGTGGTGTGGCTCGCGTGGGACGAGCGCCTCGAGCGCGAGGTGGCCGTGAAGGTGATCCCGCGCGAGGGAGGCGACAGGGCGCTCTGGAGCGACGGATCCGGCGCCCCGCCGCGGGCCGAGCGCGAGGCGCGGGCGGCCGCCCGCCTCAACCATCCCGGGATCGTGGCGCTGTACGAGCTGGCCGCCGACGAGCAGGACGTGTACCTCGTGTCCGAGCTCGTTCGGGGTCGAACGATGGCCGAGCTGATGCGCGCCGGCGCCGTGTCCGATCGCGACGCGGCCCGCATCGGCGCCGCCCTCTGCGAGGCGCTCGACCACGCCCACGAGCGGGGCGTGATCCACAGGGACATGAAGCCGCAGAACGTGATGGTGGTGGCCGAGCCCGCCGCCGGCGCCGGCTTCGCCAAGCTCGCGGACTTCGGCGTCGCGCACGTCGCCAGCGGCGACCCGCTCACTCGCACGGGCGACGTGGTCGGGACGCTCGCCTACATGGCGCCGGAGCAGGCGGAGGGCGAGCGCGTGACGCCGGCCTCCGACGTCTACTCGCTCGCGCTCACGCTCTACGAGGCCTGGACCGGGACCAACCCGATCAGGGCCGGCGGCCCGGCCGCCACCGTGCGCCGCCTCGGCCGCCCGCTGCCGTCGCTGGCGAGCATGCGCCGCGACCTCCCGCCCGAGCTGTGCGACGCGATCGACGACGCCCTCGAGCCGGACCCCGCGCTGCGCCCCGGCGCCGTGGAGCTGCGCGACGTCCTGCGGCGCGCCGAGAAGCAGCTGGACGATCAGGGCGGTCTGGTGGAGCCGGAGACGCTGGCGCGCGTGGGCCTGACGAGCGCGATGCCCCGCCGCGGCCTGCTCGGCCGCCGGCGGCCGGCCGAGGTGCCGGCGCAGGCTCGCGGGCGTCGCGCGCTCGAGCGCGCCGGCGCCGGCGTGGCCGCGGGGCTGCTGCTGCTTCTCGCGCTGACCCAGCTGGGGCCCGAGCCGCCGTTCTCGCCGCTCGCGGCGGCGGCGGCGGCCGCCGTCGTCACCGCGCTGCTCCCGCGCCTCGGGTGGCTGCTCACGGCGGCGGCGGCCTGCGCCTGGCTCGCCTCACCGGACGCCGACCGCCAGGGCACGGCGCTCGTGCTCGCCGCCGGCGCGGCGCCCGTCCCGTTCCTGCTTCCTCGCGCCGGGCTGCTCTGGTCGGTGCCGGTGCTGGCGCCGCTGCTCGGCGCGATCGCCCTCGCCCCCGCCTTCGTGGGCATCGCCGCGCTGGCCTCCGGCGCCTGGCGCCGCGCCGGGCTCGCCGCGGCCGGGTTCATCTGGCTCGCCCTGGCCGAGCCGCTCACCGGCCACAGCCTGCTGTTCGGGGTGGCGGACGGCACCCAGCCCGCTGCCGAGTGGCAGGACTCCGTCAGCCGCGCGGCCACGGACGTGCTGAGCCCGCTGGCCTCGTCGCCCGCGCTGGCGCCCGCCGTGGTGTGGGCCGCGTTCGCGGTGGTGCTCCCGCTCGTGGTGCGCGGCCGCTTCCTGGTGCTCGACGTGCTGGGCGCCGGCCTATGGGCCGCCGGGCTGATCGCGGCGCACGTGGCGCTCGGCGACCTGCTCGCCGCGACCACCGACCTGGAGCAGGCCCGCGGGATGGTCGCGGGCGCCGTGTTGGGCGCGATCGTCGCCGTCGCGGCGTCCACCGTCGGACCGCCCGCCGAGACATGGCGGGCGGAGCCTGTCACAACTCCATAGGACTACCCTGCGGACGACGAATGAGCATGCTCAGAAACCTGGAGGCGAAGCTCGGAGGGCTCGTCGAGGGCGCCTTCGGGCGCGCATTCAAGACGAGCGTCCAGCCGGTCGAGCTGGCGCACAAGCTCGCCAAGGAGATGGAGGAGAACCAGATGGTCTCCGTCTCGCGCGTGTACGTGCCGAACCACTACCGCGTCTTCCTCTCGCCGCAGGACCGCGAGCAGTTCTCGAGCTACGAGCCCGCGCTGCGCAAGGAGCTGTCCGACTACCTGCTCGAGCACGCCCGGCAGGAGCGCCTCGCGCTCACGAGCCGGCCGCAGATCGAGTTCCACACCGACGACCGGCTCGAGCTCGGCGAGTTCGGCATCCAGGCGCAGCTGCTCGGCCCGCCCGAGGAGGAGTCGGAGGGCCCCGAGGCGCCGGCGCCGTCCGCCGGCGACTTCGGCCACACGATGGTCTACTCGCCCGACCGCGAGCCGCAGCGCCTCGACGCGGGGCCGCTGGCCGCCCGGCGCCAGGCGATCCTGGTCGGCGACGGCAGCCGCAACGTGGTCCGTGGCGAGCACGCCGTGATCGGCCGCAGTCGCGACTGCGAGGTCGTCGTCGCGGACCCGAACGTCTCGCGCCGCCACGCCGAGCTGCGCAGGGGAGAGGACGGCTGGACCGTCCACGACCTCGGCTCCACCAACGGCATCAAGGTCAACGGCCGCAGGGTCGACTCGGCCGTGCTGCGGCCCGGCGACGACATCACGCTCGGGGTCACCCACCTGACCTTCGAGCTCGACTGAGGTCGCCAGGTGGACGAGCCGCTAGCGGTGGCGCTCAAGTTCGGCTTCCTTGCCGTGCTCTACCTCTTCCTGCTCTGGGTGGCCCGCAGCGCGATGCGCGACCTGTCCCGCTACGAGGGCGGCGCCGCGGCGGTGGAGCCGCCCGAGCCGGCGCGCCAGGGGCGGCGCGACTCGGGCGTCCCGGACCTGCGGGCGGGGGTGCAGCCGCGGCTCGACGTGGTGGCCGCCATGGGACACCAGCCGGGGGATAGCTTCGACCTGGCCGATGGAGCGACAATGGGCCGGTCGGACGGAGCCGACATCCAGATCGACGATCCTTTCGCCTCTTCGGCGCACGCACGCATCTTTCCGCGCGGTGAGTTCATGTATATCGAGGACATGGGGTCCACGAACGGGACCTATCTCAACGGCAGGCAGGTCCGGACCGCGGAGCGGTTGAAGATGGCCGACGTGATCCGAATCGGCGACAGCGAGTACAGGTACCAGGAGTAGTCGTGGGCCTGCAGATCGTCGAGCACATCGGCCGGACCGACGTCGGCCGCCAGCGGAGCGCGAACGAGGACGCGTTCGTCGTCGCGCCGCCCTTCTTCGCCGTGGCGGACGGCATGGGCGGGGCGAAGGCGGGCGAGGTGGCCTCGCAGATGGCGGCCGACGCGTTCTCGGGCGAGGGCGAGTCGGGCGAGGCCCCGGAGGCGCAGCTCTCGCGAATCCTGCGCGAGGCGAACCGGCGCATCTACGAGCTGGCGGCCACGGACGAGTCGCACCGCGGCATGGGCACGACGCTGACGGCGGCCAAGGTGCACGACTCCGAGGTCAGCCTCGGCCACGTGGGCGACAGCCGCGCGTACCTCCTGCGCGACGAGAACCTCGAGCAGCTCACGCGCGTCCACTCGCTCGTGGCCGAGCTCGAGCGCAGCGGGCAGCTCACGCCCGAGGCCGCCGAGCACCACCCGCAGCGCTCGATCATCACGCGCGCGCTCGGCCCCGAGCCGGACGTGGACGTGGACACCTACACGCTCGCCGGCCGGGACGGCGACGTGTACCTGCTGTGCTCCGACGGCCTCACCGGGATGCTCTCGGACGCCGACGTGGCGGCGATCCTGCGCGGCGCCGACTCGCTCGACGCGGCCGCCGAGGCGCTCGTGCACGCGGCCAATCAGAGCGGCGGCAAGGACAACATCACCGTGGTGCTCTTCCGGCTCGGGGAGACCGGCGACGGCGGCGACTCGGCTTCATCGGACGACACGATCGCGGGCACGCTGACCGCGGACGACGTGATCACGGCGGAGCAGCCCTCCGACGGCGATCCCGGGTCGAGGACCGAAGCGGCGCCTCCGCCCAACGCCCGCGCCGATACGACGATGGTGCGAACGCCGGAGCGGCGCGCCCCTCCTAGACGCCCGCCCCGTCGCCGGCGGCGTCTGGCGCGCGCCGTCCTGAGGGGCGTTCTGGCGCTGGGCGTCGTGGCGGCCGTGGCGGCCGGGCTCTACGCGCTCAGCCGGCAGGTGTACTTCGTGGGGACCAACGACGCGGGACTCGTGACTCTCTACAGGGGCGTTCCCTACGACCTTCCCTTCGGGGTGGAGCTCTACAAGGAGAAGTACGCGAGCGGCATGCCGGCGCGCGCCATCCCGCGCACCCGGCGCAGCGAGGTGCTGAACCACAAGTGGCGCAGCCGCCAGGATGCGGAGGACCTCGTGCGCCAGCTCGAGCGGGGACGGCTCGACCCCACCGGGACCGGCAGCTGATGTCCGCCCGCACCCGGGAGCTCTTCGGGCTACTGCCCGTGTCACTGCTCGTGAGCGCCGGCTTCGCCGCGGTGCTGATCACGCGCACCGAGGACATCAGCGACGCGACGCTGACCTACGGCGCGTTCTTCCTCGGCCTCTGCGTGCTCGGCCACCTGTTCATCCGCGCGCGCCTGCCGGAGGCCGACCCGTACATGTTCCCGCTGGCCGCGCTGCTGGCCGCCATCGGCCTCGTCGAGATCTACCGGATCGACCCCGAGCTGGCGCGCAAGCAGGCGCAGTGGTTCGTCGGCGGGCTCGCGTTCTTCTGCGCCACGATCGCGCTGATCCGCGACCACCACGTGCTCGAGCGCTACCGCTACACGATCGCGCTGGCGTCGATCGCCCTGCTCGTGATGCCGCGGCTGCCCGGGATCGGCGCGCCGGTCAACGGCGCCTACCTGGCGATCAAGGCCGGCTCGGTCCAGTTCCAGCCCGCCGAGTTCGCCAAGCTCGGGATCATCATCTTCCTTGCGAGCTACCTGCGCGAGACGGGCGATCTGCTCGTGCGGCCGCGGCTCGCGCCGCTGCCGTTCCAGCGGCAGCTCCTGCTCTATGGGCTGCCCGCCGTGCTCACGCTGCTGCTGATCCTGGTGCTCGACCTCGGCACGGCCGAGATCGTCCTGCTGATCGCGTTCGTCGCGTCGCTCGTGGCCGTGCTGCGGGAGCGGCCGTCGCCGAAGCACTTCGGCCCGCTCTTGCTCGTGTGGGGCGTCTCGATGCTGATGCTGATCGTGATCCGCGACCTCGGCAGCTCGCTGATGTTCTTCGGCGGCTTCCTGGCGCTGCTCTACGTGGCCACGGGGCGCCTGTCGCTGATCGGAGTCGGCTCGACGATGTTCCTGGCCGGCGCGGTGTTCTTCGCCAACCACACCGCGCACGTGCACCTGCGAGTGGAGACGTGGCTGCACCCGTTCAGGCCGAGCCTGCTCGAGCAGCAGGGCGGCAGCTACCAGATCGCGCAGTCGCTGTTCGCGCAGGCCGACGGCGGGCTGTTCGGCCAGGGCTTCGGGCAGGCGCTGCTCGACCTGCCGGGCGGCGGCACGATCCTGCCCGCCCCGCACACGGACCTGATCTACGCGCTGATCACCAACGAGCTCGGACTGTTCGGCGCGGCCGGGCTGATTCTGATCTACATGCTGTTCACCGCGCGCGGGTTCAAGGTCGCGATGATCGCCAACGACGGCTTCTCGAAGCTGCTCGCCACCGGCCTCACCGCGGTGCTGGCGCTGCAGGTGTTCGTGATCGTCGGCGGCGTCACCAAGGTCATCCCGCTCACCGGCGTGACGCTGCCGTTCGTGTCGTACGGCGGCAGCTCGATCGTCGCGAACATGGTGCTGCTGGCCCTGCTCCTGATCGTGTCCGACCACGCGCGCGGCGAGCGCGCGCGCCGCGGAGGGCTCGTTTGAACAGGCAGATCTCGCAGCTGTTCGGCCTCGCCGTGGTCCTGTTCGGCCTCCTGATCGTGTTCACCTCGCGCTGGACGGTCTTCGAGGCGAAGAGCCTCGAGGACGAGACGGCCAACCGGCGGCCCCTGATCGAGGAGCAGAAGATCCCGCGCGGGCTCATCTACGCGCGCGACGGCAGGACGCTGCTGGCGCGCAACCGGCCGATCGGCCACGGGCAGAACCGCATCTTCACGCGCGTCTACCCGACCGGGGACCTGTTCGGCCACCCCGTCGGCTACTCGTTCATCCGCAACGGTCGGCGCGGCCTCGAGCAGTCGCGCAACGACGATCTCGCCGGCAAGGAGGACGAGTTCGAGTCGATCCTCTCGGACCTCGAGAACCGGACGACGGAGGGGCTCGACGTCGTGACGAACCTCGACGCCGACGCGCAGCGGACCGCCTTCCAGGCGCTCGGCGGGCAGAAGGGCGGCGTGGTCGCGATCGAGCCGCGGACGGGCAAGGTGCGCGTGATGGCGTCGAACCCGCCGTACGACCCGAACGCCGTCCCGGAGCGCTTCTCGCAGCTCAACCGCGACCCGAACAAGCCGCTGCTCAACCGCACGACGCAGGAGCTGTACCCGCCCGGCTCGACGTTCAAGGTGGTGACCGCGGCGGCGGCGCTCGACTCGGGGCTCGTCACGCCCGACTCGATCATCGACGGCTCGTCGCCGCGGGTCGTCAGCGGCACGCCGCTGTCGAACTTCGGCGGCGAGGACTTCGGGCCGATCTCGCTCACCGACGCGCTCACGCACTCCGTCAACACGGTCTTCGCGCAGGTCGGCGAGAAGGTCGGCCGCAGGACGCTCGTGGAGTACATGCACCGCTTCGGGTTCTTCGAGGACCCGAAGCTGGACTACCCGGACGACCAGATGGTGGCGAGCGGCGTGCGCAACGCAGACGGGAAGCTGGTCGGCGGGGGCGGCGGGTTTGACGTCGGGCGCGTGGCGATCGGGCAGGGCGGCGCGGAGGGCCAGATCCTCGCCACCCCGATCCAGATGGCAGAGGTGGCTGCGGCGATCGCGAACGACGGCACGCTCATGAAGCCGCAGCTGACAGACCGCGTGGTGCGCAAGGACGGGCGGGTCAAGGAGCGCGTCAAGCCGGACGTGCAGAACGAGGTGGTCAAACCGAGCACGGCGAAGGAGCTGGCCGCCATGATGAGCCGGGTGGTGGAGGAGGGAACCGGCACCGCCGCGGCGCTCGAGGGAGTGAACGTCGCCGGCAAGACGGGCACCGCGGAGGTCGGCGTCAACGCCGAGCTCACCCAGCCGTGGTTCATCGCGTTCGCGCCGGTCGAGAACCCGCGCGTGGCGATCGCCGTCACCGTCGAGCACAGCACCGGCGAGGGCGGTACCGTGGCTGCGCCGATCGCGAAACAGGTGCTCGAGGTGCTCCTGAGGAACGGATGACCGAGGTAGCCGCCAACACGCTGGTGGACGGGCGCTACCGCATCGTCAGACGCCTCGGGTCCGGCGGCATGGCGGACGTGTACTGCGCCGAGGACACGCACCTCGGACGCGAGGTCGCGCTGAAGGTGCTCCACCGGCGCTTCGCGCAGGACCAGGAGTTCGTGGAGCGGTTCCGCCGCGAGGCCAAGGCCGCCGCGGGGCTCCAGCACCCCAACGTCGTGGGCGTCTACGACCGCGGCGAGCACGAGGGCACCTACTACATCGCGATGGAGCACCTGCAGGGGCGGAGCCTCAAGCAGATCGTGGAGCAGGAGGCGCCGCTGCCGCAGGTGCAGGTGATCGCGCTGGGCGTGCAGATCCTGCGGGCGGCCGGGTTCGCGCACCGTCACGGCGTGATCCACCGGGACTTCAAGCCGCACAACGTGATCGTCGACGACGCCGGGCAGGCGAAGGTCACCGACTTCGGCATCGCCCGCGCGGGCGCCTCGGAGATGACGGAGACCGGCTCGATCATGGGGACGGCGCAGTACCTGTCGCCCGAGCAGGCGCAAGGCCACGCCGTCACGGCGGCATCCGACCTCTACTCGATCGGCGTGATGCTCTACGAGATGCTCGCCGGTCGCCTGCCGTTCGAGGGCGAGAGCGCGGTGTCGGTGGCCCTCAAGCACCTCTCGGAGCAGCCGCCGCCGCTGTCGCAGTTCCGCCCGGACGTGAACCCCGCGCTCGAGTCGGTCGTGATGGCGGCGCTCGCGAAGGACCCGGCGCGGCGCTGGCAGTCGGCCGAGGAGTTCGCGGCCGCCCTCGAGGCGGCGCAGGTGAACATCGAGTCCGGCGACGGCGCGGGCCAGGACACCGCGATCTTCACGCCGGTCGCGGCCCCGGTCGAGGCGCCCGCCGACGGCTACCCGCCGGAGCCGCCACCGCCCGCGGCCGCGCCGCGCGAGCGGCGCCGCAGGCGCTGGCCGTGGTTCACGCTCGGGATCCTGACCCTGCTGCTGGCAGGGCTGCTCGCGTTCCTCGCGCTGAGCGGGCTGCTCGCGGAGGACAAGGTGGAGATACCGCGGGTGGTCGGCAAGCAGCTCGTGCAGGCGCGCGCGATCCTCGAGCGGGACGGGTTCGAGGTGGCGGAGAGCCGCGTGCGGAGCGACCGCGACATCGACGAGGTGCTCGACCAGGACCCGGACGCGGGCAGCGAGGCCGACAAGGGGTCCACGGTCACGCTCGAGGTGTCGAACGGCCCCGGGACCGTGAACGTGCCGACGGTGGCGAAGCTGCCGGAGCGGCAGGCCGTGCGCGAGTTGCGCCAGGCGGACCTGAAGGTGAGCACGGACACGCTTCCGTCGGACAGCGTTGCCGACGGGATCGCCCTCCGAACCGTCCCGCGCGCCGGGACCGAGGTCATCCGCGGCACGCGCATCACGCTGTTCATCAGCTCGGGCCCGGAGCAGGTCGCGGTCCCGGACGTGACCGGGCTGTCCCAGGACTCGGCCGAGCAGCAGCTCGAGTCCGCCGGACTCCGCGTCTCGGTCCGGGAGCAGGAGTCGGAGGAGGAGCCGGAGGGCGACGTCGTGTCGCAGGACCCGGCCGGCGGCGCACGCGTCGACAAGGGCGAGACGGTGACCATCACGGTCTCGACCGGTATCCCGAAGGTGGTGGCGCCCGACGTGGTCGGGCTCAAGGCGCGCGACGCGAGCCGGCAGCTGAGCGACTCCGGCCTCGAGCCGCTCCCGCGCGAGCGGACCGTGACCGACCCCGCCCAGGACGGCGTGGTGATCGAGCAGCGCCCGGGCGCCGGCACGGAGCTGGAGAAGGGCCGCCCCGTGGTGATCGTCGTCGGCAGGCTCGAGCGCCAGGACACGCTCGAGCCGAACCAGCCGCCGACTCAGACAGAGACGACGCCCTGACTCACTTCTTCAGGCCGAGCTCCTGGATCTTGGCCTTGTTGTCCGGCGGCAGCGTCGTGATCCAGACGAGGTAGTAGCGGAACTTCTGACCCGCCGTGTCGAGTGGGATGCGCTGCTTCTCCTTCACCTTGGTGTTGCCGCTGACCGCGGTCCAGCGCGCCAGCTTGTCGGGCACGGTGTTCGACGCGTAGACCTTCACGTTGAACCCCGGGGTGGACGTGACGAGGGCGAGCTCGCGCGCCGATACGGGGTCGCCCGTGTCGAGGTACAGGCCGACGCCCGACTTGTTCGAGCCGGCGAAGCCGCCCTGGTAGGTCTCCGTGTCCCAATATGTCGTGAGGCTGCCGTCGATGACGTTCTGGGTCGCGTCCTCCGACTCCGTGCCGTCGCCCTCGGGGTCGTAGTCGGTGGCGGCGTCGGAGCTCAGCTTCACGTTCGTGAGGCCGGGGCGGCTCGGCGGCGTGATCGGCGTGCCGGGCCCCTTCTCCGTGCGGAACCCGACGAAGTAGGCGATCACGCCCGCGACGATCGCCAGAGCGAGCACGCTGAGCGCGAACACGCGCTTCGGGTGGCGCAGGCGCTCTGGGGCGAAGTCGGCGGTGTCGCCGGGGAGGCTGCGCAGGACGGTGGTGGCCTCGCCGGTGGCCTGGCCGCTGCGCGCGGCCTCGATCCCGAGCACCTCCTCGAGGTCGTGGACCATGTCGTCGACCGTCGCGTAGCGGTTCTGGGTCTCCTTGGCGGTCGCGCGCTCGACGATCGAGGCGAGCGCGGCGGAGATCTCGGGCCGGCGCACCTGCACGTCCGGGAGCGGGTCGCGCACGTGCTTCATGGCGACGGCGACCTGGGTGTCGGCCTGGAACGGCACCTCCCCGGTGAGCATCTCGTAGAGGACGACCCCGAGCGAGTAGATGTCTGACTGCTCGGTCACGTCGTGGCCGAGCGCCTGCTCGGGCGAGACGTAGTCGGTCGTGCCGAGCACGCGGCCGGTCGCGGTCAGCCCCTGCATCTCGAGCGAGCGGGCGATGCCGAAGTCGGTGACCTTGGCGCGGCCGTCCAGGTCGATCAGCACGTTCTGCGGCTTCACGTCGCGGTGGACGAGGCGGTGCGAGTGGGCGCACGAGAGCGCACGTCCGATCTCGGTGGCGTACGCGACCGCCTCGGTCACGGGCAGCCGGCCCATGCGCTTGATGCGCTCCTTCAGGGTCTCGCCCTCGACGAACTCGAACACGATGAACGGCGTGCCCTCGTCCTCGCCGGCGTCGATGACCGTTACGACGTTCGGGTGGTTCAGCTGGGCGACCGCGCGCGCCTCGCGCCGGAAACGCTCGAGCTGGTCGGGATCGGTCGAGATGTCCCGGTGCATCATCTTGATCGCGACCCAGCGCTCGAGCGTGGGGTCGAAGGCGCGGTACACGGTCGACATCCCGCCCGAGCCGATCTTCTCGTCGAGCCGGAACCGCGCGCCGATCAGGGTGCCGATCACCGTCATCTATTTTGCGCTCTCGTATGCCTGCACGGGTCAGGTACTACACCGATCCTGCCTGTTCCGCTTCATGGGCGGCTGAGCCACTGCTGCGGAGGCTCACGGTGGAGTTCGGCGCCGACCTCTCGATCACCTACGTGATGGGAGGCCTCGCGCGCGACTACACGCAGGACTATGGCGATGCCGACGCCGGCATCGTCGCGGGCCGAACCTACGAGACGCTGCTGCTGCACTGGCTGGACCGGGCCGCGCGATCTGGCATGCCGATCGACCCGCGGCTGTGGACGGAGAGCCCCATCCGCTCGACATACCCGGCCTGCATGGCCGTAAAGGCGGCGCAGGAGCAGGGGCCGGAGGCGGCGGAGCGCTACCTGCGCGCGGTGCGGGAGGGGCTGCTCTGCTTCAGGCGCAAGCTCGACACGGCGGAGGCGCTGGTCGAGGAGGCGCGCGCGGCCGGCCTCGACGTGCAGCGCTTCCGGATCGACCTGGAGTCGCACGCGATCGTGGAGGCGTTCGGGGCGGACCTCGAGGCCACGCGCTCGGTGCCCGAGGAGGCGCGCGCCGCGGGCGGCGCCAAGCGGGGCCAGGGGGGCGAGCGGCTCGTGTTCCCGTCGGTCCGGTTCGAGGGGACGGGCGGCGAGGCCCGTTGGGTGTTCGGCAGCCTGGAGTACGACGCGTGGCGCGAGGCCGCCGTGGCGGCGGGTGCGCGCCCCGCCGACGAGCCGCGGCCGGGCGTGCTCGAGGCGCTCGGCCGCTTTGGTCGCATGGCGACGGTGGAGGTGGAGGCCGTTTGCGACCTGCCGGGCCCGCGTGCGCCGGCGGAGCTGTGGCGGCTGGCGGCCGAGTGGCGCGTGAGGCCGGTGCGGGTGCTGACGGGGATGCTGTGGGAGGGGGCCTAGCGGCTGTGAATCCGCCGCCGCCGCGGTGCTGCCTATCGAACTACGGCAATAAAGGGTGGCCGGCCCGGATTGCCCGGCAAGTGTCCTGCTTGGGTGTTGCGGTGCAACAGCTGGGTCGGACGCTTGGAAGCCGGCGAGGCCGCGGCTTAGCCGCTCCTGAACCCTTCGCCGCGGCGTCCGATCAGGCCCTGGCGGGGCAGCTCCACCACCCCGATCGCGGTCGTCGCCCGGCCGATCACCGCGGTGCCGGGGTGGCGCCGCGACAGCAGCTCGACCGCCGCGGCGGCGTCGCCCACGGGCACCACGCAGCAGAATCCGCAGCCCATGTTGAAGACCTCGTACAGCTCCGCCGGGTCCACGTCGCCGCCCTCGGCGATCAGCTCGAACACCGGCGGCACCGGCAGCGGGGAGTCGATCGCGTAGCCCACCGCGCCCTCCAGCCGCAGCAGGTTCAGGAAGCCGTCGCCGGTGATGTGGGCGAGCCCGCGCACGTCCACGTCCGACGCGAGCAGCTCGCGCACGGCGCGCACGTAGACGGTCGTCGGCTCGAGCAGCGCGTCGCCGATGGTCGCTCCGCCGAGCGCCTCGGGCGCCTCCGCGAGGTCCGGCAGCGCGCGCCTTGCGAGCGTCAGCCCGTTCGAGTGGATCCCGCTGGAGGGGATCCCGATCAGCGCGTCGCCCGGCTCGACCCGCCCGCCGGTGACGATCTCGTCGAGCGGCACGAGGCCGACGCAGAACCCGAGCAGGTCGAACCCGGACGGCGACGGGTGCCCGCGAATCAGCTCCGGCAGGACCGCCAGCTCCCCGCCGGGGATCTCGACGCCCGCCTCCTCGGCGCCGCGGCGCAGCCCGACGGCGATCCGCTCGAGCGCCGCCGGGTCGGCCTCCTCGACGGCGATGTAGTCGAGCAGCGCGATCGGGTCGGCGCCGACGCAGATCACGTCGTTCACGTTCATCGCGACGCAATCGATGCCGATCGTGTCGAGCCGCCCGAGCTGCTCGGCGACGATGATCTTCGTGCCGACGCCGTCGCAGGACAGGGCGAGCCCGAGGTCCTCGCCGATCCGCAGTACGTTCGCGTAGTGGCCCGACTCGAGCGCGGCGCGGCTGTCGCGGCCGGTGTCGATGCCGCGCAGCACCTCGACGAGCGCCGACACGGCGGTCCCCGACCGCGACTGGTCCACGCCCGCGCGCGCGTAGGCACCCATGACGGCCATTCAAGCGGATGCCACGGCGGTCACGCGTGGCGCCTGAGCGCGAGCGCGACGGCGTCGTCGCTCAGCCCGTCGGCCCATCCGGCGACCTCCTCGTGCACCGCGCGCACGAGCGCCTCCGGCGAGAGCATCCGCGACCAGCCGTCCACCAGCCGCGCGAGACGGTCGAGCCCGTACATCTCCCCGGCGCGGCGCGCCTCGATGAGCCCGTCCGTGAACGCGAACACGAGGTCGCCGTCGTTCAGGAGCAGCTCGCTCTCGCCGTAGCCGGGCTCCGGGTCGATCCCGAGCGGCAGCCCGTGACCGAGCAGCGGCGACGTGCCCGTCCGCGACACGAGCAGCGGCATCTGGTGCCCCGCGTTGCAGTAGCGCAGGCTGTCGGGCGAGAGCACCGCCAGGAAGGCGGTGACGAACGTGTCGCTCGGCAGGCGCGTGAGCAGCATCGCGTTCGTCCTCGACAGGACCGCGGCCGGCGACGCCTCGTCCCACGTGCGCGCCTCGACGAAGAAGCGGACCATGGCGCTCAGCGCCGCGGTCTCCACGCCCTTCCCGGCCACGTCGCCGATCAGCAGCGCCACCTCGCCGCCCGGGAGCGGCCAGGCGCCGTACACGTCGCCGCCGGTCGGCTCGTTGGCAGCGGGCGCGTAGAGCAGGCCGGTGTCGAAGCCCGGCACGTCGGGAAGCGACTCCGGGACGAAGCCCAGGGTCAGCGCGCGGGCGATGCGGCGCTCGCGCTGGAAGTCGATCGCGTTCGCGATGGCCGCCGCCGAGGAGCGGGCGAACTTGGCCAGCACCTCGAGGTCGGCCTCCGTGAACCGGTCGGGCTCCTCGTGCGCGACGCTCAGCACGCCGAACAGCCGCGGTCCCAGCTCGAGCGGGGCGTGCATCAGCGACGCGATTCGCTCGCGCTCCATCAGGCCGGCGTCCCAGGCGTCATGGTCGCCGCGCACGAGCAGCGGGATGCGAGTGCGGGCGACGATGCCGAGTGTGCCGCTGTCGAACGACAGGCGCCCCCGCGAGAACGCCTCCGAGAAGTCCACCCGGGCGACGGTGCGAAGCTCGCCCTCGCGCGAGCTGAGACGGGTCAGCGCGGCCTTGCTCCCGCCGGTGATGCTGGTGGCGTGCTCGGCGACCGAGCGGTAGACCACGTCGAGCTCGAGCGACCCGGAGATGGCCTCCGTGGCCCGCTTGAGCCGCAGCTCGCGGCGGGCCCGAACGCCCTCTGCCTCGAGCAGGTCGGCGCGGTCGAGCGCCATCGCGGCGAGGTCCGCGATGACCTCCACAGACCGCAGGTCGGTGGCCAGCAGGCGGTGGTTCCGCTCCAGGGAGGCCACCACGAGCACGCCCAGCGGGCGGCCGGTCTCAGTGCGGAGCCGGCAGGCGATCAGCGACGCGCCGGCGAACTGGTCCCAGGCGCGGCGCGCCCGCTCCTCGCCGAGCGACTCGACGAGCGCGTCCAGGAGCTGCCCCGAGGCCTGCCACGCCTCCACGCGCGGCAGCAGCAGCGGGCGGTCGCGCTCGAGCGCGGCGTCCCCGAACGAGGGCCGCGCGCGCGACTCGAGCACGGCGCGCAGCTCGGGGCTCGCAAACCAGCCCGCCCGCGGCTCGACCGCGCGGCCCTCGCCGTCGACCATGAGGAAGGCCACGGCGTCCACCGGCAGCAGCGTCCGGACCTGCTCTACGAGCCGCGCGAGCGTCCGCTTCAGCCACCGCGGGCCACCCTGCGGCAAGGACGGGGCCTCCCGCGCGGACGCGGGCGACGACCGCGGGGGAATGGACGGACGGGTGGCCATGTTGTAACCCTGCTTGGGGTCAACTGTAGGTCCCGTTCGGGGGCCCCGCCACCAAACCTAGGGTGCCAAGAACGGCCGATCCGAGGGCGATCCGGTAGGCCGCGAGCGGGGCGAACGAGCGGGCGTTCTCGAGCCGCGAGACGAGCCGCGAGGACGCGATCCCGGCCGCGAAAGCGGCGCCGGCGCCGACGGCCAGCGGCGCCCGTATGTCCGGCGCGAGCTCGCCGCGCAGGGCGCGCGCGCCCTTCAGCGCGGCGGCCCCGAGCGTGACCGGGAACGCCGCCCTCAGCGACAGGCGCACGGCGGCGGGGCGGTCGAGGCCGCGCAGGCGGGCGGCCGTGAGCGCGGCGCCGCCGCGCGAGAAGCCCGGCGCCAGCGAGAGCACCTGCGCGAGCCCGACGGCGAGGTGGTCGCCGGCATCGGCGGTGCGGCGCGTGCCGCCGCGACGGTCGGCCAGCCAGAGTGCCATGCCGCCGGCCACCTGGGCCAGCGCAACGCCGCGCGTCGTGCCGAGCCGGCGCTCGATCGGGCCCTCCGCCAGGAGGCCCGCCACCGCGGGCGGGCCGAACGTGAGAGCGAGCAGGCCGGCGTCGCGCGGGCCGAAGCGGAGCTCCCTCCTGAGGACGAGGGCGAGCGCCGCCGCGGAGCCCGCGTGTACGGCGACCTCGAAGGACTTCCTCTCCTCCGGCTCGAGCTCGGCATAGGACCAGCCGAGCAGGCGCGGCACCAGCACGAGGTGCCCCGAGCTCGACACCGGGAGCAGCTCCGCCGGGCCCTGCATGGCGCCCAGCAGCAACGCGTGTGAGAGGGGCAGCCGCTTCGTCAGGCCGATTCCGTCGCGGCCGCGCCGCCGCGCCGCCGCCGGATCACGAGGTAGACGATGGCGATCACGATCGCCGCCAGCACCGCGTAGTCCACGTAGTGGAGGTGGTCCCTCCAGTCCTCCCAGCGGTCGCCGGCCTCGCGGCCGATGATCGCCAGCATCAGCACCCACGGGACGCAGCCGGCGAGCGTGAAGACCGTGAATCGCCAGAAGGGCATCCGCGCGACGCCGGCGGGGAGCGAGATGAACGTGCGGATGATCGGCAGCATGCGCGTGAAGAAGACCGTCGCGTCGCCGTGGCGGGCGAACCAGCGGTCGGCCCATTCGAGATGGCTCTTCTTGACGTGCAGCTTGCGCCCGTGCTTCTCGAGGATGTCCACGCGGCCCGCGTAGCCGACCCAGTACGCGATCCACGACCCGACCAGGTTGCCGATCACGCCCGCGGCGGTGATCGCGAGCAGGGAGTACTCGCCGTTCGAGACGTTGAAGCCGGCGAACAGCATGGTGGCCTCGCTGGGGACTGGAATGCAGGCGCTCTCGAGGAGCATCAGCACGAACACTCCCGGGATGCCCATGGCGTCCACCATGTCTACGGCCACCTCGACGATCGGGTCGGTGATCGAGGCGAGCACTGCCATGGAGCGAAGTAGGGTAGCGGGCTCGTGGTGACCGAAGTCCCGCTTTTCGCCAGCAGTCTCGAGCCGTACCAGGACCGGCTCGCCGAGCGGTTCGCGGCCGTGGCCGCGAGCGGCCGCTACATCCTGGGCCCGGAGGTCGAGGCGTTCGAGGAGGAGTACGCCCGCTACCTCGGCGTGCGCCACTGCATCGGCGTCGCCAACGGCACCGACGCGCTCGTGATCTCGCTGCGCGCCCTGGGCATCGGTCCCGGCGACGAGGTCGTCGTGCCGTCGTTCACGTTCTACGCCTCGGTGGAGGCGGTCGCCGTGATCGGCGCCACGCCGGTGTACTGCGACGTCGATCCCGAGACCTTCTGCGTGACCGCGGAGACCGTGCGCGCGGCGCTCACGCCCGCGACCAAGGCGATCGTCGCGGTGCACCTGTTCGGCAACGTGGCGCCGGTCCCGGAGCTGCGCGAGCTCGGGGTGCCCGTGCTCGAGGACGCCGCCCAGGCCGCCGGCGCCACCCTGGGCGGCGAGCACGCCGGCGGGCTCGGGGACGTCGCCACGTTCTCGTTCTTTCCATCGAAGAACCTGCCGTGTCTCGGCGACGGCGGCGCGGTGACGACGAACGACGACGAGCTGGCCGAGAGGGTGCGGCTCCTGCGCTTCCACGGCTCGACGGACAAGCAGACGTTCGTCGAGGTGGGCTACAACTCGCGGCTCGACGAGATGCAGGCGGCCGCCCTGCGGGTGCTGCTGCCGGAGCTCGAGGGCTGGAACGAGGCCCGCCGCGGCGTGGCAGAGGCATACGAGCGCGAGGGGCTCGGCGAGCACGTGCGGCTGCCTCGCTCGGTGGACGGCGCGCGGCACGTGTACCACCTGTACGTGGTGCGTCACGAGCGCGCCGACGAGTTGCAGGCCGCGCTCGCCGGCCGCGGCGTCCGGTCGCGCAGCTACTACCGCGTGCCGGTTCACATGCAACCCGCGGTCGCGGCTGAGGCGGACCTGCCGGGCACCGCCGAGGCGGCGCGCACGCACCTCGCGCTGCCGATGGGCCCCCTGCTCTCAGACGATCAGGTCCACGCGGTGGTCGAAGCGTGCGCGTCTGGGTCGACCTGACGAACAGCCCGCACGTGCTCGTGCTGCGCCCGGTGATCGAGGCGATGCGGGCGGACGGGCACGACGTGCAGGTGACCGCGCGCGACTTCGCGCAGACGCTCGAGCTGTGCGAGCGCTTCGGCATCGAGCACACGGCGATCGGCCGGCACCGCGGCGGGCGGCTGGCCGGCAAGGTCGCGGGGCTCGCCTCGCGCAGCACGGCCCTGGCGCGCTGGGCGCGGTCGCGGCGCTTCGACGTCGCGATCGGGCACGGCTCGAACGACGTCACGGTCGCGGCCTGGTTCCTCCGCGTGCCGTCCGCCACCGCCTTCGACTACGAGTGGGCGACCGCCCAGCACCAGGTGAACTGCCGCCTCGCCCGCGCGGTGGTGGTCCCCGAGGCGATCCCGCCCGAGCGGCTCTACCGCTACGGGGCGCGCGGCAAGCTGCGCCGCTACGCCGGGCTGAAAGAGGAGTACTACCTGGCCGACTTCGAGCCCGACGAGGCCGTGCTCGACGAGCTGGGGCTGAGCCGCGAGCGCGCGCTCGTGGTGGTGCGGACGCCGCCCGAGGTGTCGCTCTACCACCGCTTCGAGAACCCGCTGTTCCGCGCCGTGCTGGAGCGCCTGCGGGACGAGGACGCGCAGACGGTCGTCCTGCCCCGGACCGCCGAGCAGCGCGCCGAGGTGCGCGCGCTGGGGCCGTTCGTGGTGCCGGAGAGGGCGGTTGACGCGCAGAGCCTCGTCGCGTTCGCCGATCTCGTGATCTCCGCCGGCGGTACCATGAACCGCGAGGCCGTGGCGCTCGGCACGCCCGTCTATACGACCTTCGAGGGCAGGCTCGGAGCGGTCGACGAGGCGCTCCTGCGCGACGGCCGGTTGAGGAGGCTCCACGGGCCGGACGAGGTGCGCGTGGAGAGAAGGCAAAGGAACGGTGTATTGCGGACCCGCCGAGATCCGCGCGAACTGGTCAAACTCCTGCTCTCGGCACGGCAATGAGATCGCTCTCATCCTCAGTGCACGTACGCCGCCTGGGCCAGGTCGGCGTCGACGCCTGCCTGCTCGCGCTGGCGTACTACCTGTCGTACTCGCTGCGTTTCGACAGCGGCATCCCGACCCGCTACCAGGAGCTGCTCGGCGACACGATCGTGCTGGCCGTCGTCACCAAGCTCGCGATCTTCGCGCTGTTCGGGCTCTACTCGAAGCTCTGGCGCTTCGTCGACCAGAAGGACTTCGAGACGATCGTCAAGGCGGTGGTGGTCTCGAGCGTCGTCCTGATCGTGGCGCTGTTCCTGATCTCGTTCGACCGCGCCGACCCGCCGCGCGGCGTGATGGCGCTCGACTTCCTGCTCACCCTCGCGTTCGTGGGCGGCTCGCGCTTCGCCGTGCGCGCGCTGTTCGAGCGGCCGCTGCGCGGCCCGATCCTCCAGCGCGCCTCCCGGGAGGTCCTGATCGTCGGCGCCGGCAACGGCGGCCAGCAGGTGGCGTTCGAGCTGCGCCGCAACCCGACCCTCTCGAGCGCGCCGATCGGCTTCGTCGACGACGACCCGCGCAAGCAGGGCATGCGCATCGCCGGCCTGAAGGTGCTCGGCCCGACCGACGAGCTGCCGCGCGTGCTGGACGACGCCGAGCCCGACGAGGTGATCATCGCCATCCCCTCGGCGCCGGGCATCCTGCGCCAGAAGGTCGTCACCGCCTGCCGTGCGCGGGGCATACCGGTGCGCACGCTCCCGACGACGTTCGAGCTCCTGTCGGGCGGCGTGAACCTGATGCGACAGGTGCGCGAGGTGCGGGTGGAGGACGTGCTCGGACGCGAGCCCGTGCGCGTGGAGATTGACCGCGTGGGCGCCTATCTCCGCGGCAGAACGGTGCTCGTCACCGGAGCGGGCGGGTCGATCGGCGCCGAGCTGTGCCGGCAGATCGCGCGCGTGGGGCCGAAGCAGCTCGTGCTCGTCGAGAACGCGGAGAACAGCCTGTTCGAGATCCGGCGCGAGCTCGAGGAGGAGCGCCACTTCGGCCGCGCGATCGCGCTGCTCGCGGACTGCAAGGACGCCACGCGGATGCGCGAGCTGTTCCTGGAGCACCGGCCGTCGGTTGTCTTCCACGCTGCCGCGTACAAGCACGTCGGGCTGATGGAGGAGAACCCGGTCGAGGCGGTGCGCAACAACGCGGTCGCGACCAGGATCGTGGCGGCGGCCGCAGGCGAGGCCGAGGCCGAACGGTTCGTGCTGGTCTCGACCGACAAGGCGGTCAGCCCGGCCACGGTCATGGGCGCGTCGAAGGCGCTTGCCGAGTGGGCGGTCGAGGCGGCGCAGAACCGCTACAAGGGCACGCGCTACTCGGCGGTGCGGTTCGGCAACGTGCTCGGGTCGTCGGGCTCCGTCGTGCCGATCTTCCGGCGCCAGATCGCGGCCGGCGGCCCGTTGACCGTCACCGACGAGCGCATGACGCGCTACTTCATGACGATCCCCGAGGCGGTGCAGCTGATCATCCGCTCGGGCGAGCTGTCGCTCGGCGGGGAGGTCTTCGTGCTCGAGATGGGCGACCCGGTGAAGATCGTGGACCTCGCCCACAACATGATCCGGCTCGCGGGGTACGAGCCCGAGGTGGACATCGCGATCGAGGTGGTCGGCCGCAGGGCGGGGGAGAAGATCCACGAGGAGCTGTTCAACCCTGGCGAGCGGCCCCAGCCGACGCACGCCGAGAAGATCGTGGCCGCGGGGCGGCGCCCGCTCGACCCGGCGTGGGTCGAGGGCGCGTTCGTGCGGATCGAGGAGCTCGTGTACGGCGGCGACGCCGCGGCGCTGGCGGCGGCCGTGTCCGAGATGGCGACGGAGCGCGCGCTCGCGGCGGCCCGCGGGCCGGCGGACGAGCCGCAGAACCCGGCGCGGGCGGGCTGACGGGGCCCGCGGTTCTACGCGCACGCCGCCCCCCGGTCTACAGTTCGGAGCCTTGCCCGAGTTCGTCGCAGTAGTCCTCTCGGAGAAGATCCAGGAAGTTGGCTCGTACGCCGGACTGGCGTCGGTCGTCGGTCTGGCGGTGCTCTCCGTCCTCTACTTCTCGCAGGCGCGAGACGTGCGCCGCCTGCGCGAATGGGCCGGCCGCGCGCCGGAGCGGGCGGCGGACCAGGCCGGCCAGCAGCAGCCCGTCCCCGGGGTGACCGCCGGGGTCCCGCCGGCGCAGCCGGCGCAGGCGGGCGCGGCTCCGGGAGCGCAGCCCGCGAGTCCCGCGGTGCCCGGCGCTCCCGCCGGCCCGCGCCCCGCACAGGCGACCGCCGCGACCGGCGCGCGACCGGCGACAGCGACCCAGGCCGGAGGGGGCGCGAACGACAAGCCGAACGGCCAGGAGGCGCCGGCCGCAGCGCCCGCGGTGGGCGGTGCCGCGGCGGCGGCCGCGACGGGGGCGGCCGCGGCGGCGGGTGCGGCCGCGAGGCCGGCTGCGGCGGGCGCCAACCCCGCACCGGCGGAGGCGGCGGCGCCGGGATCCGTGGCGGCCTCCACCGAAGCGGCCACACCGGCGGGCAAGGAAGCGGCCAAGGAGGGGGCGGCCAAGGAGGGCGCGGCCAAGGAGGGGGCGGCCGCGCCATCCCAGGCGGCGGGGCCATCCCAGGCGGCCGCGCCGCAGACCGCCGCTCCGGCATCGGCCGGATCGGCTGCTGCGCCCGGTGGGGCGGCCCCGCCCGGTGGGGCGCCCGCGGCCGGATCGCCCGGCGCGCCGTCCAAGGCGCCCGCCGTCCCGGCCGCCTCAGCCGCGGCCGCCGCGGCCCGGCCGGGCGCGCCCCCGGTACCCGACGCCCGGCCCCAGCAGCAGCGACCCACGGTGATCGGCGGCCGCCCGTCCTCCACCGCCGTGATCCCGCCGCCCGAGGAATCGGCGCCGTGGTACCGGCGCCTCGTCGCGACGCCGCGCTACCTGGCGCTCCTGATCGCCGGCATCCTGATCGTCGGCGGCGGCGCCGCGTTCGGGATCGTGCAGGCGACCAAGGACGACACGCCGGCGACGGAGTCGGCGGCCCCGACGCCGGGCGCCGATGAGCCCGCCGCGGACGAGGGCGACGACGGCGGCACGAAGAAGCGGGAGGGACCGAAGGTCGTGCCCGGCAACGTCAAGGTCGCCGTGCTGAACGGCACCACCGTCCCCGGCCTCGCGGCGCGCGTGGGCGACCGGCTGGAGAACCTCGGCTTCCAGGTCCCGGTCGTGGCCAACAGCACCGACCAGGAGACGGCCGAGTCGGTCGTGCTCTTCGCGCAGGGCCACGAGCGCGAGGCCGTCGCCGTCGCCCGCCGCCTGGGAATCCACCAGCGCCAGCCGGTCTCGGCGGACGCGCAGGGGCAGGCCGGCGACGCGACCGTCATCGTCGTGACGGGCACGGACCAGAGCTAGCGTTGCGGACGGCGGGCGGGACCCGCCGTGGTCCAAAGCTGCGACACCCCGGCCGATCCCTGCCGGCATCCGGTCCACTGTCGAGTTGGTCCCCGTGACGGGGACCAACTCGACACTCGAGCCGGCCGAGCGGCGCGTTTCGGGTGCCGGGGCCTCCGGCGGGGACGCCCTGCGGCCGAGACGCGCCGGCCGCTACGCCCGCTGCTCGGCCGCCAGCCCGCGCGCGTACTGCGCGATGTGGAGCACGCCGAGCCGCTCCATCGCCGTGGCCGCCTCCTCGAGCAGCGCCCGCCCGCGCTCCTGGTCGACGGTCATCAGGATGCGGCCCGCGAGCAGCCGCGAGCGCGTGGCC
>DASXAA010000106.1:0-23238 GCA_036407035.1 Thermoleophilaceae bacterium | reverse complement strand
GCCCGGCACGCCGCGCAGCAGGCGGCCGTGCTCGGCCACGGTCAGGTGCGAGCGCCCGAACTCGCCGACCTCGGCGCCCTCCACGCGCCCGCCGAGCTCGAGCACCATCGCCTGCATGCCGTAACAGATGCCGAGCACCGGGACGCCGAGCTCCAGCAGCTCGCACCGCAGCCGCGGCGCCTCGTCCGCGTACACGGACGCCGGACCGCCCGACAGGATCAACCCCTTCGGCCGCCGCGCGGTCACCTCCTCGAGCGGCACGTGATGCGGGAGCAGCTCCGCGAACACGCCGCGCTCACGCACGCGGCGCGCGATCAGCTGCGAGTACTGCCCGCCGAAATCGAGGACCAGCACTTCATCCGTCGAAGGCGCGCGCGCCCCCGCAGCGTGCGCGGGGTCGGTGGCGGCCTGGGTCGTCACTAGTCGCCGACCAGCGCGGCGTCGCTTGCCTCGACCGAGCCCCCGTTCACGACTCCGTTCGGCGCCGGGTGCGCCGCTGCCGCCGACGTCGCGCCCATCCCGACCTCCTGCGCGCGCTGCAGCTGCTTGCCCTCGCTCTGGAGCGCCGGCGCGACCATCACCTCGGCGCGGTGGAACGCCGGGATGTCCTCGTAGCCGCATGTGGCCATCGACGTGCGCAGGCTGCCCATGAGGTTGAAGGTGCCGTCGTTCTCGTGCGCCGGACCCATCAAGATCTGCTCGAGCGTGCCGTTCTGCGTGGTCTTCACGCGCGCGCCGCGCGGCAGGGACGGGTGGAAGGTGGCCATGCCCCAGTGGTAGCCGCAGCCCGGCGCCTCGTAGGCGCGCGCGAGCGGCGAGCCGATCATCACGGCGTCGGCCCCGCAGGCGAACGCCTTCGACACGTCGCCGCCGTTGCGCATCCCGCCGTCGGCGATGACCATCACGTACTCGCCCGTCTCGAGCATGTGCTGCGAGCGCGCGGCCGCGACGTCGGCGATCGCCGTCGCCTGTGGAACGCCGATCCCGAGCACGCCGCGCGTGGTGCATGCGGCGCCCGGCCCGACGCCCACGAGCACTCCGACCGCGCCGGTGCGCATCAGGTGCAGCCCGGTGGAGTACGACGCGCAGCCGCCGACCACCACCGGCACCGGCATCTCGCGGATGAACTCCTTCAGGTTGAGCGGCTCCGTGCGGCTCGACACGTGCTCAGCCGAGATCACCGTGCCCTGGATCACGAGGATGTCGAGCCCCGCCTCGAGCGCGGTCTCGTAGTACGAGCGCACGCGCTGGGGCGTGAGCGAGGCGGCCACCACCACGCCCTGGTCCTTGATCTCGCGGATCCGCCGCGCGACCAGCTCCTCCTGGATCGGCTCCGCGTAGATGCGCTGCATCTCGGCCGTTGCCTGCTCCTTCGGGAACTCCGCGATCCGCGCGAGCTGCTCGCCGGCGTCCTCGTAGCGGGTCCAGATGCCCTCGAGGTTCAGTACCGCGAGCCCTCCGAGATGGCCGACGATGCCCGCCGTCTCGGGCGAGACGACCCCGTCCATCGCCGACGCCAGCAGCGGCAGCTCGAACCGGTAGGGGCCGAGCGTCCACGTAATGTCGATGTCGTCCGGGTCGCGCGTGCGTCTCGAGGGCACGATCGCGATGTCATCGAAGCCGTAAGCGCGACGGCCCTTCTTGCCCCGGCCGATCTCTACTTCCATGGACTGATCCTAGGTTCGACGGCGGACGAAGAAGTGACCCTAGCAAGAGGCGCCGGACGTCATCCGACCTCGAGCTTCGGGGTCTCGAGCACCTCCACGCCCACCTCCGGGACGAGCCGCTCGACCTCTCTCTGGTCGAGCACTCCGGCCCCGAAATGCTGCGTCGACTCGGCGCCGCAGGCGACCGCGAAGCGCACGCACTCGGTCTCGCTGTCCCCGGCGTAGCGGGCGGCCGCGTAGCCCGCCAGGAAGGCGTCGCCGGAGCCGACCGCGGACACCGGCTCGAGCGGGTCGAGCGTCGCGCGGTAGAGCTTGCGCTCGCCCTCCCCGAGCAGCGCGAGACAGCCTTCCGGCAGGGTCATGATCGACTCGCGCGCGCCCTGCTGCACCATCTCGCGCACCGCCCGCCGGCGGTCGTCCTCGTCCGAGAACTCGTGGCCGACGAGCTCCTCGGCCTCGAGCTCGTTCGGGCTCACGACGTCCGGGCCCATGCGCGTGCCGAGCCGCAGCGGCTCGCCCTCCGAGTCGAGCAGCGTGACCACGTCGAGGCCCTTCATCGCCTCGATCAGGCGGCCGTAAAGGGCGGCGTCCATGCCGCGCGGCAGGCTCCCGGCGAACACGCAGATGTCCGCGCCCTTGGCCAGGTAGAGCAGCTTGTCGACGAACAGCTCCAGCTCCTGCTCGGACACGAGCGGGCCGTGCTCGTTGATCTCCGTCTGCTCGCCGTTCGTCGGGTCCACCACCGCGGTGGACGTGCGCGACTCCTCCCGGATCCGGACGAAGTCGTTGAGGATGCCCTCCTCCGTCAGGTGCTCGATGATCCGTGTGCCGGTGGGACCGCCGGCGAAGCCGGTCGAGATCACCGGCTGGCCGAGCGCCTTCAGCGCCCGCGCCACGTTCACGCCCTTGCCGCCCGCCATCGACGTCTGCTCGACCGCACGGTGCCGGCGGCCGAGCCGGAAGTTCGGCACGGCGAGCGTCTTGTCGATCGCGGCGTTAAGGGTGACGGTGATGATCATCGGACGAGTCGCAGCCGGACGCGGACACGGAGGACTGCGACGGTGGCGGCGAGCAGGATCCCTAGCGCGAGGATCAAGGTCAAGGGGACGCCGAGCACCGAGAGGAGCACCCTGAATGTCCCCGCTCCGGGTACATCGCTCGCGGTGACGAGCGCCGCGCGCCGCACCCGCTTGCCGTCCACGTACACGGTCACGGAGCCCACGCGCCGGCCGGCCGGCAGCGGCCCCTCGAGCTCCTCTGGCGCGGCGATCCGGCGCCGCAGATGCTCGCCGTCGCGCACGGTGATCGTGACGTCGCGGCGTGGCACGAGCGCGGCGCGCTCGTCGCGGTACTTGATGTCGGCGCGGGCGAGCACGCGGTCCGGCTCGAGCGCCCGCACCCGGTGGAAGCGGCCGAGCCCCCACCGCAGGAGCGTGAGCGTGTCGGCGTCGCGGGCGCTCTCGCTCGGCTCGCCCATCACCACGCTGATCACGCGGGCGCCGCCGCGGCCGTGCGCGGCCCCCACGAGCACGTCCCCGGCGGACAGGGTGTGCCCGGTCTTCACCCCGTCGACCCAGCCGTACCGGCCCACGAGCGTGTTCCGGTTGTCGATCATCCGCGGCCGGATGCCCGATTCGAGCGTGGCCCCCGGCTGGTTCACGATGCGCGCGAAGCGGCGGTTGCGCATCAGCCGGCGCGCGATGATCGCGAGGTCGCCGGCGGACGAGTAGTTCGTCGGGGCGTCGAGGCCGATCGGGTTCTCGTAGCTCGTGTGGTCGAGGCCGAGCTGGGCGGCGCGCTTGTTCATCCGCTCCACGAACGCCTCCTCCGAGCCGGCCACGCCGTCCGCCAGGGTCACCGCCGCGTCGTTCGCGCTCTCGAGCAGCAGCGCCTCGAGCAGGTCCTCCACGGTCATGCGCTCGCCGGCGCGCAGGTTGATCCGCGACTCGGCCGGCAGCGGGTCGTAGCCGGGCGACGTGAAGACCTCGTTCGGGCGGGCGTTCTCGAGCGTCAGCAGCGCGGTCATCAGCTTCGTCGTGCTGGCCATGCCGCGCTCCTCGTCGGCGTTCTCTCGGAACATGACGTCGCCGTTGCGGGCGTCGACCACGATCGCGGACGCGGCCCGCGGTACGGACGGCGGCGGGTCGGCCGCGGAGGCGCCGGCCGGGGCCACGAGCAGCGCGGCGGCGATGGCGCCCACCAGCGCCGCGACGGCGGGGGCGAGGGCTGTTCTGACGCGTGTGAGCGCGACACTCACTCCCGCAGCTTGATCCGCTGGCCCGCTACGAGCGCCTGGGGATCCAACTCGGGGTTGAGCTGCTGCAACCGCTCGACGGACACGCCCGTCTTCTCGGAGATCGCGCCGAGGGTGTCGCCCGTCTTGATCACGTAGTTCCTGCGGGTCGGCTTGCGCTTCGTCTTGGTGGTCTTCGGCTTGGGAGCGCTCGTCTGCTCCGTGGGGGTGGTCGAGCTGTCCGAGCCGTCGCCCAGCCCGGCGTTCGAGATCGTCACTGCCACGGCCGCCACGACCACCAGCAGGGCGAGCGGCGCTAGGAAGCGAGCCGGGCTTCGTCGTCCGTGATTGGTCATGGTGGCTTTGGGGCCGGCGACCGGAGCATAGGGAGCGGCCGGGCGGATAGGTTCCAGGTGGGACTTGCCGCTGCGGGCGATCGCGCCCCGCGTCAGAGCTCCCACGCCGCGGCGCGCAGCTCCTCGGCCGCCGCGGCCGCCGCCTCCGCCGGATCGCCGCCGCGCTCGGCGTGGGCGCCCACGATCGAGCGGGACGCCGTGACGAGCCCGGCCGCCGGGTGCGGCGCGAACGCCGCCCCGAGGTCCTCCACGCGCCCGCCCTGCGCTCCCACGCCCGGCAGCAGGAATACCGCGCGCGGCATCAGCTCGCGCAGCTCCCCGAGCAGGCCGGGCTCGGTCGCCCCCGTGACCGCCCCGACGCACGACAGGCCGCTCTCGCCCACGTGCGCCGCGCCCAGCTCGTCGACGAGCCTCGCGAGGCGCTCGCGCAACGGCGGCTCGCCCTGGTCCATCGTCTCGGCGGCCCCCGGGTTGCTCGTGCGCACGAGCACCAGGCAGCCGGCCCCCGCGCCCGCGGCCGCCTCCACGAGCGGCTCGAGCGCGTCGCGGCCGAGCAGCGGGTTGGCGGTGAACGCGTCCACGCCGAGGCCGGGGATCGCGCCGAACGGCCCCGGCGTCTCGCCGACCAGCGCCTGGGCGTACGCGCGCGCGGTGACCGGCACGTCGCCGCGCTTGCCGTCCGCGATCACGAGCAGGCCGTGGTCGCGCGCGATCGCGACCACCTGCTCGAGCGCCTCCCAGCCCGGCGCCCCGAGCCTCTCGAAGCACGCCAGCTGCGGCTTGACCGCCACGCACGCCGGCCCCGCCGCGACGACGGCGGCGCGGCAGTGCTCCACGACCGCCTCAGCCGTACGCACGCGCGCGAGCGACGACTGACCGCCCGCGCCGGCAAGCCGCTCGAGCGCCGCCGGCCACAGCGCGGCCGGATCGGGATCCAGACCGAGCACGACGCGGCTGCGGCGCTCCTGTACGAGCGCCGCTAGCCGGTCGGCGAAGTGCTGCCGCGAACCCCCGGACAAGGACCGCGGCGCCGGTTGTTCAGCCGCCCTTGACCGCTGACTTCAAGGAGCTTCCGGCACTGAAGCGCGGCACGCGGCTCGCCGGGATCTGGATCCGCTCGCCGGTCTGGGGGTTGACGCCCTGGCGCGCGCCGCGTTCGGCGACCGAGAACTTCCCGAATCCGGTGAAGTTGATCTCTCCGCCGCGCTGCAGCACTTCCTTGATGGTGTCCAGGACCGCGTCGACCGCCTTGCCGGCGTCGCCCTTGCCGAGCCCGCTGTTGTCGGATACTCGGTCTACGAACTCGCCTTTGGTCACGATCTCCTCCTTGCCGGGGGGCAATAACCGCTCGGAACGTAACAACGTCGGCGGACGACTTGCGCGCACGAACCCGCTCCCAGAGCGGAAAGGGCGCTCCTTGCGGGTGTTTTTGCGCGCTCAGGGGCCCACAACCGGGCCGTTCAGGACCCCGAAACGGACATCTCCCCGATCAGGATGGGGGCCGCCTTGACGCTGCCGCCGAAGGGCACCCAGCGTGCTTCGGAGCCCACAGCGCGCACGGATTTCAGCATCGAGACGAGGTCGCTGGCGATGGTCAGCTCCCGAACCGGCTCGGCGAGCTCGCCGTCCCGGATGAGCCGGCCCGAGGCCCCCACCGAGAACGTGCCGGACACCGGATTGACGCCAGAGTGGAGGCCGGCCACGTCCGTGACGAGCAGCCCGTCGCCCGCGCGGGCCACGAGCGCCTCGAATCCCTCCTCGCCCGCCGCCACGATCAGGTTCGAGGTACCGACGGCCGGCGGCGACCGGTAGGAGCCGCGGCCCGCGTTGCCGGTCGTCGCGCGCCCGGCCTTGCGCGCCGTGCGCACGTCGAACAGGAACGTGAGCAGCCGCCCGCCCTCGATCAGCGGCGTGCGCCGCGCCGGCGAGCCCTCGCCGTCGAACGGCGCGCTCGACGGGCCGCCGGCGTCGGTGTGGTCGTCCACGAGGGCGAAGTGCGGGTCGGCAACCTCGTCGCCCTCGCGGTCGGCGAAGAGCGAGCGGCCGCGCTGGACCGCGTCCGCCGACAGCATCGACCCGATGAAGCCCACGAACGACGCCGCCACGAACGCGTCGAGCACCACCGGGCAGCGCCTGCTCTCGGGCTGGCGCGCGCCCACGAGGGCGAGCGCTCGCTCCGCCGCCTCTCCCCCGATGGCCTCCGGGTCGAGCGCCGCCGGGTCGCGGCCGAGGCCGACGCCGAGCCCGGTCATGAGGTCGGCGCCCTCGCCCGCGAACGCCGACGCGTACGCCCACGCCTGAGTCGCCTCATAGCCCGCCTCGAACCCGCGCGAGTTGGCGATCGCCACGGCGCCCTCGGCGTCGGAGTACACGGCGTTCTCCACCTGTGTCACGCCCTCGCGCGCACGCGCCTCGCGCTCGATGGCGAGCGCCAGGTCGACCTTGCGCTCCGTCGACCAGGCTGCGAGCTCCGCCGACTGCAGGCCGTTCGTCTCCGCGGCGCCCGACTCCTCGGGCAGCCCGCCGTACTCGTCGGGGTCGGCGACGGCCGCGGACTCCACGGCGGCCCGCGCGATCGCGGCCACGCCGGCTTCCGACAGGTCGGTGCCGTAGGCGTAGCCGGAGCGCTCCCCCACGAAGGCCCGCACGCCCACGCCGCGCCCGCCCGCGTCGCTGAGGCTCTCCACCTCGCCGTCGTACACGCGCACGTTGCGGCTCGTGCCCTCCTCCGCCCAGGCCTCGGCATCGCCCGCGCCGGCGGCGAGCGCGGCCTCCACGGCGCGGCGCGCGGCCGCGTCGAGCCCGCTCACGCCGCCGTGCCCCCCACGGTCAGCTCGCGCAGCCGCACGTGCGGCTGCCCCACTCCCGCCGGGACCGTCTGGCCCGCCTTGCCGCAGTAGCCGGTCGCGATCTCGAGGTCGGCGGCGATGCCGTCGATCGCGCGCAGCGCCTCGAGCCCGTTGCCGACCAGGGTCGCCCCGCGGACAGGCGCCGTCACCTTGCCGCCCTCGATCAGATAGCCCTCGGACACGCCGAAGACGAAGTCGCCGGTCGCCGGCTCCACCTGCCCGCCGCCGAAGGAGACCGCGTAGAGCCCGCGCTCGACGCCGGCGATCAGATCCTCCGGGGTGGCGTCGCCGGGGGCGAAGAACGTGTTCGTCATGCGCGGGACCGGCGTGTGCCGGAACGACTCCCTGCGCCCGTTGCCGGTGGACTCGACACCGTCGCGGCGGGCGCGGATCAGGTCGTACAGGTACGAGGTGAGCCGCCCCGCCTCGATCACGGTCGTGCGGTTCGTGGGCGTGCCCTCGTCGTCGATGCCGTCACTCCCCCACTCGTTCGTCCGGCTGCCGTCGTCGTGGGCCGTCACGAACGGCTCGGCGACCTGGTCGCCCAGCTTCCCGGCGTAGACGCTCGCCCGCTTCTGGACGGCGTCCGCCTCGAGGCCGTGCCCCACGGCCTCGTGCAGCAGGACGCCGCCGAAGCCGTTGCCTACCACGACCGGCAGGCGCCCGGTCGGGGCGTCGACCGCGTGGAGCATCGTCAGCGCCCTTTGCGCGGCCGTCTCGGCCACGGCCTCGGGATCGTCGGCCACGAGCTCCCAGCCGGCGTGGCCCCCGCGCGTGTCGGTGCCGGTCTCCACGCGGCCGTCTCGCCGCGCGACAACCTGGGCGCCGAGCCGCACGCGCGTGCGGTCGTCCGAGGCGGCGCGGCCGTCCGAGTTGTAGACCTCTACCCGGCGGCGCGTCTCGCCGTACGACACCCGCACCTGCGCCACCTCGCCGCCCGCGGCGCGGGCCCGCTCGTCGCAGGCGCGCAGCATGTCGGCCTTGCGGGCGGCCTCCACGCTCTCGGGCCGCGTGGCGACGGGATGCACCTCGGGCGGCGCGGCGGCCTCGAGCTCCGCCGGCCGCCGCGACTCGCCCCGCACCGCCTGCGCGACGGAGTCCGCCACCCGCATGAGGTCGTCCTCGGCGAGACCGTCCACGTAGCCGTAGTACGTGGCGTCGCCGGCCAGCACGCGCACGCCGGCGCCGCGCTCGCGACCGTCCTGCGGGCGCTCCACGCGGCCGTCGTCGAGCGTGACCGCGAAGCCGTGCCGGTCCTCGGCGTAGACCTCGGCAAGGTCGCCGCCGCGCATCAGCGCGCGCCCGAGCACGCGCCGCGCGAGTGCCGGGTCGAGCAGCGTCACCCGGCCCGCCTCGCCCTGCGGGCGGCCTGCTGGGCCTCGTCCAGTAGGCGGACCATCTCATCGCCCAGCTCCAGCACCCGTTCGCGGCCGCGCGCCTCCGGCTGGAGCAGGCGCGCATAGCCGCTCTCGTCGTAGAGCAGCACGCGCGGCTCGCGATCGCGCTGGATGCGGCGCATGGTCGCGGCCACGCCCTCCGCGATCCCCGCCGCGCGCGAGATCGGCCCCTTGCGGCGCTCCCTCAAGGCTCGAGCTCCGCTCCCAGCTCCGGCACCGGCGACTCGCCGGCCGCCGCCTCCTCGGTCGCCGGGCCGTCCTGGGCGGGCTCGACCGCGACGGCGCGGCGGATCGGCGGGGCGCCGTCGAGCTCGCCGAGCACGGCGCGCAGGTCCCACAGCATCAGCGACGAGAGCGCCGAACGGCGCGCCACGACCGCCAGCGTCCAGCGCGGATTGCGCGACGCGTACACGGCTCCTCCCGGCACCTGGACCTCGACCTGCTCGGCCGGCTCGCCTCCCGCGGCGTCCACCGCCTCCATCAGCTCGCGCGTCATCTCGCCGAGCGCGCGGGCCCTGTCCGGGTCGTCCTCGCTGCTGCCGGCCAGGGCGCCCGCGGCGTCGAGGAGCACCGCCGCCCGGGCGTCGGCGGACAGCTCGCACAGCCGGGCCGGGGTCTGCTCGGGCGTGAGCGCCTCCATTCATGGTCAGAATAGCCGCGTGCCCCTGACCCGAATCTCGTGGCTCGTGACCGTCGGCATCTGCCTGGTCGCCGCCGTCCTGCTGCTCGTCAACGGCTACTACGGCTACTCGGGAGTGCTGCTCGCGGTCGGCGCCGCGGCCGCCGTCAACCTGATCTGAGCGGGTGGTCCGGAGCGCCGGCCGGATGGTCGGCGAACTCCTCGGGCTCGAGGTGGATGAGGATGTCCGCACCCCGCAGCCGCGCCCCGATCGCGCCCTGCAGCTCGTGCGTGATCTCGTGGGCGCGCCTGAGCGTCGTGCCGTCCCGGAACTGCACGTGCATGTCCACGTAGCGGCGGCTCCCTGCGCGGCGGGCCCGCAGCTTGTGGAAGCCCACCACCTCCGGGGTCGCGTGCTCCTCGATCGCGCTGCGCACGGCCTCGAGCTCCTCCGCGGGAAGCGCCTCGTCCACCAGCACGCGCGAGGTGCGCGCGAGGATGCGGATGCCGGCGAACACGATCGCGGCCGCCACCGCGAGCGCCGTCGCCGCGTCCAGCCAGTCCGCGCCCGTCACGTCCACCAGCACCAGCGCCACCAGCACCCCGGCCGACGTCATGGCATCGGTGCGCAGGTGGGCGGCGTCGCCCTCGAGCGCCGGCGACTCGGTCGCGCGCGCCCGTCGTTGGATGTAGGCCGAGACGATCACGTTCGCCACGACCGAGAACGCGATCACGGCGATGCCGATCCCGAGCGACTCGACCTGCGAGCCCTTGATCAGCCGCCGGACCGACTCGTAGATGATGATCCCCGCCCCGACCAGGATCAGCATCCCCTCGATCGCCGCGGCCAGGTTCTCGACCTTCTCGTGGCCGTACGGGTGCGACTCGTCGGCGGGCTCGTCGGCCTTGCGGACGGAGAAGTAGGCCACCACGGACGCGAGCAGGTCGATGCTCGAGTGGACCGCCTCCGTGATGATCGCGATCGAGCCCGTCGCGGCGCCGGCGATCAGCTTGAGCACGATCAGCACCGAGTTCGACGCGATCGACAGCGCCGCCGCGCGCGTCTTCGGCGGCGGCGACTGGGCGGCCGGCCCGACCGCGCGCGCGGGCGTCACGGCCGCGCCCGCGAGGCGATCGAGCGGGCCCTCGCTCATTTGTCCCCCAGGGCCCGCCTGATCCGCTCGCGCCGGCGCGCCGCGCGGCGCGAGCGTCCGCCGCCGCCGAACAGCGCGGCAAGAGGGTTGCCCGGGCGATCGTCGGTCTCGCCCAGTCGCTCCAGGAGGGCGCGGGCCGCGCGGCCGCGGTGGCTGATCGCGTTCTTGTCCTCGGGCGAGATCTCGGCCATCGTCAGCCCGTCGTCGCGGTCGTCGGGGATGAAGGCGGGGTCGTAGCCGAAGCCGCCGTCGCCGCGGGGCGCGAGCGCGAGCCTCCCCTCGCAGCGGCCGTGCACCACCTCCTCGCGGCCGCCCGGCTCCACGTACGCGAGGGCGCAGACATAGGCGACGCACCGGTCGCCGTCAGCCGGCACCTCCGCCAGCAGCTTGCCGAGGTTCTCCTCGTCGGTGGCGCCGTCGCGCGCGTAGCGCGCCGAGTACACGCCCGGGGCGCCGCCGAGGGCGGCGGCCTGGATGCCGGAGTCGTCGGCGAGCGTCGTGCGGCCGGTGGCCAGCGCAGCCGCGCGCGCCTTGATCAGCGCGTTGTCGGCGAAGGTGGTGCCGGTCTCCGGCGGCAGGCGCACGCCGTCGGGCAGGGGATCGAGCTCGAGCGGGCGCAGCAGCGAGCCGAGCTCCTTCAGCTTGTGCGGATTCCGGGTTGCGAGGACGGCGCGCACGTCAGGTCGCGGGTGGCGCGACGGCCGCCAGCTGGGCCTCCCGCAGGCGCTCGATGCCGTCCGCGGCGAGCGCGAGCAGCTCGTCGAGCGACGCGCGCGACAGCGGCGTGCGCTCGGCGGTGGCCTGAACCTCGACCAGCCCGCCGTCCCCGGTCATGACGACGTTTGCGTCCACCTCCGCCGTCGAGTCCTCCGAGTAGTCGAGGTCGAGCAGCGCCCGGCCCCCGACCACGCCGCAGGACACCGCCGCAATCGACTGCGTCAGCGGCAGGTCCTCGAGCAGCCCCTGCGACATCACGTTGCGCAGCGCCAGCTCGAGCGCCACATACCCCCCGGTGATCGCGGCGCAGCGGGTGCCGCCGTCGGCCTCGAGCACGTCGCAGTCGATCCAGTCGGTGCGCTCCCCGAGCGCCTCGAAGTCCACGACTCCCCGCAGCGCGCGCCCGATCAGGCGCTGGATCTCGACCGTGCGCCCGTCCGGACGGCCCTTCGACACGTCGCGCCGCTTCCGCTCGCCGGTGGACGCGGGCAGCATCCCGTACTCGGCAGTCACCCAGCCGCGCCCCTGGTTCGCCATCCAGCGCGGGACCTCCTCGTCGACGGACGCCGTGCAGATCACACGCGTCCCGCCGATCGAGATCAGCGCGGAGCCCGTTGCGGTGCGGACGAAGCCGGGCTCGATGTCGACCTCGCGCAGCTCGTCGGGGGCGCGGCCGTCGTTGCGGGTGCCGGCGGCGGTCAGGCCGCCTCCTTCGCGGTCGGGCTCGCCTCCTTGGCGGGGGGCTTCACGTCCACATGCCGCACCTGCCCGATCGGGAGCTGGAGAAACCGCGTTCCGAGCCGGCGGAACTGATCCGGGTCGCCCGAGGCGAGGAACCGGTACTCGCCGCGGCGATCCTCGTCGCGCTCGAGGCCGGCGGCCTCGAGGCGGGCCTCGACCTCGGCGGCGATCGCCTCGCCGGAGCTGACGATCGTCACGCGGCGGCCGAGCTCCCGCTGGAGGACGGGCCTGATCAGCGGGTAGTGGGTGCACCCGAGGATGACGGTGTCGACGTTCGCGCGCTTGAGCGGACCGCATGCGCCCTCGACGCAGGCGAGCACGCGCTGGTCGACCTCGCCGCCCTCCTGGATCAGGGGCGCGAGCTCGGCAGTGGCGACGGAGTGGAGCTCGGCGCCCGGCGCGCTCTCCGCGAGGGCGCGCTCGTAGGCGCCGCTGTCGACGGTGGCCGGGGTAGCCAGCAGGCCGACCCGGCCGTTGCGGGTGGCCCGGGCGGCGAGACGGGACTCCGGGTTGACCACGGTGACCACCGGCAGGATGGCCTCGAGCTCCTCCCTCAGGGCCGGCAGCGCCGCGGACGTGGCCGAGTTGCAGGCGACCACGAGCAGCTTGGCGCCCTGCTCGACGAGGATGCCGGCGAGCTCTCGGGAGAACTCCCGAAGCTCGCCTGCCGAGCGGTCGCCGTACGGGAACCGCGCTGTGTCGCCGAGGTACACGAAGTCCTCGTGCGGAAGCGACACGAGGCACTCATGCAGCACGGTCAGGCCGCCGACCCCGGAATCGAAGACGGCGACCGGAAGATCTCTGACGTCGGGCGACAAGGGGTCGAATGGTGGCACGGGCGGCGGCGAGCGGCGTCGACCGCATGCGATCGGCCGCGTGGGCGACGCTGCCCGCGACCTGACCGGCCGCGGCCGGGCCGCGCTACTTGCGGCGGCCGAAGCGACGGCGCCGGCTAGCTGCTTGATCCACGGGTCGTTGGGCGGCGGGGCGTCTCGGGCGTCGACGCGTCTACGGCGGGCCGGGGGGCGGGATCTGGATCTCGTGCCGGCGTGTGGTTGCAGTTTCCCGTCGTATGGCCGGTGGAGTGCGACCACAGCGCACGGGGCGGCCTGGACCGATGCCCGGGTTGGCGGTCGTGAGCGGTGCGGCGGCGCCGGCGGTCCCCCGGCAGCCGGGGCGCGCCGGCGGCCGGCTCGAGTGTCGAGTTGGTCCCCGTCACGGGGATCAACTCGACAACGGAGCGGCTGCCGGCAGGAATCGGCAGGGGGTGGGCCGGCGGCCGGGCCGGGGGCGGCCGCCGTCCGGGGCGCACCCCCTTCATTGCCGCAGTTCACGGGGCCCACAGTTCAGGGGCCGCAGTTCACGGGCCGCAGGTCAGGGGCCGCGGTTCAGGGGCCGGAGCCCGCCGCGTCGCCGCCGCCCGCGCGCCCGCGGTCGCGCATGGACGCCAGGCTGCTGCGCCCCGCGTGCCAGCACGAGCCCGACAATGCCCCCAGCTCGCGGCGACCAGCCGGCGCATCGAGTCGATCTTCCGGACCTGCAAAGACCTGCTCACGCTCGAGCGCCACGGCACGCACAGCAGCGAAGACCTCGCCGTTCGAATCGCCACCCGGCCGCTCACCCTCGCGGCCCGCGTCGCCCCAACCACCGCCCCGGCCGTCCCCGCCCCTCGCTCACGGCCCACACCGCCTGATCGCGGAATCAACCATTTACTTGCGGCGGCCGAAGCGGCGGCGCCCGCCGGCGTCGCGCTCGCGGCGCCCCTGTTCGCGCAGGGCACGCCGGATCTCGGCGCTCCGCCCGCCGTCGCGGCCCTCCGCGAGCTTCCGACGCTCCGAGAGCAGCGACGCCTCGCCCATGAAGTTCACGGGGTGCGGGATGTGGCGGTCGGGCGATGCGGCCATGGCGGTGACTATGCGGGGCGGCGAACGCGGCGGCAAGGCAGGCCGCCCCCGCTGGCTGCCCATCGCCGTTCGCCGCGAGCGGCAAGCGTCTCCGCGGAAACACCTCAACTTCGGGTTGAGTGTTTCCGCGGAGCTCGGCACCCGCCGCCGGACACCCGCTCGCCGCCGGACACCCGCTCGCCGCGGGCCACCTGCGCCGCGCCTAGAACTGCACCTTCCTGACTGCCTCCTTGATCTTCCCGATGATCACGTCGCCGAGCTCCTTGCCCTCGTCGGTCTTGAAGCCCTTCATCGCCGCGATCACGCCGGCCATCACGAGCGCGACCAGCAGGATCAGCGCCACGTACTCAACCGTGCCCTGACCCGCCTGCCGGCGTAGCGCCGCCAGCGCCCGCGAGCCCATCACGTGCGCGAGTCCCATCGTGCGGTACATCGATCGACCTCCCCGGTGCGGTTTTGAACGAGGGGCTGATCGTCCGGAGGAACGGCGCACGGCTCCAGACGCGTGTGTGAAAAGTCGGCGACATGGTGGTGCCGGGAAGCGCACCGGGCTGCGCCCGGGGTCGCCGCTCCGCCCTGCCATGATCCCCGCCCGTCATGTGCGGCATCGGTGCGATCCTCGATCCGGATGCTCGCGGCGACCCCTCCGCCGGCGGGCCCGACGCCGCCCGCATGCTGGACGCCCTCCGCCACCGCGGCCCCGACGGCAACGCGCTCCGGCGGATCGGGCCGGTCACCCTCGCCCATACGCGGCTCGCGATCATCGACGTCGCCGGCGGCGATCAGCCGCTCGACTCCGAGGACGGCTCGATAACCGCGATCGTCAACGGCGAGATCTACAACCACGTCGCCCTGCGCGACGAGCTCGAGCGCAGTGGGCACCGCTTCGCGACCGGGTCCGACAGCGAGGTCGTCGTCCACGCGTACGAGGAGCACGGGCCCGACTTCGTCCGCCGGCTGAACGGCATCTTCGCCTTCGTCCTCTGGGACGACCGCCGCCGCCGGCTCGTCGCCGCCCGCGACCACTTCGGCGTCAAGCCGCTCTACTGGTGGTCGGACGGCACCCGTCTCGCGCTCGCGTCCGAGATCGGCGCGCTCGTCACCACAGGCCTGGTCGAGCCGGAGGTAGACCGGGTCGCCCTCGACCACTACCTCGCCTGCCGCTTCGTGCCCAGCCCGCGGACGCTGTTCGCGAACGTCCAGAAGCTGCCGCCGGCCTCCACGATGATCGCCGCCGAGAACTCGCCACCGCGCATCGAGAGCTGGCGCGAGGCGCCGCAGGAGCTGCTGCAAGAACCAACAGACGACGACCTCGCCGCCCAGCTCGCCGAGCGCTTCACCGACGCCGTCGAGCGCCAGATGATGTCGGACGTGCCGTACGGGGCGCTCCTCTCGGGCGGGGTCGACTCGGCAGCGGTGGTGGCCGCCATGGTCCGTCGCTCGCCGCAGCCCCCGACCACCTTCACGATCGGCTTCCCGGGCCACGGCGACGTGCTCGACGAGCGCCGGCCCGCCGCGGAGAGCGCCCGCCTGCTCGGCACCGACCACTACGCCACCGCCATGACCGAGACCGACTTCCTCGGCGAGCTGAGCCGCTGCCTACCGCGGCTCGAGGAGCCGTGCGGCATCCCGTCGGCCGCGGCGCTCCTCCAGCTCTCGCGCTTCGCCGCCGAGCGCGTGAAGGTCGTGCTGGCCGGCCAGGGCGCCGACGAGCCCCATGGCGGCTACGGCCGCCACCAGGCCGCCGCGCTCCTGAGCCCGTTGCGCGGCGTGCCGTCCGCGCTCGCGACACCGGCGGCCGCCCTCGCGCGCGCCGTCCCACGCGCCGCGCGTGCCCGCCGCGCGGCCCACATGCTCGGCGGGCGCTCGCAGCAGGAGCGCATCCTGCGGCTGGTGGAGATCACCGACCACGACACGCGCGCGGCGCTGACCGGCGCCGAAGGCCGGCAGGCCCAGGCGGAGCGCCTCGCGACCGCCGGCGACATCCTCGCCGACGTCCCCGGCCGCGGCCTGCTCGACCAGGCCCTCTACCTCGACACGCGCATGTTCCTCCCGGACGGGATCCTCCTCTGCAACGACAAGATGTCGATGGCGGCGAGCCTCGAGCTGCGCGTGCCCTTCCTCGACCTCGAGCTGATGCGCTTCGTCGAGCGCATCCCCGCGCGCGCCCGCGTGCGCCCGCGGGCCGGCAAGCGCCTGCACCGCCTCGCGATGGGGCGCCTGCTGCCGCCGGAGATCGCGAACAGGCCGAAGCACGGCTTCGCCACGCCCTACGACGACTGGCTCCGCAGCTCCCTCGGCCAGGAGGTGGAGCGCCGCTACGCGCCCGGGTCCGAGCTCGCCGGGCTGCTGAACCCGGCCGCCGTCCGGACACTCGTGAGCGAGCACCGGCGCGGCCGTGCCGATCACAAGGCGGTGCTCTACTGCCTGCTCGAGCTGTCCGAGTGGCACCGGACCTTCATCGGCGCCCGCGAGCCCGTGCCGGCGTGACCCGCATCCTCTACGTGCACAGCCGCAAGGCGAGCTTCGTCGCGATCGACCGCGACATCCTCGCCGCCCGCTACGAGATCGACGACCTCTACCAGCCCGGCCGCGTCCCCAACCCGCTGAAGACGATCAAGGGCGTGGCGAAGGCCGACCTCGTCTTCGGCTGGTTCGCCTCCTGGCACACCTTCCTGCCGGTCACGCTGGCGTGGCTGCTGCGCAAGCCGTCTGTGCTGATCATCGGCGGCTTCGACACGGCCAACATGCCGGACATCGGCTACGGCTACCAGCAGGGAGGCCTCAGGCGCTGGGCGAGCCGCTGGATCATGAGGCGCGCCGGTCGCCTCGTCACGAACTCCGAGTACAGCCGGTCGGAGATCGAGCGCAACACGCCGATCCCGCCGAGCGCGGTGACGGTGATCCACCACGGGGTGCCGGACCCGTTCGGGCCGCCGACCGCCGCCGAGCGCGAGCGGATGGCGCTCACCGTCGGGCACCTCGTCCGGACCACGCTCGAGCAGAAGGGCCACCGGCCCTTCGTCGCCGCGGCCGCGCTGCTGCCGGACGTCCGCTTCGTGTTCGTCGGCAGGTGGCACGACGACGCGATCAAGGAGCTGCGCGCCATCGCCGGCGACAACGTGGAGTTCACCGGGTGGCTCTCGGACGAGGAGTTGCGCGAGACGTACCGGCGCGCCGCCGTCTACGTCCAGGCATCGCGGCACGAGGGCTTCGGGCTGGCCGTCGCGGAGGCGATGCTCGCCGGCTGCGTGCCGGTCGTGATGGGCGTGACCGCCATGCCCGAGGTGGTCGGCGACGCCGGCGTCGTGATCGACTCGCAGCGGCCCGACGCGGTGGCCGCCGGCGTAAACAGGGCGCTCGAGCTGGGCCCCGAGGCGGGTCTGCGCGCGCGCGAGCGGATCCTTCAGACCTTCCCGATGGAGAAGCGTCGCGAAGGAATTCTGCGGGTGGTCGGCGAAGCGCTTGAGAGCTGATGTCCGCCGCCGACCAACTCGAGAGCCGCGAGGCGCTCCTGCTCGACCTTGGCGCCCTCGTCTACGAGCTCCATCACCAGGGCCGCCGCGCGCCCGACCTGCTCCACGCCAAGGCCGCCGAGCTCGGCGCGGCCGACGTGCGGGCGGGCGGTGCGACCGTCGAGCGCTGCCCCTCGTGCGGCGAGCCCTGCGGGCGCGGCCAGCTGGCCTGCCTCGGCTGCGGCGAGCGGGTCGCCTACACGCGCGGGCGTCGAACCGCGCGGCGCCCGACAACCGCCGCCGCCGCGCTTGCCGCCGTCGCCCTCGGCGCCGGCCTCGCCGGCTGGGCGATCGGTGACCGCGCGAACCCGTCCCAGCAGCCGGCCGCATCGCACCGCGCTGCCGAGACGCTCGCCGAGCGGCAGGCCCCGCGCCCCGCAACGCCGCCGCAGCCAAGCCGCCCGCGCCCGTGGCCGGCCGGCCTCACCGCCAACACCGTCGTGCTCGTCACGACGAGCGACAAGCCCGCGGCGCGGCGCGTGGCCGCCACCGCCGCCAAGACGGGCCTCCCCGCCGGCCTCATCAAGTCCGACACCTACGACCTCGGCACCGGCCTCTGGATCGTCTACGCGGGACGCTTCGCCGGCCACGACCGGGCCACCGCCGAGGCGACCAGGCTCGCGCGCCGCTACCCCGGCGCCTACCCCCAGCTGATCAGCCGGCGCTAGCGTCCCGAGTCGGAAGTTCGGCATCAGCTTCCCGTGCGGCTGGGCGTGGCTGGCGGTGGACGTGGGGTGAGCCGATGTCAGAGCATCGGTGATCCCCCACGGGCGCCGCCAGGCGCGTCACTGCGCGGGGTACGCCCGCAGGACGTAACCCCGCCAGCAGGCCGGGAAGGTGCGGCGAACTGACGATTCGGGACGCTAGATCTCCCACCAGCGGCGCAGCCGCTCGGCGGCCACGTCCGCGAAGGGGTGCCGCTCGACCGCCGACGGCTCGCCCCCGTCCGACAGCGCCTCCATCGTCACCGCGACGGAGGCGGCCAGCGCGTCGAGGTCGTAGCCGCCCTCGAGCACCGCCCCGACCGGCACGCCGAGCTCGGCGGCGAGCCCGCGCACGAGCAGCGTCAGCTCGCCGAAGGAGGACGTCGCGAGCGTGCAGCCGCCCACCGGATCGGCGCGGTGCGCGTCGTAGCCCGCCGAGATCAGCACGAGCGACGGCCGGAACCGGAGCGCAACCGGCGCGACCACGTGCGCGACGAGCGACAGGAACACGTCCTCGCCGGTCCCGCCCGGCACCGGCAGGTTGATCGAGTAGCCCTCCCCCTCGCCGGAGCCCACGTCGTCGAGCGGCCCGGTGCCGGGATAGAACGGGTACTGGTGAATGCTCGCGAAGAGCACCTCCCGCGACGAGTGGAAGATCGCGTTGGTGCCGTTCCCGTGGTGCACGTCCCAGTCGAGGATGAGCACCCGCTCGGCCCCCAGCGCGAGCGCGTGGGCCGCCGCCACGGCGACGTTGCTGAACAGGCAGAAGCCCATCGCCCGGGCGCGCTCCGCGTGGTGGCCGGGCGGCCGCAGGCCGGAGAACCCGGTCGTCTCGCCGCCGCGCAACAGCGACTCGACCAGCGCGCACGCCCCGCCCGCCGCATGTAGCGCCGCCTCCCACGACCCGTGGCTCGTCGGCGTGTCCATGTCGAACGCCGCCCCGCGGGCGCTCATCTCGCGCACGGCTTCGACGTGCTCCTGCGAGTGCACGCGCAGGAGCCACTCGGTGTCCGCCGCCGGGGCCGTCCCGCGCTCCCAGCCGAGCCAGTCGCGCCGCTCGAGCTCCGCCTCGATCGCCTCGATCCGCTCGACCCGCTCCGGGTGGCCGAAGCCGGTGTCGTGCTCGAGTGACGACGGATGGCTGAAGTAGAACGGCATGCGCGCCGGTACGGTACCGCCGCGGAGATGACCGATTCGCCCCTGAGGGTCGACGTCGCCGTCGTCGGAGCCGGCGCGGCCGGCCTCTACGCCGCGCTCACCGCCGCCGCCGAGGGCGCCCGCGTAGCGCTGGTCAGCCGCTCGCCGCTCGCCCAGACGGCGAGCTACTGGGCGCAGGGAGGGATCGCCGCCGCGCTGGCGGCCGACGACTCGCCCGAGCTCCACATCCGGGACACCATCGCGGCGGGACGGCGCGCGGCCCGGGAGAGCGCGGTCCGCACGCTCTGCGAGCACTCGCCCGGCGAGGTGCGCGAGCTGCAGCGCCTCGGCGTCCAGTTCGACGCCGACCGCCACGGCAACCTCGCCCTCGGCCTCGAGGGCGGCCACTCGTGCCGCCGCATCGTGCACGCCGGCGGCTCGGCGACCGGCCGGCGCATCACCCGCGACCTCTCGGCCCTGGCGGCGACGCACGAGCGGATCGAGGTACTCGAGCCCGCCGCGGCGTCCGTGCTCTGGACCGCCGGCGGCCGCTGTATCGGCCTGCTCGCCCAGCGCCGCTCCGGCGCGACCCGCCCCGTGCTCGCGCGCGCCACCGTGCTCGCCACCGGCGGGATGGCGGCGCTGTGGGAGCGGACCACGAACCCGCCCGGCGCAATCGGCGCCGGCATGAGCCTCGCCGACGCCGCCGGCGCCGCCCTCGCCGACCTCGAGTTCCTGCAGTTCCACCCCACCGCCCTCAGCACCGGCGGCGACCGCGACGGCTTCCTCATCACCGAGGCCGTTCGCGGCGAGGGCGCGACGCTCCTCAACTCCGCCGGCGAGCGCTTCGTGGACGAGCTGGCCCCGCGCGACCAGGTGGCGCTCGCGATCGAGGCCGAGCGGCGGGCCGGGCCGGTGCGGCTCGACATGCGCGCGGTCGACCTGGCCCGCTTCCCGAACATCGCCGCCGCCCTCGCCGAGGTCGGGATCGACCCGGCCGCCGAGCCCGTGCCCGTCGCCCCCGCCGCCCACTACACGATGGGCGGAGTCGCCATCGACCTCGACGGCCGCTCGAGCGTGCCCGGGCTGTACGCGGTCGGCGAGTGCGCCTGCACCGGGCTCCACGGCGCCAACCGGCTCGCCTCGAACTCGCTCGCCGAGTGCTTCGTGTTCGGCCGCCGGGCGGCGCTCGCCGCGACCGCCGATCCCGAGCCGCCCGCCGACGCCGGCCCGCCGCCCGACCCGCTGCCACCGTTCGCCCCGCCGCCCGAGACGAGGGCCGCGCTGTGGCGCGACGCCGGGCTGCGGCGCGAGCCCGAAGCCCTGCGCCGCCTGGCCGAGGACCGCTACCCGCTCGCGCGGCTGATCGCGGCCGCCTGCCTCGCGCGCGAGGAGAGCCGCGGCGCCCACCAGCGGCTCGACCATCCCGAGACCGACCCCTCGCTCGACGGCATGCACACGCTGGTGCGCACCGGCGAGGCGCCGCGCTTCGAGCTCTGGCGGTGACTACGCCGCGACCGGCAGTCCGACGCCGATCACCTTCAGCCGGCGCGTGAGCGCCGAGAAGGCGAACTCGGCCTGCTCCTGGCTCGTGTAGCCGAAGAACTCGTAGTCGTCGCCGACCTGGTAGCCGGGCGGCACGAGCACGCCCGCGGTGATCGGGAGCAGCTCCATGATCGTGTCCTGCACCCGCTTGCGCACGGCCTCGTCGGCGCACTTCTGCTGCAGGAACCACGTGCCGTAGGCCACGTGCCGGTGCTCGTCGCGGGCGATGTTGCCGAAGCCCTCCGCGAAGCCCGGCAGCAGCTCGTTCTTCTCGTAGTAGTCGAGCATGAAGTGCTGCCCGGTGAGCGCGAGCACGCCCTCGATGATCATGTGGTACATGACGATGAAGTCGATCTTCGCCAGCTCGTCCGAGGGATCGTCGATCAGCCGCCGGCCCGCCTTGACGAGCCGCTCGTCGAACAGCTCGACGAACGCGTCGGTCACGTGCGCGCGAACCACCTGGAGGCGTTCCTCGATCCGCTCCTGCTCGAGCCCGAAGACCTCGCGGTAGTAGCGGTCGAAGAACTGCATGTGACGCGCCTCGTCCACCTGCTGGGTGGTGAGGAAGGCCTCCTCCTGCTCGTCCTCGTAGGCCATGACGAGGCCTGAGAACTGCGTCGTCACGCGCTCCTCGCCGATGAAGAACGAGGACAGGCCCCACAGGTGCTCGTCCTTCGCCTCGTCCGGCAGCGCGGCCCACTGCTCCTTGTCGCGCTCGAGGTCGACCGCCTGCGACTGCCACTGCTGGCGCTCCCACAGCTCGTACAGCTGCTGCGGGTTCATCAGCTGGAGCGTGCGGTTGAGGTAGGCGTCGTCGGAGATCGTCGCCACGTCGCCCTGCTGGGTGAGATCGATGAGGGAGGCCATGAAGGCGATCCTAGCCCGGTACTGGCTGCACGGCCAAATCGGTCCTACAGTGGCCTCGAGTGATCTGATACACGCTGGCCTGCGTATCTCAAATTGACCGGCTCTCCCCTGCCAACTGAACGTCCAGTCGGTTCTTAACGCCAACTTAACAGTGGCATCGTTACGGCTCCAAGAGCAGTTGTTTCACTGGGAGGCAAGGTTGTCTCCGAGCAGGGGATAGGGAGGCCCGATCGATGTACCAGTTCAGTCGGTCGATCTACCGCGAGTTGTGCCATGACGTAGCTCCCTGCAGGGGGGAGGACGTGGCCCTCACGCGCCAGCGGTTCCTGCGGGCGTGCGAGGTGTCGATGGAGCGGCTCGCGCTGGATCGGCACTACTTCGCCAGGCCGGTCCGCACGCTCTTCGGGGACGTGCGCCACTTCTTCGCCATCACGGACCAGATGCGTGTGTACCGGGTGGTGGAGCGGAACGTGACGCTGGCGGTCGAGTACGTGGACAGCCAGCTCCGCGAGGGGGTGACGTTCGACGGCAGCCCGGTCTGCTGCCACGCGAACACGCGCAGGGGCACGGCGTGCCAGCGGGTGCCGCTGCCGGGCAGCAAGTACTGCCCGTCGCACAAGCACCTCGAGGAGGAGCTCGAGGTGGCGGCCGCCTAGGGCGGACGACAGGCTCGAGGCGAGGGCGGTCCGGGCGGGCCGCCCTCGCGCTTTGTGGACGGTTAGCCTGCGGCCGGTGATCCTCGGGGTCGACGTCGGCGGCACGTTCACCGACGCCGTCCTGCTCACGGGCGAGCGGCTCGTGACCGGCAAGGCGCCGACCACGCCGTCCGACCAGTCCGAGGGTGTCATGGCCGCGGTGGACGAGGCGCTCGAGGCGGCCGGCGCCGAGGCCGCGGACGTCGAGCGGTTCGTGCACGGCATGACGGTCGGCACGAACGCGCTGCTCGAGGGGCGCGTGGCGCGCACCGCGCTGCTCGCGACCGAGGGCTTCGTGGACCTCGAGGAGCTCGGCCGCCAGGCGCGCCCCGACCTCTACCGGCTCTGCGCCGCGCACGCCGAGCCGCTCGTGCCGCCCGAGCTGCGGGTCGCGGTGCCCGAGCGCACCGGGCGCGACGGCGTGCTGCGCGAGCTCGACGAGGACGCGCTGCGCGAGGCGCTCGCGGAGGTGGAGTTCGAGTCGGCCGCGGTCTGCCTCCTGTGGGGCTTCCGTCGCCCCGACCACGAGCGGCGGGTGGCCGAGATCGCGGCGGAGGGACGCGACGACGTGCACGTGTCGACCTCGAACGAGACGGCGGGCGTGTTCCGCGAGTACGAGCGCTGCGTGACGACGATCGTGGACGCCGCCCTCTCCCCGCTCCTGCGCGGCTACCTCGGCCGGCTGGCCGAGCGGGCGCGGGAGGCGGGGCTGCCGGAGCCGGAGGTGATGCTCTCGAGCGGCGGCACGGCCGACGCCGGGACCGCGGCGCGACACGGCTCCTGGACGGTGCTGTCCGGCCCCGCCGGCGGCGCGGTCGGCGCGGCGCGCATGGCCGCGCTCACGGAGGCCGGCGACGCCGTCGGCCTCGACATGGGCGGCACCTCCTGCGACGTCTCGCTGTCGGTCGGCGGCGGTGCGCAGGTCGGCACCGGGCGCGAGATCGGCGGCCGCGCGCTGGCGCTGCCGATGGTGGACGTGCACACGGTGGGCGCCGGCGGCGGCTCGATCGCGTGGCGCGACGCCGGCGGCGCCCTGCGCGTGGGGCCGCGCTCCGCGGGCGCCGACCCCGGCCCCGCCTGCTACGGCAGCGGCGGCACCGAGCCGACCGTGACCGACGCCAACCTGCTGCTCGGCTAC